>JAHFKJ010000025.1 GCA_023245415.1 Candidatus Gottesmanbacteria bacterium | reverse complement strand
TACTCGTATGAAGCAGGTAGTTCTAGCCGACTTTTTTATCAATGACCGAGAGGTCATTGGATTTATTCTTCGCTCGCGTAATTTTGTCCGCAGTTGCGGACACATTGATGAATTCACTTAGAGGTTCGAGCCAAGTACCTCCCTCGGATTTAGTTTTCTCAATTTTGGATTTAAGATTTAGCTTTATGTCAAGCAGTTGATTCTTTTTAAGTTGGTATGACTCTTCATCAACAACTTCATCTAAAAACGACTCCAGAAGCTTATCTAATTTCTTTTCAACTGCTTGAAGAGAACTGGTTAACTCTAATAATTTACTTTCAACTTTTAGATAAAGATTATTTTCATCTTCAGCAAACAATTTTTTAAAATCACCTTCCCAAACTCTATTTAAAGATACTGTTTTAACCAGTTCTCTTATTTCGTGATCAGTTTTTTCTTCATCCAGATATGGTTGACTGCAAACACCTAATTTTTTAGTACAACGATAATATACATATTCTGCTCTTCGATCAGTTTTCTTGTAATATTTTGTATGCTTCTCGGCCGTTATGCTTCCACCACATTCAGAACATTTTATAAATCCTGTGAAGGCAAACTCATATTTTCTTGGTTTATTAGTTGAGTAATCAACTTTTAAATGATTCTGAACTTTATCAAACAGATTTTTTGAAATTAAAGGAATATGTTTGCCTTCACTTGAAATGCCTCCATATTCGATTTTGCCAAAATAAAATGGCCGAGAAAGCATGCGGCGAATTTGATTAAAGTGAAGCTTCCTTCAATTTTTGCCAACTATTTTATTTTTTGAAAAGAATTCTGAAGCTTCACGCATTGTTGAAAATTCGCCTGATGCAAATCTTTTAAAAACTTCTTTAATGATTGGAGATTTTTGTTTATCTACCACTACAGTCAAAGTGTTTTTATCATTTTTGTATCCAATGGAAGCTCTTCCTGGCCAACCACCATTTTTAGCTTTGTTATGAACTCCACGTTTTACATTCTCTGAAAGATTATCTACATAATATTTTGATTGGCCAAAAGCAATGTTGAGCATGAACTTTCCTTGAGAAGTATTTTCAAACCAGAAATTAGGGAATTTTAAATCCTGAAGTTGGCCAGTATCTAATAAATAGATAATCTTTCCACCATCAACAGAGTTTCTTGCCAAACGGTCAGGATGCCAAGCAACAATGCCATTTGCATATCCTTTTTCTATCAGTTTCAGAAGATTGTTAAATATTTTACGACCTGGTTTTTTAGCAGTTTTAGCTTCTGTGAAAAAATCAACTATTTCAAAACCACTTCTTTTAGCAAATTCTTTTAATTCTTCAATCTGCTGCTCAATGGACATAATCTGTCTATCTTTTTCATCTGTGGATTTTCTACAATACCCAAGATATTTGAGTGGAGAACATGAAGATGTCTTATTCTTCATATGATTTAAGAATACCACTTCTTAAATCATAATTTTTGCGACTTTCTTTTTCTGCTATAACTTTTCATTTAATTATGAGTCATATCCACTTTTTACCCAGAATTCCGGCTGATTTGCTTGCCGCGCGGCCGATCGCGGCACGCAAAAACCCAACTTTTTCCACTCTGAGCTCAGTATATATTTTAATTCGAACTTGGTTTCAAAACAACTCGTGACTCTCGAAAGCGGAGTGGCGTCCGAATGGGGTCGGCCGCCACAGTTATTCATACACTCGGCTAATCGCTGTTCTAAAAAGTCGGCTCGAACAAAAAGAAAGAAGCAAAAATTCCCGTTATTTCTTTTTCAGGTTAATTAATTTCCTTTGAATTTCAAAATTTTCAATTATCGGTCTGAATTTTGGGTTTGCAGGCATAAGCATTGGTATTCCGTCCACAACCCGGTATCTTTTCAACGTAACTCCATCATCATAAAGTGCTGCAACAATATCTCCATCATTAGCAACCTGTTGAGAAGATATAATAGCAACATCTCCATCTTCTATCCCTGCTCCAATCATACTTTCACCGCTTACTTGTATAGCAAAAGCATTTCTAATTCCTTTAGTCTCTGAAACCGGAATTTCGATTGTTTGGTCACTGCAGTCATCGGCAGAAGAACCATAACCTGCTGGAATTGTAATACCCAATATTTTTGACATAGTTTCTTTATCTTAATGATTATATTCGTGAATGGCCTATGATTGCGATAAACTTACTGTTAACTTCTGTTATATAATCAAAATATAGGATAGCGGTTTTTCAAATAAGGCAATTATTTATGAAAGATACCTATTGAATAGGATTGATCGCTAAGGAAAAACTTGAATATGCAAAATAGGTATTTTGAGAAAATAACAAAATTATTAGAGCAAGCTAACCCCAAACTTGCTACTACATATCAGTTAGAATTCAAAAATGTCTTTGGTGCTGTCGGTGGTTATATTAATGACCGTATATTTATTTCGTACGGGAAATTTGGGGTTGCGCTTAGACTGCCCCAGGAAACGTTAAATATTTTTTTTCAACGAAAAGATGTAAAACACCTAAAATACTTTCCCAATGGCCATATAAAAAAGGAGTACGCAGTGCTCCCAAAAAGAATTTTAGAAAATAGTAGCCAATTTCCTAAACTTCTTGATAAAAGCATGAAGTATGCATTATCGTTGGCATAAACATTCAGAGTGGTTGATACAAAACTTTTTTCTGTTTTAATGCAGTTTTAATTTGCTTAATTAGCTGTTCGCGATTGGTTTTTGCCTCCGCAACAAATTCTTTTGGTGCAGCAGTCTGAGGGTCGTACTTTGCGCTCCAAATTATTATTTCAAGCAGTGCTGGCAAAAGATCAATACCTTTTTGCGTAAGACTATATGTATCTTTCCTTTTATCAGTTTTATGAGGCATTTTTTCAACGATACCAAAATCCTCAAGGTGGAAAAGTCTGGTCGCCAGAATGTTCGTAGAAATATGTTCTTCTGAACTTAGAAAGTCCCCATAGCTAGTTTTCCCAAAAAACATTAAATCGCGAATAATCAACAGAGACCAAGTATCACCAAAGGTTTGAAGAGCAAAATTGATTGGACAATCAGAGCGTCTGTTTTGTTGTTTCCCCATAGTGTAAATAGCCCTTGACTTTTTATCCATAAGCACAATATACTAAAATCACTTGTACTTTACAAGTAAGTTATATAGAACAGGAGGTGACAAAATGGAACATAAATTTGTATGGTTTGAACTAGCATACGACAATCTGGCGGCGGCAAAGAAGTTTTATCAAGAAATGTTCGGTTGGGAAATGAATGAAATGGGCGGCTATGTAATGGTCACAGCAGGAGCCGCAAAGGAATTGGGCATGGGAATAAAAGAGAACCGGGGCAAGGGGCACGTTCCCTCTCATTGGACTCCATATGTCTCGGTAGAAGATGTAAAGGTTGCGACAGCAAAAGCGCTAAAACTCGGCGCAAAGGTTTTGCACGATACCCATGAGACGCCAAACGGCATCGTGAGCATTGTGTTTGACCCAACCGGCGCACCGCTTGCGCTGTGGTCGCCGCTGCCGAAGAAATAAAATATGGAGAATAATCACATAAAGCCAAATTTTTCGCAGATGCCAAAAAATCAAGGTCAAGATGAGATAGTCATCGATGCTCATGTTTCTACTGTCTGGCCTCTGATAAAGGACTCCAAGCGGTTGGAAGATTGGGGCCCTCCCGTGCAGAAGATTGAGGTGTATTTAGCTCCCCGGCAGACAGAGGAAGGTGTCGGGAGCAAAAGAAAAGTGTATGCCAAGTTCTCGGAGAAAAGAAAAGGATGGTATCAGGAAATCCGGACTGAACAAATTGAAGGCAGGAAGATAACCTTCCTCATTTATGAAGACAGTTTTGGCATGTCTAAAATCCTCAAAGACGTTGGGGCGTCAATGGAAGTCGTTCCAGAAGGAAAGGATAATACCCGTTTTATATTCACATTCTATCACCGCACCAAAGGACTCATGGGGTGGCTGATGAATCCGATGATAAAAATGGATCTGAAGAAAAACCGTATGGCCGCACTGCAATCAATCAAGAATTACGCCGAGGGTAGAGCCCCAATAAAAAACTAAGTTTATCATAGTGCTATGGCCTACGATGAAAAGTTAGCACAGAGGGTACGAGAGTCGCTTCCACGGCGGGACGTTGAAGAAAAGAAAATGATGGGTGGCTTAACTTTTAAGGTCAATCATAAGATGTGCGTCGGCGTGCACAAGGAGGACTTGATGGTGCGATTTGATCCAGAAATTCACGATAATGCGCTCAAGAGAAAAGGTGCTCGCACCATGGACATTTCGAATAAGCCCATGCGGGGGTTTATCTTCGTGAATCAGGCAGGGACTAAAACACAGAAAAATTTAGACCACTGGCTTAGTCTTGCACTCGATTTTAATAAAAGAGCGAAATCTTCCAAAAAGAGGTGAAAATTTGCCGCCAAAGAAAAACTTGAAATCGTCCTTTTGGCTTACTCCACTGGTGGAGTGCTTTTAACGCCAAAGTAAAAAGCTACAACTGCTATAAGTACCGAGTTAATCACTCCATCGTGGCCAAGCCCGATTAAAATAAAACAGCCGATAACCACAATCATTGCCAAAATCCTTTTGCCAATTAAAGAAGTTAAATTAATATTGTCTGGAACTGTCAGACCAACTGCTTCATCAGAACTTCCAGTCTGAATTAAAGGTGGAATTGGAGCTTTCGGACTGAACCTGCCATGTTTATCCCTTGTCTCGTTTGTATTCATACTTCAGCGTACTACCAACCAGTCAACCGTCAACGGTGACCGTGCCACCGCGATTACGGTGAACTAGTCGTATTATAGGCATATTTACGGTCTTTCCGACTATGATACGGTGACCGGTTGAGGCCGGTAGGCCAAGCGGCTCCCCGCTTAGCGGGGACAGCCTTTCCCGCCAGAGGCGGGACTAACGCGAGCGAAGAATAATTATGAGGCGATTAGCCGAGTGTATGAATAACTGTGGCGGCCGACCCCATTCGGACGCCACTCCGCTTTCGAGAGTCACGAGTTGTTTTGAAACCAAGTTCGAATTAAAATATATACGGAGCTCCCAAGTCAAACGTGCAGTCTTCTCTTTTTAGCAGCTTAGTGAATATAAAATCCTGAAAAAGAAACTTTTTGACCAATAATGATACCATTCTTTTTGACTACTCCCATATTAATTTCCAAAACTTTATTTACTTGAGATTTAGGTTGATACCGGGGTAGGTAGGTTGCCGTAACGGGTGTGGGTACATTTTCAGTAATATCAACGATCAGATCATCTTCAATCCATATAAAATCGAGCGGAAAATGCATGTCTTTCATCCAAAATGCATAGCGATCTTTTGTAGGAAATACAAACAACATGCCATGACTTTGGTCTAAGGTTAATCGGTCCGATAATCCTTGAGCACGTTTTGCATCAGTGTCGGCTACTTCAAGTATAAAAGAATGATTGTTTATGGAGATACGTGGAGATTGTATTTGCGGTTTTGTTAAAGATGAAAAATAGAATTTAACTGCGACGTAAATGATGATTCCCAAGGCAATCAAAAAAATAATATTTTTCATAAACTCAATTTGACTAGTATTGATCCGAAGACAACTATCGCCGCACCCAGAAGCAGTTCAAAACCGAATGTTAACCACCCATACTTATTCGCTTGACCGGCTCTTTTTGGAAACCGTGTTTTCCAGCAATAATAATAAAATGCTTGAGCAATTATTGGGTTAAAAAGTTCTGTAATAATCACTGAGACTTTTTCACTACCTGTCAAAGTTCCATCAGATTTATAGTTAGACTCAATTTTATTCGTAAAGAACAAAACGTAACTTAAGACGGCAAGTTCTATGATACTATGTATAATAGCTCTACCTGTAATAATGTAGCTAAGCAATGAGAGCACTAGCACAGCAAAAAATACATATCTTATTCTAATTTTAAACCACCTCCCAAGTGCAAATATTCCTATTTTTAGTATATCTTACTCTAATGTAGAGTAACAACTTATCTCTATATCCAAAATTGTTGGCTAGCGTAGGTTTTTTCGCCTAGTGTCGTAGACTTTAAACTTGTCGAACGTCGGGATTTGCGAAAAAGTTTGGACCGAATTTTAAATCCAAGCTGTAGGCGCCACTAGTGAGTGACGCCACTCTCCGCGCCCTCTTTTCGTTACTCGCGCTTTCGCTTATAAAAAATCTTTCCGGTTCGAGCCAAAAAACTGATATAATTTTAACAGAAAATAAAAATTATGGAAGATCATACATTAGAACGAAATATTTTCGATTCAACAAATGCATTTCAGGAAAGAGAAGCTGCAAACCCAGGATCGGAATTGTATCGTTTGAAACTAGAGATGGGTGAGACTCCAACTTTATCTGATTTAGTCCACAATATGTGTATCGGAGGAGTAATGGATGTAATGAATGATTTAAGGAAAAAAGGCTATCGCTCAATTGGGATATGGGGAACACGCAAAAATAATAAGAATCATGAAATAGGAGTAGCCCTTAATCTTGATGGGTCAATAGTAGCTTTCGATCCTACTATAGCTCAAACAGACGAACGAAATAAAAAAAGAGTTGTCCGAATTTGGAAAGCCAGAAATTCAGCAGATTTAGAAAAACAGTTAGTGAAGGAATATGGTGGAAATTGGAAGGTAAAAGACGCTGTAGACAGAGCTAACTCCCTAGATATAGAAAATCCCCCAATTGGTTTTTATCTGAGTGGTGAGGAAGTAAATCTAGATAACTATTACATGATAGAACCATTACCCGAATCTGAAAATTGGATAGTAGAAATTCCAACCATACCTAATGCTAAAAATTTTAAAGAGTCTTTGCAAAAAATTCTCCCGTTTGCGCTTCAAGACTGTCATCCTTTATTAAAAAAGTGTAAGGGGATAATACAATTTGTAGATATGCTTGAACATGATACTGGTCTAGGTGAGCAGATGGGACATACCTCTTTTTTTGAGAGTCCGGACGGAAAAGAAAGTCTCACTCATATTAAAGTATCATTAAACAGCCTTCAGTTAAGTCAACTGGCTTGGTCAAATTCTCCATGGGAAGCAAGCGCGATAGGGATAACACTTCATGAAATATATGAAATTGATCAAAGACTTAAAACACGAGAGCTTGGTAAAACAATTGAACTTCGTACTCCCGGAGAAAAGGACTATGAATATGCTGAGCACGAACTTGAACCAAATTTACGTGCCTTAAAAACAATTAAACATTTTTTTGGTTCCGACTTTTCTTTTAGTGGAATAAGCGCAGGGTTGATAGTTAAAATTGAAGAAAGGGACAAATTAAACAGAGAAATGGGTGAGTTTCAGTCAGATCTAGAGTCAATACCACATCGTGGTCGTATAACCAGAGAGCCTGTTCCGTATCTTCACAAAGATGACCATAATTTCGGTAACTTAATGGATACTATTCAGATTAAGCTAAAAGAACAGCAAAAGAAAACTGGATCGATACGTTTAGGAATTGTTGTTGGAACCGGCGCGCTCCTTTCGATTGCGCCAGAAATTGATATTGATGCCTGGCTTGTTCTCGATTACAATGCTTTTGTCCTCGAATGGTCACGACAGACCATCACAGCTCTACGGCACTCACAAACGCGTAGTTTCTATGAACAATGGGTTTATCAAAATCCTCATGCAGCAGAAACGAAAGCTAAAGGTATTGACCCGAATGAATGGCTTGAAATCGAAAAACAAGCATTGGGAAAATTTCATTTCTTAAATTCAGATAACCGATTTTTACGAGCAAAGCATAAACTAACAAGTACACCCGTGCTTTTTTCCCAAGGCGATCTTTCTAATCGGGAATATATGGAGGAACTAGCACAAATTTTGAGATCGCACAATACAGAAATTGCGTTTGCAAATTTGACGGATATATTGGAATTTGCCCCCCTCATAGGCGATGTTATTGAATTGTTGCCTTTCAAAGAAGATGCGGTTATCGCACATGCAACACGTTTTGGGACAACAAATAATCACCCAGCCGCAAGAGTTTCGATTGGAGTTGAGGAGTATAAACAAAATGCTGTTGCAGAAAAAAACTTGTTTTATCAACAGTGGAATAGTCGAAGATAAATAGCGACCAGCATGACGATGAAAAAATTACATGACTGGGAGAGCAACAAACTGATCATTAAAAACTGAGAAAAAAAAATAGACGATAAAAAAGTGCGTTTCAGCTGGCAGAAACTATATCATTTTTTAGGGGCAGAGGCGGGCGCCGCCAAAAATTTGACTTTGTCGGGGTGGAGAGACTTGAACTCTCGACCTTACGCTCCCAAAGCGTACGTTCTAGCCAACTGAACTACACCCCGAATAGAAATAAATTTTGTTTTTTGTGCAGAAGACAGTTTTTATTATGATCCGCTTCTGGTCGAACTTGAAAAACTACGCATAGTATATCAAAATAAGGAGGAGAAAACCTATGGTAGCTTCATCCGCAGGATTTACTGTGAATTTATTTGAAAATTCTCCTAAAAAGTATAAAATATAATTACTACTGTATAAAATTATGACCTCAAATCCTCTGTCTGATGATATCTTGGATGGAATACGGCGACGTAGCGACGGAAAGCCCTTGGATTTCTTTTGTAGAAGGTAGGGATCACACTAGTGGAGAGAGTGTGATTGTACGTGGAGTTAATGTCTCCAAATCGGATTTATATCTAACGGGTGCCACAGTAGCAGATCAAGATTTTATAGCTCATACTCGTCAAGATGTTACTCTATTGCTAGATGGGGTTAATCGATTGCATAAGCTAGTCAAGAAGTTACACAAGGTATAGTATATAGCTAGAACCGCCACTTATACAGCCTTGATGTCTTGTGCAGTATTCTTAAAGTAGTCCGAACGCATTTTGCCGCCTGCGGCGGCGAGGAAAGCCCCCCGCGAAAATCCGAAAATGCGGCGGAGCCGTACCGCTGACACTTTCAAAAGCATTAATTAAACACGCATTACTTGTAACTTATTTAAATACGTACCCAGCGTTAAGCTTAAACCAAAAACCATGAAAAGAGCAACCAGCTTTAAAATAATTACCACTATTTCATTAGATAGTCGTGGAAAGATTATGGACCCCAAAAACCACCCTATCATGCTCAGGAAAATAATAAAAGATTGGGCGGGTTTAGGATATATCCATCCATGCATAGATAATACGTTGTTGCTTACCTTTGTGGATTCCAACCATCTGTGTTGTGAAGGCAAAGCAGTACGTCCGCCTATGGTGTATAACCACCATGTTAATTCTAAACTTACGAAAGGGATGAAAAATCCTGAAAAAAGCAGAGCAAAACTAAAAAAGAAAGAAAGTGTTGAGAAAGGGAAAGATCCCATGACAAAAAATGGATAAATACAAAGAACTATTCCAAGAGAAGTAAAGTGAATAGAAACTGTTGAGAATTTAGAAAAATGTGTGTAGAGAACACCAATTATCAAAATAAATAAAATTGAGAAATATAAAACCAAATACTGGACAAAACTACTATCGAATATGAGTAGATTTAACGGCAACACTGAGAAAACCAACCATCCCAAAAAAACTTTTACTGGCAACCTGTTTTGGACCAGAGGATCTTCTTTCTTTAATTCTTGCTCCAACGATATACTTCGTTTTTCTCGTAGATTCAGTATTTTTGCAAGTCGGATACCAAAAATTGTAAACAAAAAAGCAAAAACAAGAACCAAAATTAGCAATGCTATTGTGTTAACTTTGATT
Source organism: Candidatus Gottesmanbacteria bacterium (assembly GCA_023245415.1). Taxonomy (GTDB): domain Bacteria; phylum Patescibacteriota; class Microgenomatia; order UBA10105; family UBA10105; genus JAHFKJ01. Next base: position 13,791 of record JAHFKJ010000025.1, on the reverse strand, counting down.
AGCGCAGATATAACTAAACCGACAAAAGCGCCCATCAATAATCCAACAATGCTGTAAATAATTTTTCTAGTCATAATCTATGATAAGAATATTTTCTTGCCCAAAAACGAAACCGCCAATTGGTTATTAAGCCCAAAATAGTATATCAAGTAACGCCGATTCGCCAACTGTCAATAAAGTGAACAAAACTCTTTGGCTTTTCCAACGTGGTGCCGCGAGAGAGACTCGAACTCTCACGCCCGGTTAAACGGACAACAGATTTTAAGTCTGTCTTGTCTACCATTCCAACATCGCGGCATTCATTTAATTATAGCATTAAATATTAAACCTTAGCGTTGCGTCAGATTAAGGTTACTGATATACTCATTTTTTATGCATTTTAATTTAATTGAATTTATAAAAACGATCGGCTATTTAGGATTATTCGCCCTCATTTTCGCCGAATCTGGATTACTTATCGGTTTTTTTCTACCGGGTGACTCGGTATTGTTTACAGCCGGATTTTTGGCATCACAACATGTTTTATCACTTCCCATTTTGTTAGTTATTTGCTTTGTGGCTGCAGTTTTGGGCGATAATGTGGGATATACATTTGGACACAAAATTGGGAAGAAACTATTTAACCGTGAAGACTCACTACTTTTCCATAAAGATCACATTTTAAAAGCACAAACGTATTATGAAAAATATGGAGCCAAAACTATAGTTATCGCCCGTTTCATGCCGGTGATTAGGACATTTGCACCGATTGTTGCCGGAATTGGTACTATGAATTATAGAACATTTGTAATATACAATCTTCTTGGCGCAGCTTTGTGGGCAATTGGTTTAAATCTGGCTGGTTTTTTCCTCGGAAACCTTATTCCAGATGTGGATAAATATTTATTGCCGATAATACTATTTATAATTTTATTGTCAGTATTGCCTTCGATCATTCACATACTAAAAGAACCTCAACATAGAAAAACACTGGTAGGTTTAATGAAACTGCTTCCGAGGAAGCTACTTAAAAAGACTACCTCAGATTAATTCGTTATTGAGCTGACTTATATTAAATATGAGTAACTTGACACTTTAGAAATTTGTGGTAAAAAATACACTCGTAATATATGATACAGGTTTCCCATCTTTCCAAGTCATTTGCCGGAATCAACGCAGTCGATGACCTTTCTTTTGAAATTAAAAAAGGCGAGGTAGTAGGATTACTTGGACCTAATGGGGCAGGTAAATCTACTACCATGAGAATGATGACCGGTTTTCTCATGCCTGATCAAGGCACGGTGAAAATCCATAGCATTTCAGTGACGGATCAGCCAACTGAAGCGCAAAAACGAATTGGTTATTTACCTGAAAATAATCCGCTCTATAAAGACATGCTGGTAGGGGAACTACTTGAATTTTCGGCAGATATAAAAAATATATCAAAAGCAGAAAGATCGGCAACTTTTGATTTTGTTGTCTCATCGGTAAATATCGGCGACGTTTATTATCGCAATATTCAGGAACTGTCGAAAGGTTACAAACAGAGAGTGGGAATTGCGATCGCGCTGCTTCATAAACCGGAAATTTTAATCATGGATGAACCAACAGAAGGCTTAGATCCTAATCAGCGCCAGGAAATTCGAACGCTCATAAAAGACCTTTCTAAGGATCATACGATCATCGTAAGTACTCATGTGATGCAGGAAGTGGAAGCAGTATGTGACCGTCTGCTTATCATAAGTAAAGGCAAATTGGTGGCAGATGGAAAACCTAAACAATTGACTAGGAGAGGTGGAAATTTAACAGAAGTCGCAATCGAAATTGAAGGTAAAGACATAGTAAAACATCTACATTCTTTAAAACTAATACAGGATTTGACTCAGGTGAAGACAAAAGACATGCGCGTATCAGCAGTTTTGCTGACGAAATTAAGCCCGGCAATCCAGCCAGAACTTTCAAAACTTGCGCAAAAACATAGCTGGATAATCTGGAGAATTAATGAACAGCAAAAACATCTTGAAGACGTTTTTCAAGAACTAACTAAGTAGTATGGTTAATATTTCTGTAATTCTATCGATCGCAAAGAGAGAAATCCGCAGCTTCATTGACAATCCTGCCTCATATGTGGTTGCTGGTTTATTTTTATTGTTGTGGGAATTTTTATTTTTCCTCAATGCTTTTTTGGTCGGTGAAGCATCACTGAGAGGCTTATTTGATTGGCTTCCCTGGTTAAGTATTATGCTGATTCCAGCTCTGACTATGGGAAGTATCGCTGCAGAAAAAAATGATGGGACGTTGGAATTGGTACTAACTCATCCGGTAAAAGATTTAGAACTCATCCTAGGTAAATTCGTAAGCGCTTGGGTGTATGTAAGTTTACTATTTATTTTTAGTATACCTGTTGCCTTGTCTTTTAATCATTTCGGCGGATTGGATCTAGGAATTGTTGCCGGTCAAATAATCGGGAGTATACTTTTTGCCGGAGCATTTATAAGTTTAGGTATTTTTGTGTCGTCTTTGTTTTTTAGCCAGATCGGCGCACTTTTGGTAAGTGCCGCGTGCGGATTTGGATTTATCATCATAGGTTCAGAGTTTATTACTGTGAACGCACCCCTATTCTTAGTCTCTACATTGGAGCGACTTTCTTTTTTGAGTCATTTTCAATCCTTAACCCGCGGGGTCATAGATTTTCGTGATCTGTGGTACTTCGGGACGGTTATAATTGTTTTTTTGTCCTTAGCCTATTTAAATTTGCTGGCACGCAAATACGGAAATCGTCAGGATTTATATCGTAATTTTCAGGTTGGAGTAGCAATCTTCGTCGGTATCGCGATTCTCACTAATATTATCGGAAGTCGAATTCCAGGTCGAATTGATCTGACCAGCGCTAAAGATTATACACTTTCATCAGCGACTCAAAAAATCATAAGCGGATTGGGGGATGTGGTTACAATCACTCTTTATGCTTCCAGCAAATTACCTGCGCAAAATGCCCCGCTGGTGAGAGATACGAAAGATTTACTGAAAGATTTTCAAGCAGACGGGCACGGAAATATTGTACTTATTACAAAAGATCCATCAGAGAATTCACAAGTGGTTCAGGAAGCCCAATCTGCGGGGATCAAAGAAGTTCAGTTTAACGTCATTGGTCAGGAAGAATTTCAACTCAAAACCGGATACTTAGGTTTAGCCATTTCTTACGCGGATAAACATGAAACCATACCATTTATCGAAAAAACCAATGATTTGGAATACCAGCTTTCAAGCATCATCAGAAAACTAACTAATAAAAATAAAAAGACTGTCGCATTTTTAAGCGGTAATGGTGAAAAAAGCCCATTTAGCGAATATCAGGCGTTTAACACTGAACTTGCTAAACAGTTCAATGTGACGTCGTCACAAATTGCTACTGCAACCCCAGAAATAGCTACAGACGCGGCTGCATTAGTAGTTGCCGGTCCAAATAAAAAGACAGACGAATTAACATTGAAAGCTATCAGTACTTTTTTGCAAAGTGGGAAAAACATTTTATTTTTAGTAGATTCGTTTTCTTTAGCACCCCAAAGTTCTTCGATAACTCCACAGGCAAACACTGACAATATGTCGAACTTCGTTAACAATTTTGGAGTGACAGTAAACAAAGATATAGTTTATGATTTGCGTTCGCATGAAACGGTGCGTTTAGGAGCAGGAGGCGTCAGCTTTTTACTGCCTTATCCTTTTTGGATTGGAGCATTAACGACTAAAGAAGGTAATAAAATAAGCGGCAATTCTAAAATGGTTACTCTACCATGGGTAAGTTCACTAACATTAGATAGCGAAATATTAAAGAAAAATAACTTTACGCCGACTAAATTGCTAACTACGTCTCCTTATGCGAATGTGGAAACTTCTGCAACAAACTTATCACCAGATAAATATAATTTTTCAGATAAAAATTTAAATGAAAAAATCTTAGCAGTTGCACTTGAATCGCCTGCGCAAAGCGGCGTTGAAAGCCATGGAAATATTGCTGTTGTTGGCGACTCTGATTTCTTATCTGATCAGTATATGCAGTCTTCTGATAATTTAAGTTTCGGATTATCGCTAATTTCATGGCTTACGCACGATGAAGCATTATCCGGAATTAAAATTCGCCAGGGTGCACCACGAAAATTAGTGTTTAGGGATGCCGGAGAAATATCACTGGTTAAATATGGCAATATGGCAGGAGCAATAATATTTCTCGTTTTCATTGCAGCAATACGTATAAATCGCAGGCGTAAATTAAAGCTCCAAAAATACGAGATCGTATGAAGCAACAACATATCAGAATTTTAAGTGGCATTTTTATATTGCTTTTCATAATAGCTACATATCCATACTGGAAGACGTATTTTTCATTTCTGAATAAGCCGGCCGTGGTATCTGAACTGGAATTGAAGGGGTTTACTTTTGATACTACTAATAAGGTAAGCCTCAAGCATGGGGGAGAAGAAATACTACTTTCGAAAAAGGCAGATGGGTGGCAGGTTGCAAATTATACCGCGAATATAGTGCAGGTTAAAGACTTCTTTTCCAGCCTGAAGGATACAGAAGTAATCAGTCTGGTTTCTAAGAATCCAGAAAATCAAAAAGAATATGAAGTGAGCAGCGATAGCGGTACTTTAGTGATGCTTTCAGGTCAAAAAGGCGATAAATCAATTATTGTTGGTAAAGAAGGAAGCCAGTTAAATTCATTTTATGTCCGAGCTATAAATAGTTTTTCTGTGTACTGGGTGAAAGGCAGCTTATTTCAAAAAGTTACCCAAACTACATCAGATTGGCGTGATAAAACAGTGCTCACTCTTGATAAATCTAAGATCCGCAAGATAGTCGTTGATGGAGTCAAACAATTTACATTGACAGGAGCAGACAGTAATTGGAAAGTTGCGGTATTAAGTCAAGAGAAAGAAATTCCGGCATCCCAAAGCGCTGCCTTTCTTGATTCTCTAACAAATATTCAAGCAAGTGGCTTCACCGACGAAAAAGAAAAACAGGAATTTATCCAAAGTACCAAAACCTCGGTCACTGTATTTGGTGATAAGGAAGAAAAAATAGTCCAAATTCTGATGGTCATGAAAGACAGCAATATTTGGGTACAAGTGTCTGGTAATACTGAAGTGTACAAAGTTGTGGCATCGAATTTGGCCCCGATTCTAAATGGTTCTGAGAGCCTTAAATAGGTTCACTTCAAGCGTGACTACTAGTCAACATATCCTCTAGTTTGGTACAATTACCCAAATTGCGGGGTCGTTCAATGGTAGGACACTTGCCTTTGGAGCAAGGTATTCTAGGTTCGAATCCTAGCCCCGCAGCCGAGAGTAGCGTATCAAAAAAGTAGCGTATCAAAAACGGCACCTGCCGATTAGAATAAAGGCGGTAAATCAACCTCTGGTTTTTTTGTTAGTTGAACCCCACTCTGGCCGTTTAGTGATCGAAATTTGCCTCGACAATCAGTGTAGATTTTGTATCTTCGTTTAAGCACATACCCGTTCATCCAAAGTTTTGCATATCGAATAGATTGGAATGAGCAGAGCTTTCGAAGTCTTGCTTCAAGATGAGCGTTGAGTCCTTCGATAATATTACTCGTTACCGGAGCACCAGGGATACCTCGATACCCGGTGAGTTCTGAACGATACCGCTCAATGTTGGTTAATACTGAAACAGCCACCAGATCATGTTGAAAATCCCTGTACAGAGCAGAGAGCTTCTTGTTCATTGCCTCATCATTAAGTTTCGCTGTCAACACATTCTCAATCCGCCTCATAAAGTCTTTGTAGGTATCATCTGAGCGCACCTTTAAATCCCGCCGCACATTTTCTTTAAAGTGATTAAAGCAGGTTTGGATCTTAATTGAAGGGAAATGTTGTCGTGCTGCCAACTTGAGGTTGGCATTGTCATCACAAACCAAAAGCTGTGGGTGATGGTTAATGATCCGGAAGTAGAAGAAAAACTTACTCCAGGATTGATAGGATTCTGACGGAGCTACGAAGATAATCGGAATATCATGCCTGAAGTAGTCAATTCCCCAGAGGAGTACCCAGTCATAGTCTCCAGAGGCCACATTAAAGTATTTTCCATCAAAGACAAAAGTATTTGAGAACTGGTTACAGTAGTTAAACGTAAATTGATTGTTATTCGGAAGTTTCGTTAGTTCTTCTTCACAGATTCTCCAGGCCTTCATGGGAGAGATGCTGTATTTAACAGCCAACTTTCTGAAGGATAACCCATCAATATGATCATTCAGAATAGCTTTTTGATTGAGGAAACAAGGATTGACTGAAAAGTGCTTTTGACACTTTCTGCAGAGAAAACGGTGACTCCTGTTGCGATACCCGTATTTCACCACCGAGTCAGTGGTAATACACTTGGGGCATTTGTATTTTTTCATATGCCCCATCTGTAACTACTTTATGTTATCATTACAAGAAGAAAGATTACTTGTATCAACCGGTTTTGATACGGTGTCCCCCGCAGCCAATTTGTAAAGTTTGCGTTTCCCGCCTCGCTCCGCTCGACTCACTTGCATCCACTTTCGCCGACGTTTCGGCCGAACAGGCCGGCGCAACGCCTTCACACTGAGCTTGCCGAATGTGCCCACCCGCCACTCCTCCGAAACTGTAGGATTGAACGGGATACATTGAGCAACTAAGAGGATTAAGCAAAAATTTTAAAAAACTTAAAGAGATTATTATTGCGATGGTAAGGTCGGTATTCTTTCATTTGGATTCAGAGAATTAATTGCCGAAATAATCTTATCTATATTTCCGGTTAAATTTCCAACTATAATCTTATTGGAAGAGGAAATATCCACGTTTGGGCATCGGAATGTGGCCCCGTCGATATTAATTTTAGTTGAATGTAGACTTAATCGTTGCATGGTATATGCTGAACATGGTAAGTCAGGTATTTGTCCGTTTACTTGCAACTCGGCAGAAAGAATGGTTTTTTCAAAATTATAGAAGTCTCCTGGATAAATGAAAAAGGGTTTTTCTGTCAATTCAGAGTTTCTTTCCTCAATCCGTACGGTGATACCATCATATCCGACTCTGACAAAATAAGTTTTTCTATCATTGAAGCTAGTCCCTTCGCTGTAGATATATTCGTACGTTGAGCTTAAAGCATCTGTAATTTCTGATGGTAAAGATCCACATATATATCGACGACTTGTAAATCCATAACTATTTCCCATATGATATCTAGTGTACAAAGAAATCCCTTTATTTAATCCACCCGCATGCCGTATCGGCAAAACATAAACCCCTTGCCTCTCCTCAAAACTCCCTAAAGAACGCGCTATACGAATGTCCAGGGCTAATACATCCCTATCGTTTACAACTTTCATGAACGCGTGGTCGCTATCCCACATAACCAACGTATTTTCAATGCAGTCTCCATCATTACGAGAGAGCTTTGCTGCTGCGTCTCGATCATTGTCTATTAGAGTCTGGATATATTGTCTAGCAAGGTTTTCGCTCGAAGGAAAAACTAAGTAATTAGCGCTAATATACCAAGTTATAAGAAATGTAATAAGAACTACGGGTATATTTAATAATACTATTGCGGCCACCTTGATATATGACATACTCGATTTCGAGTGAAGTAAATATTGTTTTTTTAGACGGAGCAAAGAAAACAACATAATTATACCTAGAGGTGTAAAAGGGGGAAAGAGAAAAAGCAGACTGAGAATTATGATTGCTTTCCAAACACTAAATTCCTGGCTTTTGAGTGCATAAAGAATATAGATTAAAAAGCCCGAATTAACTAAAAGCAAAATACTACCAAGTAACGCAACTAGTACTCGTGGATTAGTAGAAATATCCTGCAATCGAAACAATAACAGAAGTGAGAAAACGGCGTAAACAAGAGCCACAATGCCCAAACACGCTTGTACAGCCAGTACTAAGTAGTTAGGATTTCTTTTCATATTTTTAAAAAACGACTAAATAAGACCAATCGTTTGATAATCTATATCGTTAACGCATATATGTTATACGCAGCAATTGAAAAAACCATGAGAACAACCACACTACAATCCACATTTTTCAATTACGCTATATTTGAATTAAAAATATACAAAGAAAATCCAATCAATAATATACCCAAAATTCTTGCTGGTATCCCTTTTAAAACATTTGATTCTATCCCTCGTCCAAATGCTAATCCAGTTGCACTGACAAGTAATCCTTCTATTAGAAGTAGTGATCCAGCATAATATTTTGTAATAAGGAGTAGCGTTGTTTCAGGAATAAAAAATCCAAGAATGTATAACAGAATGATAAGAAGAGGACCAAACAGAATTATGATTTTTTGTAGCCTGATGACTTTTTCGTTATACATCCGTAGTTTTACGTTCATAATTTATATTATAGCATTTATTTACCATTCAAAGCTATAAATCGCGCGCGCTAAAAAAAGTCCGCCATAGGCGGATAAACTAAGGTACCGCGGGTAGGCACATTCGGTAAGCTAAGTGTAAAGGCGCCGCGCCGGCCTGTCCACCGAAATCACGGCGAAGGTGGAAGCAAGCTAGCCAAGTGTCAGCAATGTGAGCTACACAATAGAAATTCGACATTTTTGTAAACGTTCAGCATTAATTTCGCTAAAGTTACAAAACAGACATGTTTTTGTATTACTGTAATATTCTATTAAGTACAAAATATCATAGATTTTATTTTGACTCTGTGAAAACTGAAGTAAAGATTAAACCTTCATAATAAGGGAGAAATGAAATCACAAAAATAAGTTTTCCTTGGAAAAGCACATGGTATAATTCTTTTAAAACTGATAAATGTTATACTTATACTAAGTATGAAAGCAGACATCAAGAAAGCTACCCCAGAAGACGTAAAGACTGTTAAAATGAATTATTGGGTATTATTTATAGTTTTGTTAATAATTATTGTTACGGGTGAATCTTGGTACATCTGGGATTTGCATAATAAAACGATTTCGTCTTCAAGAAAAATTACAAGCGATTTCAATTTAGGTAATTTAATAGCGATAAAGGGTGTTGTTAGAACCGCCGGACTAAATGAAGCAGAAAAACAGAAAGTCGGCTTAACTGGCGTAAATTATCAAATAACTAATATTGAAGATAACACAAAGCTTGATACTCACGGTTATTTTCTCAAGGGAGATAAACTTGAGACATTAATTGGGAAATGTGTTCAAATCATCGGGACTATTCCCAACGAATGGTCAGAAGAAAATATTAAATTGAATATAGATTTTCGTCATTTTGTTTTCGAGTACAACCGAGAGGCTTTAATACCAAATAAAATAGAGGAGCTCAATTATTCGAGTTGTCATCCGTATCACGACTTTGACGAAGTGGGGAAAACACAACTTCAAGGAACGATTATACGAAATCAAAGAGTAAATCCCTTTATCGATGATGACTATGAATTTAAATTTACCAAACCTACTTTAGGTGTAGTAGGTTTCGAAGATACACCTCCAAATTTCAAACTGATAATCGAACCAAGCAAGAATAGTTTATGGCCTAAATTGGAAGAACAAATAGGTAAAGAAACAGTTATTGTAGGCAATATAAATAAATCAGGTATTAGCAAAGGAGGCTATTTAAGATATTTCGTAGTAACCGATATTAGACCTTTAGTATTAAACAGAACTGTCCCATTTTTATTATTGCCTGAGCAGGTTTATAAAACGTATACATATAATGGTATAGACTATGCCATCTTCCAAAAAGGAAATATGAACGTAATAAAGTCAGGGAATAATTCCGGTATATTGTATGCAAATAAAAATGATACTGACTGGAAAATATTTACTTATATCAAGGAATCTTCTGGATCAAGTAATAATCCTTACCTCATGGATTTTCAAAACGGTAAGTTATATATTTTGCTCGTAGATACTTATGGTGCTGGTAGTGGTGAGGGTATTGGTAAATTATTGAGTCTGGCTAATGGTTCTAATACTTGGAATTTAGAGTCGTGTTTTTATTATGGGTGGTCTCAAGAACGTTTTTATGAAATAGTTTCTTCCACGAAAAATCTACCTGAAGCCATAAAAAAATATATCGAATCACTACCACTAGATAATAGAACACTTTCAACAGAATCTAAGAATCATTGTAGTGATTTTCAACTAGTCCAGAATTGAAATATCAAGCCCCTCGCCCGAAGGATAAGAAAATCGCGAGCGCAAAAAAATGAAACCATCGGAGGCTGTCAAAAAATCACATCACGACTTTGATTTCGAATTAGATAGATACTTCGAAAACTTTAAATTAAATAGATGGGACAATAGTGTTCAATATTTCGTTAAATTTGTGTCTTGACATACTGACTTGTTGTTATTACAATGTAATTACATATGATTACTACAATTATCCCGATAGGAAATTCCCGAGGCGTGCGTATTCCAAAGTTACTGCTTGATGAAAGCGGATTAGATAATGAAGTTGAATTGAAAGTTAAAAAAGGTGAGATTAGAATTGTCCCGGTTAAGCCAATTAGGGAAATGGTAAATAATACCTTGTTACTATCAGAGAAGTCACTTGGAACTGATTGGAATAGACCAGAAGAAGATGAAGCATGGATAAGTTTACAGTAGGAAATGTTGTATTAGTTTCCTTTCCATTTTCTAATCTAAAAGGAAGGAAAATTCGACCCGCATTAATATTGGCACAAGTAGAATTCGATAACTTGATCTTATGTCAAATTACTTCGAAATCTTATTCTAGTAAAACAGCCATTAGTATTGAAAAGGCCGATTTTTCAGAAGGATGCTTACCATTAAAAAGCTTTGTAAGGCCAGATAAAATGTTTACTGCAGATATGTCCATTATAACAGGCAGATCTGGAAAATTAACATCAAGTAAAATAAGGATAATTTTAACCAAGGTACGCAAATTGTTTACTAAACCATAGTACTTTAATAACTCAAGTTTGTACTTCGATTTCGCTTAACAATCGTAAAGTTCAACAAAAGACAAATTAATGAATCAGTATTTACCCTTCTAATCCTTCGGAAACCACAGGATTAGTCTCCTGAATATGACCGAATGAACTAACCTACTTTTCTCTGCCTTGGGGGATTATTACCGGATTAAGAAGAGTATATAATAAAACTATTATGGATCAACAAACGATTAAATGCCCCGAGTGTAACACTTTAAATCCATTTATCAATAATTACTGCTTGAAATGCGGTACGCTCCTGAAAACGTCACTGGTTTTGAAAAATCAAACTTGTCCATTTTGTGATAACTCAGTGACTCCCCATGATTTTTTCTGCCCAACCTGTGGCAAAAAAATCCAGGAAAAACCGTTATCTTCCTCAGTTTTAAAACAGGCTGGCATCTATCTGATCAGTTTCATATTACCGCCGTTGGGACTTTGGCCAGGTTTTAAATATTTACGGCAAAATGACCATAAGCTGAAACTGATCGGGATTATCGCAATTATTCTCACCGTAATATCATTGATAATTACGGCACTTGTTACCGTTCAAATAATCAATACAGTTAATGATCAGGTCAATAAACAACTGCAAAAATTTAGCTTCTAATAACTAACTCCATTTTTTATGAAGAAAAAATATTCACGTGTTGGATTACCGGAAAAGTTTTTGGAACGGTTACCTGCAATCGTTGATGAAGCTCACTTATCTGACGTAATAGTGTCATTTGCGCATAAAAAACCAACTACGTTCAGAGCAAACATTCTGAAAATTTCAGCACCGGATTTAAAAAATGAGTTGGAGAAGTTAGGATTTGTGTTAAGACGAGTAGATTGGTATTTAGATGCTTTTATACTTGTTTCCCCTACTCAAAAAGAACTGATGCTTACGCGCTGGTATCTAGAGGGTTTCCTTTATATTCAAAGTTTATCAAGTATGATACCGGCTCTGATTTTGAACCCCAAACCCGATGATTTAGTTTGCGATCTGACGGCAGCTCCCGGAAGCAAAACTACACAAATGGCTGCTATTATGCAAAGTAAAGGCAAAATTGTGGCCAATGACAAAAGCAACATACGCCTGCTTAAACTTAAAGCCAATCTCCGACTCCAGGGTGTTACCAACGTCGAAGTAACCCAGCAAATTGGTCAAATTTTCTGGCGTCAATATCCAGAACAGTTTGACAAAACCCTCGTTGACGTGCCTTGCAGTATGGAAGGGAGATTTTATACTGAAGATCCCAAAACCTTTCGAGATTGGACAATGAATAAGATCCGCTACCTGGAAGAAGTACAACGCTTTTTACTCCGATCTGCAGTAAGTGCTACTAAACCCGGAGGCGCAATCGTTTATTCTACGTGTACTCTTGCACCTGAAGAAAATGAAGGGGTTATTGATTGGATTCTTAAAAAAGAAGGGAGGAAAGTAGTAGTGGAGTCTATTAATTTAGAGAAAGTTGCAGTCTCTCCGGGGTTTACTCAGTGGGGACAAAAACAATATTGTGAAGATATTGTACAGACTGGCCGAATTTTACCATCTAATGTATTTGAAGGCTTCTATATCGCAAAATTGCGTAAACTTCAATCAACTGTGTATAATCCTGAGCTGAAACAAGTTTCAATAAAAAAAACTCGCCCGCAATCGCAGGGCGAGAATTTAACCCAAGATTAATTAATATTATTTTTTCTTAGAACAAATTTTGCAGTCAGACATGTGTGTAGCCATTACATACACAGCTGAAGCTCCAATAAGAACATAAACAAGACGCATTAATGAAGGCATACTTACCAGTAACGTTTTTACTAAATCGAAGTCAAAAAGACCGACCAAACCCCAATTAATAGCTCCTATAATTACTAATAAAAACGTGACCATGTGTAATTCTTTCATTGTTTTCACCTCCTTTGCCTCACCGGATCCTTAAGAGTTAAGACTATCCGGATTTAAATATAATATTAATTTAGTCTATAGAGTCGTGATCCATACAGTCAAGTTAGAAACTACGCACAACTTACACAACTTAGCCATATTTGATAGTATATAAGTATGAATAGAAAAAAGAATAAATTTGAACACGTATATGATATCTGGCCACCTCCGCGTGAAAAAAAAGACGAAGAGGAAGAAAAAAAGAAAAAAGACAGTAAGCCTCGCAACGTAAATTATATAGATTTTACAAAAGATTTACCCCCTGAAAGCGGAGAAGAACCAATTTATGAAGTAGAAGAAAAAGATGATACCCAGGAAGAAGAGCAAAAAGAACGGGAAGAAAAGGAAAAAGAGGAGGAGGAAGATAAAGGACATGAAAGATAGAAATTGCTTTGCACGCCATAATGTTTCTGATACAATGGCGTAGTCGTTTTCGGACTTGTGCCTAATGTTGGTTAGAGCGTCACATTGACACCTGTCTGATTTAAATGGACCCGTAGCTCAGCTGGTTAGAGCGTCACATTGACATTGTGAAGGTCTGGGGTTCGATACCTCACGGGTCCACAAATGCCGAGGTGGCCCAGGTGGTCACGGCGCCTGTCTGAAAAACAGGTTATGCGTGTTCGACTCACGCCCTCGGCACACAAAAGTCTATTGAACTTAGAAGTTAGAACTTAGGGGCAAGTTCGCAAATATAGGTCACAGTTGTATTATAGATGGCAATTTACGCGGGTGTAGTTCAGCGGTAGAACGTCTCCTTGCCAAGGAGAAGGCCGCCGGTTCAAATCCGGTCACCCGCTCTAGAAGTAGCGTATCAAAAACGGCACCTGCCGATTAGAATAAAGGCGGTAAATCAACCTCTGGTTTTTTTGTTAGTTGAACCCCACTCTGGCCGTTTAGTGATCGAAATTTGCCTCGACAATC
>JAHFKJ010000024.1:5187-24319 GCA_023245415.1 Candidatus Gottesmanbacteria bacterium | reverse complement strand
GGATACCTCACCCGAGTCGGAGAAACTCTGACTCAGGAAGTGAGTCTGTTACCCAGGTGTTTTTCGAGCCCGGAGATTAAAGTTGGATGTCCTGATGGGATAAAATTTAAATTAGTCAGTGAAAATATAGGCGGTGAAATAAAAAAACTATATCCTCGGGCTCGATACACCGAAATTGACGGCGTAAGAATGGATACCGAAGCTGAAATGCTGATTATTCGTGCGAGTCAGAATGGGCCTTACTTGACAATAAAATTTGAAAGTAAAACCCAAAATTCTTTTACTTTATTAAAAGTACAGATCAATAAAATTCTGCATACATTTTCTGAAATCAATTTTTCATCTGGGGTCAATACTCAAGCGCTAGATTAGATTAAAGTGAAATGAGGAGTCAGGTATTGCAACAGAGATTGAGTTACGGCTATACTAAATTGTCATGAAAAAATTTGTTGTAAATTTTAAGGAAGTTGATAAGCACGATATATCTTCGGTCGGGGGAAAAGGCGCGAATTTAGGAGAAATGACTAAGATTGGTATTCCTGTGCCGGGAGGATTTATTGTTACAGCGGAAAGTTATTATAACTTTTTGGATGTTAACGGGCTCCGTGAAAAAATTACGAGTACACTTAAAAATCTGGATGTTTCAAATAGTCAAGACTTAGAAGATACCAGCATCAGAGTGCAGAAATTAATCGAAGGGGAGCATATTCCTAAGGAAATTGCTGATGAGATTATACGGCATTATACCACGATGGGACGGATTTTTCATGATCCTTATGTTGCCATCCGTTCATCAGCGACGGCAGAAGATTTGCCGACTGCTTCTTTTGCTGGACAGCAGGCTACTTATTTAAACATCAAAGGCGAAGCTTCGGTAGTTTATCACGTACGCAAATGCTGGGCGTCCTTATTTACTGCTCGAGCAATATTTTACCGAGTTGAAAATAAATTTGATCATCTCAAAGTAGGCATTGCTGTCCCAGTTCAAAAAATGGTGCAGTCAGAGAAGTCAGGCATTATGTTTACCATAAATCCGGTGACCGGAGAAAAGAAGACGATGGTAATTGAAGCTACGTTTGGACTTGGGGAATTAATCGTTCAGGGAGCGGTTACGCCAGATCATTATGAAATTGACAAACATACATTGGAAATTCTGCACAAGAAAGTCAATATTCAAGAGAAATATATGGTATTAAAAAAGGGTAAAACTATCATTGATTATGTTAAATCAAGTATTAGGGATAAACAAAAAATAACTGATGCGCAGATTGTAAAACTTGCACATATTGGCAAGACCCTCGAGCGTCACTATTATTACCCTCAGGATATTGAATGGGCAGTTGAGGACGATAAAATTTATATTACACAAACCCGACCAATTACAACAATGGAATCATCCAGCAAAACATACCTAGAACAGAAGGGGGATCGGCATGAGGTTGCACATACACACGTTGTACTCTTGCAGGGAGATCCTGCATCTCCGGGTATTGCGAGTGGTCCGGTAAGAATAGTCAAATCAGTGAAAGAAATTAATAGCGTTAAAAAAGGCGAAATTTTAGTTGCCCCGCAAACCAATCCTGATTATGTACCGGCGATGCGTAAAGTGGTTGGTATCATAACCGAAACCGGCGGGAGAACTAGTCATGCTGCGATTGTGTCGCGTGAGCTCGGGATTCCTGCAGTGGTTGGAGTTGTGGGTGCATTGAAAAAATTGACCAACGGACAAATTATAACAATCCATGGTTCAAGAGGAGTTATTTATAAGGGTGGGATTTATAAGTCAGCCGGTTTAAAGTCAGATAGTGCTCAAATAAGTTCATTAACCCCGGGAGTTCGAAAAGTATATGTTCCGCATAAAACAGCTACAAAAGTTTATGTAAATTTAGCCGAACCGGAGAGAGCTATAGATACTTCAAAGCGTCATGTCGATGGAGTCGGGTTGTTGCGGGCTGAATTTATGATTGCAGGTATAGGAACGCATCCTAAAAAATTTATTAAAGAGAAAAAACAAACAGTGTTTGTAAACGAACTGGCGCGGGGATTGGCTTCATTTTGTGAAGCATTTTATCCAAGACCGGTGGTGTATAGGGCGACTGATTTTCGTACAAATGAATATCGGAATTTAAAAGGCGGTGATGAGTTTGAACCAACTGAAGCGAACCCGATGTTAGGATTTCGGGGTTGTTTTAGGTATATTACCGATCCAAATGTATTTGAATTGGAACTTGAAGCAATTAAGCATGTCCGTAATAAGCAAGGATTAAAAAATCTCTGGCTAATGATTCCGTTCGTACATACCCCTGAAGAATTTGCCCAAGTCAAAAAAATTATTGCGTCCAATGGACTTAGCCGCAATTCATCATTTAAACTTTGGATGATGGTCGAAATTCCCTCAAATGTAATATTATTGGAAGAGTTTTTAAATTTGGGAATTGATGGAGTATCAATTGGATCTAATGATTTAACGATGTTAATTTTGGGAGTAGATCGAGATAACAGTGATGTCGCATCTGTGTTTAATGAACGTAACCCAGCGGTTATGTGGGCTATAGAACATGTCATCAAGACTTGCCAAAAACACAACGTGACTTCATCTATATGCGGTCAAGCTCCTTCTGATTATCCTGAACTGGTTGAAAAGCTTATTAAATGGGGAATTACTTCAATTTCAGTAAACCGGGATGTGATTGATCAAGTTCGAGATACGATCTATAACGCAGAATTAAAACTAATCAAATAAATGCACGATGGTCACGATAAAACGTATATCTGCAATCGAAATACTTGATTCTCGTGGAAATCCAACGATTGAAACTTCAGTCGAATTGAACGATGGTAGTATTGGTATAGCATCAGTTCCCAGCGGAGCTTCCGTAAGTACTTATGAAGCCTGGGAAATCCGGGATGGAGATCCTCACCGCTATCACGGGATGGGTGTACTTAAAGCGGTGTCCAATGTAAACAATATTATTGGACCAAAAATGAATGGAATGGATGTGGTCAGACAAGGAAAAGTTGATCAGACGATGCTGGAGCTAGATGGTACTCCCAATAAAATCAGGTTGGGAGCGAATGCAATACTTTCTGTTTCTTTAGCAGTTGCAGATGCCTCGGCGAAAGCTCTTAAATTGCCACTGTATGTGTATATCGCCGAACTTATTCAGAACAAACTTCCCAAAAAATTTGATCACATGCCAACTCCGACCTTTAATGTTATAAATGGCGGAAAACATGGAACAGGAAACCTGGATATTCAGGAGTTTCATGTCGTACCGGCAACCATTAAGCCTTATCATGAAGCTCTTAGAATGGGTGAAGAGGTTTATCAGCAAATTAAAGAGATTTTAATTGCCCGAAACGCGAATTATGCGGTTGGAGATGAAGGGGGATATGCACCGAATTTATTTACCAATCTTGATGCACTGGAAATTATGATGGAGGCGATAAGAAACACTCCCTATAAAATAGGTTTAGAAATATTCCTAGGTTTAGATGTAGCTGCCACACATATTAAAAAAGAGAATTTATATGTCATTAAAGATCGCGCTACACCGCTTACTACCGAAGAGTTTATCGAATTTTTAAGCGACCTGCATCGGGATTATCGAATACTTTTATTAGAGGATCCTTTGTCAGAAAATGACTGGAAAGGATGGCAAATTCTGACAAGTAAATTGGGAAACGAGATCAATATTATTGGTGATGACTTACTCGCTACTAATCCACAGCGACTTCAAAAAGCTATTGCCGAAAAAGCGTGTACCGCTATACTTATTAAACCGAATCAAATTGGAACTCTCTCAGAAACGCTCGCCGTAATCAAAATAGCGAACGCGGCAGATTTTAAGGTGATTGTTTCAAATCGAAGTGGTGAAACGAACGATACATTTATTGCAGATTTGGCTGTGGGAGTAGGAGCAGAGTATATTAAATTTGGCGCTCCCGCAAGAGGCGAGCGAGTAGCTAAGTATAACCGCTTACTACATATCGAAAGAGAGCTCAAAATCACTTCCTGATTATTTTTTGAGCGTATAAAATTATTTTAATATCATTATATGCAGGCACCATTTTTACTTATAATTATGGACGGTTGGGGAATTGCACCTGCTGGACAGGGGAATGCGATTAGTCTGGCTAAACTAAAAAAATTACCTTCCTATTGGGCGAATTATCCACACGGTAAATTGATAGCTTCCGGTGAAGCTGTTGGATTGCCAAAAGGAGAAGATGGCAATACTGAAACTGGACACCTAAATATTGGTGCAGGCAAAGTGATATTTCAAGATTTACCCAGGATAAATATGTCGATTGCCGATGGAAGTTTTTTTCAAAATGAAGCTTTTTTATCGAGTATTTCTCATTGTGAAGGGCATATATCAAATTTGCATCTAATGGGACTTATCGGGTCTGGTGGAGTTCACAGTAATTTGGAACATCTATTTGCACTTCTTTGGTTTTGCAAAAACATGTCATTTAACCGGGTTTACTTGCATTTATTCACCGATGGACGTGATTCTCCGCCTAAATCGGCAATGACGTACGTCAGACAAATAGAAGATGAAATAAACCGTGTCGGTATTGGAATTATTGCTTCCATTACCGGACGATACTTTGCTATGGATCGTGATCAGCGTTGGGAAAGGACAGAAAAAGCGTATGTAGCGTTAACTGAAGGACGGGGTTTAACGGCTAATAGTCCGTATGAAGCGGTGCAGCAGGCATATGCCAAAAATATAACAGACGAATTTATTGAACCTACTTTGATAGTTCGTGGTGACGGGCCAATTTCATTGATAAAGAATAACGATGCAGTTATTTTTTTCAATTTCCGGATTGATCGGCCGCGGCAATTGACAAAAGCGTTTGTATTATCTGATTTTTCAGAAACTGCAAAATTTACCGGATATGATCCATATCTGACTAAATACTTCAAAAAACATATCGTGGTACAGGAAGTTCGGGAACCATTTAAACGAAACTTGTTTTTAGAAAATCTTTTCTTTGTGACTATGACTGAGTTTGAAAAAAAGCTTCCTGTTAGCACTGCGTTTCCGCAACAAATTGTGGTTAACCCACTAGGCAAGGTGATTGCTGACAATGGACTTAGACAGCTACGTATAGCAGAAACTGAAAAAGAACGGTTTGTAACCTTTTACTTTAATGGACAACATGAAGAAGCGTTTACAGGAGAAGAAAGATTGATTGTGCCCTCTTCGAAGGTGCCTACTTATGATCTAAAGCCGGAAATGAGTGCATTTGAAGTCACTAATCAGGTTTTATTGCAGCTCGATAAAAATGTACACCAGTTTTACGTGATAAATTTTGCTAATCCTGATATGGTAGCCCATACCGGAAATATTCCTGCGGCCATACGCGCCTGTGAAGTGACCGATGAATGTATTGGTAAGATCGTAGATAAAGTTCTTAATCTAAACGGCGCTTGCATAATTACAAGCGACCATGGTAATGTAGAAGAGATGATCGATCCTGTGACGGGTGGCATTGATACTGAACACTCTACCTATCCGGTTCCAGTCTTTTGCATCAGCAAGTTACTATTTGGTAAAACCGACGAATTACCTGTTGGCATGCTGGCTGATATAGCTCCTACCGTTCTTTCGATGATCGGTATTAATATTCCCACTACTATGAATGGACGAAATTTACTGGCGTACATCCAAAATTAATTTTAAAAGTTAATCCGCAAGCTGTAGGACACTTTTAATATATAAAAATATAAAAAATATTTACAAATTACCAAAATAGACTAATTTAAATAATTAAGTTATTTTGGTCACAAAGGAGTCTATATGAAAACTACACTTACAGTAATTAAAGCAGATACCGGATCGGTGGGAGGTCATAATCGGCCCAGTAATGCCATGATAAACAGAGCTGAAGAGGTAGTCCAAACCGGGATTAAGAATGGGTTACTAAGTGATGGTCGGGTTACTTTTACCGGCGATGATATCGCACTTTTGCTGGTGCATACAAGAGGCGTAGATAACTTAGATATACATAAATTTGCGTGGGATACATTTGTGGAAACGACTAAAATTGCCAAAAGTCAAGGATTATATGGGGCGGGTCAGGATTTATTGAAAGACGCATTTTCCGGTAATGTCCGCGGCATGGGACCAGGGTCAGCTGAAGTTGAAATTGAAGAGCGACCGGCTGAACCATTTATCGTATTTGCCGGAGATAAATGCGGGCCCGGCGTCTTTAACTATCCGTTATTTGAATGTTTTGCCTCACCGTATCATAATGCGGGACTTTTGTTAGCACCTGATATGAATGCCGGTTTTACATTCAACATTATGAATGTAAATTATACAGAAGGCGACAAAGTTATTTGTCTAAAGGTTCCACAGGACTATTATGATATTTGTACATTGCTACGAGATCCAAATCGGTATGTGATCGAAAATGTAGTAGAAAATGCATCTGGACTTACAGCCGCTGTTGCTTCTACATCGCGGTTACACAATATTGCCGGCAAGTATGTAGGCAAAGATGATCCAGTGGCTATTGTCAGAACTCAAAAACAATTTCCCTCAACGGGAGAAATTTTGTCACCGTGGGCTCTGGCTCATTATACTCTTGGGGATAATCGCGGATCACACCATGTGGCCGTGATGCCCGTTAAGCAAAATACAATTATTTCCTATTTTGATGGACCAACGATTATCTCGGCAGCCGGTTATTGTGTACATGAGGGGAAACTTACCGAAGCGGTCGATTTTTTTGATCAGCCATTTTGGGACTATGTTCGCGAAAAAGCTTCCAAGAAAACGCTGGAAATGCGCGCCCAGGGTTTTTACGGTCCATCGATGGCCGGTATGGACGAACTTGAATATACAGGAGTAACTGAAAATCTGAAGCGGTTGGATAACAAGTTTGTAGTCAGAGAAAAAAAGTAATTTGAAATTTTAAAAATGAAGGTCGACTTATATAAAAAAACTGCCAAAGATTTTAAAAGCCTACCCAATCTTGAAGATTATGAAAAGACGTATAAGACGTTTGAATGGAATCATATGCGTCATGAGCTGGCATGGTTTAACGGTAAAATTAATGCAGCATATAACGCAGTTGATCGGCATGTCGATACGTGGCGCAAAAATAAAGTTGCCCTCTACTGGGAGAGTGAAAATGGGACAACTAAACAATACACTTTTGAGCAGGTTGCGCGTGAATCAAACAAATTTGGCAATATTCTAAAAAGTTTTGACGTTGAGCGGGGAGACCGCGTTTTTTTGTTTTTGCCCCGTATACCAGAACTTTTTTTTGCATTCCTGGGTATTTTAAAAATTGGAGCAATAGCGGGGACTCTATTTAGCGCGTTCCAAGAACAAGCGCTTGAAGATCGATTGGCCAATAGTGGTGCTAAAGTCCTCATAACTACCACAGAACTCAAAACCCGCGTTGATAAAATCCGTAAAAACCTACCAGACCTCAAACATCTACTTGTGGTTGACTCAGAAAGTTTTACTAAATCTCTAGAAAGTGTTGAAAAAGACTTAACGATAGCTCAGATGGATGCGGATGATTATGCGTTTATGCTCTATACTTCAGGAACTACAGGGAAGCCAAAAGGTGTCGTTCATGCGCATCGGGCACTGTTACAGGAACATATGACGGCAAAGTGGGTGTTGGACTTGAAAGACAGCGATACTTACTGGTGTACCGCTGATCCGGGATGGGTGACGGGAATCGCCTATGAAATTTTGGGCAGCTGGTCTTGCGGAGTATCAACTGTAGTATATGGGGGTCGGTTCGATCCAAAACGCTGGTATGAGATTTTGCAAAAATATAAAGTAAGTGTTTGGTACACTGCTCCGACTGCAATTAGAATGTTGATGGCAAAAGGCAGCGACATGGTAAAACAGTTTGATCTATCTAACTTAAGGCATTTATGTTCTGTCGGTGAGCCACTTAACCCCGAAGCAGTCAAGTGGGGTATACATGCTTTCGGAAAACCTTTTCATGATACGTGGTGGCAAACAGAAACTGGAGCCATGTGTTTGGTAAACTATCCTTGTTTGGATATAAAAATTGGCTCTATGGGTAAGCCTTTTCCAGGTGTCAAAGCTGCAATATTGGATGATAGCGGCCGCCAAGTAAAACCTTTGGTGGAGGGAAACATTGCTTTAAAACCTCCATGGCCATCCCTGATGAAAACAATTTGGCGCAGACCGCAAAAGTTTGAAAGTTATTTTACCAATGACTGGTATATTTCAGGTGATCGGGGTTGGGAGGATAAAGATGGTTATTTCTGGTTTGTAGGACGTGCTGACGACGTAATTAAAACATCCGGTGAACGAGTCGGGCCTTTCGAAGTTGAATCAGCATTGGTTGAACATCCGGCTGTAATTGAAGCCGGAGTTATTGGTAAACCTGATGCCTTACGGGGCGAGATTATTAAAGCCTTTGTTGTACTCAATAAGAATTATGAATTACGAATTTCCGCCAAAGGCGGATCCGCCTCGAGCAGAAAAAATGAAAAAGAAAAACTGAAAGAGGAATTGAGTCTTTACGTAAAAAAACACTTGGCGGGACATGCATACCCTAGGGAAATTGAATTTATTGACAAACTACCCAAAACCCGCTCTGGGAAAATTATGCGCCGGATTCTCAAAGCTAAAGAATTGGGACTGCCGATAGGTGATACATCGACGCTTGAAGAGTATTAATTTTTGTGCTATTATAGGCTCATTAGAAGATGCACCGAAATAGGAATTTAGATTTCATATTAATTACATCTATAATTCTTGCAGCTTGTAGTCCGGTTAAAGTCAATAAAGAAACGACTGTGACTTTAAATGCTGATGCAAGTTTGGACAGATCTGTTGTTTTTGTGACATTTGCTCTCCATCATAATCCTCAACAATCCTACGATTGGACACTTGATAGTTATTCGGCTGGAGTAAGTTTAGAGAGGGGACCTTTTTTTAGTCACACAGTTAAAACAGACGTTCCTTAATTATTTAAATACCTCCTGATCACGCCTACACATTTGCCCTGAATTTTTACATGGGTTGTGAAAATTGGGGCCATGGCCGAGTTGGCAGGAGCCAGTTTGATGCGTTCTTTTTCAAAAAATATGCGTTTAAGAGTAGCGAGACCGTTGGGTAAAAGTGCAACTACTATATCTCCATTTTTAGCATCATTTTGGTGCTGAATAATTACAAAGTCGCCGTCTAAAATGCCTTCTTCTATCATTGATTCGCCTTTAACTTGTAATATATAGGCAGTTTTATTGGCAGGTATCATGTTTGATGCCACCGTTAAATAATAATTCGGATCGGAATATGGTTCTAGAGGAACTCCGGCAGCGATGTATCCAAGCACGGGGAGTTCGACAGCAGCGGGTATTTCCTGGGTCCGATACAGTCCTTGAACAAGTTCAATGCCTCTGACGGCACCGTCGAGCTTTTTCAAATACCCTTTGTTGCGTAAATGCTCAATATGTTCGTGGACGGTGGCTACCGAGGACATGTGGAGAGCCTCGCCTGTTTCTCTTAGAGTTGGTGCACTTCCAAATCGTTGTATATATTGGGCAACAAATTCTAGTACTTGGCGTTCCCGCGGATACAAGACTGCTGGCATAAAATTAAATTAAAAATTAATATTAACCGAAATATATTTGACTAAAGTAGTTTTAATACAAGATTACCCGAATGTCAATCCGATCAAAATAGTACAAATAGGCACAAATAAAATATTATTAATTATACAAAACCCGAATATTTCAGGTGTGCTAAAATTAAGCCTGTGATATTTAAACTAACGAGTCCTTATAAACCTACCGGAGATCAACCACAAGCGATTGAAAAGCTAGTAAGGGGATTGAAAAACGGAGTGCATGATCAAGTGCTGTTGGGAGTGACCGGTAGCGGTAAAACGTTTACTATGGCCAACGTGATAACACAGTTACAGCGACCGACTTTAATCATTTCTCACAATAAAACATTAGCTGCTCAGTTGTATCAGGAATTTAAAACCTTTTTTCCCGGAAACGGCGTGTCATATTTTGTTTCTTATTATGACTATTATCAGCCTGAAGCTTATATACCGCAATCAGATACATATATCGAAAAAGAAACCGATGTAAATGATGAAATTGATAAATTGCGTTTGGCTGCGACAACTAACTTACTTACGAGATCTGATACCATTGTAGTAGCGTCAGTATCGTGTATCTATAATTTAGGTTCCCCAAAAGAGTATGGCAGTTTCGTACTGGAAGCAAGACCCGGAACTGAAATATCTCGGGAAGCCATTTTAACCCGTCTCGTTGAATTACAATATGTGCGTAGTGACTACGATTTGCGCCGGGCGACATTTCGGGTTAGAGGCGAAACGATTGATATTTATCCGGCTTATTTAGATACGGCATATAGAATATTTACAAATATGCGTGCGATTGAGAAAATTATTGAAATTGATCCGTTGACGGGAGAAACTGCACAAGTTTTGGACTATTTAATTATATACCCTGCGAAACATTACATGATGGATATTTCTAAAAGAAGGGATGTGTTTGCTCAAATTGAAGCGGATTTACAAACTCAAATAGATAAGTTTAAACACCAGGGGAAACTTATTGAGGCCCAGCGCCTAAATGAAAAAGTACATTATGACTTAGAGATGCTACAGCAGTTAGGATTTGTCAATGGGATTGAAAACTATTCCCGTTATTTTGACGGACGAAAACCTGGTGAACCTCCATATAGTCTCCTCGATTACTTTCAAGAGAAGTATGGAACAGACTGGCTGCTTTTGATTGACGAATCACATATGACAGTTCCGCAAATCCGGGGAATGTACAACGGGGACCGTTCCCGCAAGCAAACACTGATTGATTTTGGATTTAGACTGCCGGCGGCTATTGATAACCGGCCCTTAAAGTTTGAAGAATTTTTACGCCGGAGTCCCCAAACTATTTATACTTCAGCAACTCCCGATGAGTGGGAAAAATCGCGCGCATTGGAATGTGCTAGTAAATTTAATTATCTTAACAGCGGAATTGTTGAGCAGCTCGTTCGACCCACCGGTCTAGTTGATCCGCAAATTAGCGTGCGTCCGGTTAAGGGACAAATTGAAGATTTAATATCTGAGATAAAGAAGCGGGTGACTCGAAAAGAGCGAATTTTGGTAACAACATTAACTAAACGTATGGCAGAAGATTTAACCGAATATTTACATGAACAGCAAATCAACGTGCAATATCTCCATGCAGATATCCAGACACTTGAGCGGAGCGACATATTAGACGACTTACGCAAAGGCACCTACGATGTTCTAGTTGGCATCAATTTGTTGCGGGAAGGACTCGATTTACCCGAAGTTTCGCTTGTCGCCATTCTTGACGCAGACAAAGAAGGTTTTTTGCGCAGCAGTGTGGCGCTTATTCAAACTATGGGTCGGGCTGCCCGGCATATTAGCGGTCAAGTGATCATGTATGCAGATCGAGTGACGGGTTCTATGGAGCGGGCAATTGAAGAAGTCAATCGCCGGCGCAAAGCGCAAATTGCCTACAATAAAAAGCACCATATTACACCTATATCAATTAATAAACCGATTCGCGATCGGTTAGTGGAAAAGACTGACGAAGAGATAGATCCGGTATTTGGGTCGAAACCCAAAACTACAAACGACAAATTAAACATCCAATCTGACCGGCTTACTTCAATCGATAAAAAGAAACTAATTAAACTCTTGGAAGTAGAAATGCGTTTGGAAGCTCAAGCGCTAAACTTCGAAATGGCAGCTCAAATTAGAGACAAGATCCGGGAGCTGAAAACTAGGACCTAATAATAAAATAACTATTCGTCACCGAGGGAGTGGGTTATCAGTGGATTAGTATCCTTAACTGCAGCATTTACATTAGTATCTTGCAAAGCACAAATAAACAATTGGCTGAAAAAATCAGCACTGGCTTGACGGACAGATACTTCCAAGAGTCTTTGAGTGCAACTGTCATTGTTATATTCTGGATCCAAATATACATATGTCCCACTTGTTCCATGGAAAAGCACTACAGTTTGAGGATTACTTCTCCGTTTGGAAATCCTAACGAATCCGGCATCTTCTACCGCAAAATTATCGCCAAATTTTACTAGCGGTATATTTGCTTTTTGTACAATAAATCTGTGCTGCATGTCTCCTACTCCTCCCACTAATCCCATTTTTACATATTTAATAGGAACTAAAGTGTCAATGTGCCGATTAATTATTCCGACTAATGCATTAATTAATGTTTGATTTATAGGTTCGACTGTACTGCACCTGATTGCTTCTGGCATATTTTGATTCCAAAGTGTAACTAAGATCGTGCTATAATGCAAACTTGCCACGGAATTTCGGTGGTGATTTTTGCATGTAGACTATGGAGAATTTCATTAAAGTCAAGGGCGCCAGACAGCACAACTTAAAAAATATAAGTCTTAATATACCTAAAAATAAATTGGTAGTTTTTACCGGATTATCCGGAAGCGGTAAATCGTCACTGGCTTTTGACACCATTTATGCTGAAGGGCAAAGAAGATACGTTGAGTCTTTATCTTCGTATGCCCGCCAATTTTTAGGCATCATGGATAAACCGGATGTCGATAGTATTGAAGGTTTATCACCGGCAATTTCGATTGATCAGAAATCAACTTCACATAATCCGCGTTCAACCGTCGGAACTGTGACCGAAATTTATGATTACCTGCGTCTTTTATTTGCCCGTGTCGGACATCCGCACTGTCCGAAATGCGGCCGGGAAATATCTCGCTTGTCAGTGGAACAGATAGTTACTGGCATTTTCACCCTCATAGGCGAGAAACTTAAAGGTGCACAACTTCGCCTGATGATCCTGGCTCCAGTGGTTCGTGATAGAAAAGGCGAATTCTCAGGCCTGCTCGAGAACATACTGGGAAAAGGTTATGGCAAAGCCCGGATTGACGAAAAAATTATCGATATCAGTTCTGATTTAGTACTTATCAAAACGAATAAGCATACGATTGAAGTGGTAATTGATAAACTAGCTTTAACTAAGAAAGATTTTCGCGATGAAATTTTTCGCGGGAATTTAAAAACCCGTTTAACTGATGCCATTGAACAGGCAACGAACTTTTCTGATGGACTTAGCATTGTGTCTGAAGTTTTGGATGCCGGATTTACATTTCCGGAAAACCCAAAAGAATTTATGGACCACTTATTTTCAGAGAGATTTGCCTGTCCGAGCTGCAACATGAGTATTCCTGAAATTGAACCACGTTCATTCTCTTTTAATTCTCCACACGGTGCATGTCCTACTTGTACCGGGATCGGGACGCTTATGAAAATTGATCCGGTACTCGTATTTAATCCCAATTTAACTATATCTGAAGGCGGGGTATTGCCATATGCAAAAATGTTTTTCCACGAAACCTGGTTTTCCAGAGTGGTTACGACCATGGCCGAAACTCACGGGGTTAATTTACGTATAGCTATTAAAGACCTATCCCAAGAAGCCAAGCACAAACTACTGTATGGAACGGGTGAACAAGTATATCAAGTTGCCGGCGAAAATCGTTTTGGCAGATTAACATATATTTATGAAAAATTTTCTGGAATTATCGCAGATCTGGAGCAGCGTTTTTCAGAAACAGAATCAGAATTTGTCAGGAGTGAAATAGAAAAGTTTATGCGCCGGGAAATTTGCCCCACGTGTAAAGGTGCGCGCCTGAAGCCCGATGCGTTAGGGATTACAATACTAGACAAATCAATCGTCGAGATTACCAACTATTCAATTTCTGAAGCAATCGCATGGGCACAGAGTTTAACGGGAATTATAAGTATTCGAGAAAAAACAATAGCGACTCCGATATTGAAAGAAATTAAATCCCGCTTGGCATTTTTACGAGCGGTAGGACTAGAATATTTGACGCTTGGGCGCGGTGCAACTTCCCTATCAGGCGGTGAAGCGCAACGGATACGTCTGGCATCACAAATAGGTTCAGGACTTTCAGGAGTACTTTATGTTTTAGATGAGCCTTCGATTGGTTTACACCCGCGGGATAACTATAAATTAATTCAGACGCTTAAAAATTTACGCGACTTGGGAAATACCGTAATAGTTGTAGAACATGATCGTGAAGTAATGCAGGAATCAGATTGGTTGTTTGATTTCGGCCCTGGGGCGGGAAGCAAAGGTGGCCAAATTACGTTTTCAGGGACATTTGCCGAAATCGTCAAAGATTCCAGGTCGCGAACAGGAAAATATTTGCGCTCACCCGATTTAATTAAATTAGCACCTATTACACACACATGGGCAAAAATCCTTACGTTAAAAGGGGCCCGGCAAAACAACTTAAAAAATATAAGCGTTGATTTCCCTTTGGGTAAGTTGGTCTGCGTCACCGGAGTTTCCGGTTCAGGTAAGTCCACACTGGTCGTGGAAACGCTTTATCAGGCACTCATGAATCATTTCAATCCGTATCACCGAGAGAAACCGGGTCTATATAATGCGATTTCCGGACTAGAATTGGTTGATAAAGTGATATTGGTAGATCAGTCACCAATTGGACGGACTCCCCGCAGCAATCCGGCTACCTATACCGGATTGTATACGCACATTCGAGATCTCTATGCTCA
This sequence comes from Candidatus Gottesmanbacteria bacterium, assembly GCA_023245415.1. Taxonomy (GTDB): domain Bacteria; phylum Patescibacteriota; class Microgenomatia; order UBA10105; family UBA10105; genus JAHFKJ01. The sequence continues at coordinate 9,694 of JAHFKJ010000024.1, read as the reverse complement.
TTTGCCTGAGAGTAAAATCCGCGGTTATAGCCCGGGAAGATTTTCGTTTAATGTAAAAGGAGGTAGGTGCGAAGCTTGTGAAGGTGAAGGGCAAATAAAAATCGAAATGCAGTTTTTGTCTGATGTATACGTTGAATGTGAGGTGTGTAAAGGTGCGCGTTACAACAGCGAAACATTAGAAATTCACTATAAGTCCAAGAATATCGCTCATGTACTTGATATGATGGTAGAAGAGGCGCTCATATTTTTCGAACATATTCCGCCTCTCAAGAGCAAATTGAATACGTTGTCGCAAGTTGGGCTTTCATATATACATTTGGGCCAGCCGGCAACGACATTATCAGGTGGTGAGGCACAGCGAATTAAATTGGCGACAGAACTGTCAAAGCGGCAAACGGGTAAAACATTTTATATTTTAGATGAACCAACAACAGGATTACATTTTGCAGATTTGGAAAAATTATTAATAGTTCTTAGAAAACTTACGGAATTTGGTAATACAATTGTTGTAATTGAGCATAACTTAGATGTGATTAAAAACGCTGATTGGATCATTGATTTAGGATTGGAAGGAGGGGACAAAGGTGGGTCAGTCGTAGCTTTAGGAACGCCTTTGGATATAGCTCGACAGAAAAATTCGTATACCGGACAGTGGTTGAATAAAGTTTTGGCAAAAAAGACATAAATATGATAAAGCAAGTATTAACAAGAATCGCACTTATACTCTTTTTTTTCATTTTGAGTATGGTGGGAGTTAGGGGGAATATTTGGGCAGCCGAATTTTTATTTGATTACGATGTTTATTATACGGTTAACCAAAATGGTAATACAGATGTTCAACAGAATATCCTTCTTACAAATCTTAGTACACATTATTACGCGGAAAATTTTACGTTAACAATTTCCTCCGAACAGATTAGCCAGGTAAGTGCCAGCGACACATTCGGGAAAATTCTTCCCAAAGTGGAGAAACAAAATGGACAAACATCATTAATCATACCTTTTAACAAAGCAGCGATTGGCGTCAATAAACAATTGCCTTTCTCAATTTATTATAAAGCCGCCGACATCGCTGTAAAAAAGGGACGAATTTGGGAAATTCTTATCCCGGGTATCGAAAAAAATGACAGCATCCGGTCATACAATATTCATTTTATCGCGCCTGTTGAATTTGGTAAAATAGCCTATATAAATCCTCCACCACAAAAGGGGGGCATGTGGGATATTGAAAGTCTTAAGGGCGGTGGAATAGCAGCTGCATATGGAGATTTTCAGAATTTCTCATTTAACCTAAAATACTCTTTGGAAAACCTGAACAATTCATCTGAAATTCAAGAAATTACACTACCGCTTGATACAAATTTGCAAAAAGTGATCATTTCACGTATTTCGTCAGCGCCTAGGAATGTACGAATGGATCAGGATGGAAATTGGCTGGCGCAATTTTTAATTGCGCCACGTGAGAAAAAGAATATTTACGTTGAAGGAAACGTACTCATTTTTTTAAATCCCTTTACCAACTCAGAGATATTAAGTGAAGAGCAACGAAAAGTATATACTAAACCGCAAAAATTTTGGGAGCAAACAGATGAAATTACTCAATTGGCCGAAAAACTTAAAACACCAAAAAATATCTATGATTGGGTAGTTACTAATCTGAAATATGACTACACCCGTATCAATGCCGGTGCGAATCGTCTAGGAGCTGAAACGGCATTTGAAACTAAGAGGGCTGTTTGTACTGAATTTAGCGATATGTTTATATCCTTAGCCAGGGCTGCAGGAGTACCTGCGCGTGCCCATGAAGGTTTTGCGTTTTCAAGCAACAGCCGATTGCAACCTTTATCATTAACTTATGACGTTTTACATGCCTGGCCGGAGTATTATGATGAAGACAGTCACCTGTGGATTCAAGTTGATCCTACGTGGGGCAATACTACGCGCGGTGTTGATTATTTTTCCAAGCTCGATTTCAATCATATCACTTTTAGCGTTTTAGGTGAAAATAGTCAATATCCTTATCCTGCAGGTTCATTTAAGACTGCAGAGTCAACGAAGGATGTATTTGTCGATTTTGACATTAATCCGATTACTTTACCCCAGGAATTATATGTGCTTGAAATTAAAGCGCCTAAATTTATATTTCCGGGTAATAACACAGTAACAGCTTCGATACGCAACAAGGGGAAAATATTGTTAAGCTCGGATATGATTACTCTAGATTCATCCCTGACAGCGAATAAGAAATCTCAAGCGAGTTCTTCAATTCCGCCTTATGGTTATCAGGAAATTAAATTTCTTGTATCTCCCCAAGTTCTATTTAACCCGTTGAATGCAAGCATGACATTATCTTTTCGTAACAAAAAAGAAATAATAAATGTAAGTATAGTTCCATTCTACGAGGTACTGCTGTTTTTGGCTGCATTGGTACTAACGATAGGATTAATTCACTTTTGGCGGTCAAAACCATATCGGCGCAAAAAGAAATATGCAGCTGCCTGATCTTAAAACTTTTCCAGACCGACCGGGTGTTTATTTTTTTAAGGATGACAAAGGCAAAGTCTTATATGTGGGTAAAGCATTAAGTCTAAAAAACCGACTTTCATCATATTTTCAGAAAAATGTCTTCCCAAAAACTCAATTACTCATAAAAGAGTCAAGTACAGTAAATTATATTGAAACAGGCTCAGAACTTGAAGCGTTGCTCCTGGAATCTAATTCGATTAAGAAGTATCTTCCGCATTACAACATCGCTCTCAAAGACGACAAAAGCTATATCTATATTTTCATTTCAGTAGATGAAGATTTTCCCAAAGTGTGGTCTTGTAGAAGACCAAAAGATTTAAAAAGTATACGTGAGAAAGAAGAACTTTATGGTCAAAAAGGAGTATATTTGGGTCCTTATCCTTCAACTTATATAATTAAAAACTTACTTAAGCAACTTCGGAAAATATTTCCTTATTGCCAGCAAAAATCAGACAAACGAAAATGTTTTTATAGCCATATTGGATTATGTGATCCCTGTCCGGCCCAGATATTAAAAAATGATTTAAAATCTGCAGATTATCTTGCGCAAAAATATAAGTATCGTCGAAATGTTTTGCTTTTGAAGCGCGTTCTTGAAGGTAATTTGGTAAGGGTGGAAAAGTTGCTTACAAGGAGAATGAAACAATTTGCCAGGAGTGAGGAGTTTGAAGAAGCGACTGGCATAAGAAATCAACTCGTTTATTTACAAATGATGACGCGGCAGAGGCGAGTATCGTTTTTTTTACAAAATCCCAACTATTATTTTGAAGCGCAAAAAAAAGCTCTCGACGAGTTGCGGGATATACTATCACCCTTTTTCCCGAGCTTGGATTCTATCGAGAGAATTGAGTGTTATGATATATCACACTTTCAAGGGAGTTTCGCAGTGGGATCAATGGTGGTGTTTAATGGTGGAGTTCCCGAGAAAAGTTTATATCGTCGGTTTAAGATTAGAGTACGTCCGGGTAGTGATGTGGAAAGCTTAAGTGAAATAATAAAACGCCGGTTTTTGCACCCGGAGTGGGAATTTCCCCAACTTTTATTAATTGATGGTGGAAAACCGCAAGTGTCAAAAATAATAGCTGTCTGTCAAAGTATTCATATTACAATTCCAATTATAGGTCTGGCTAAACGTTGGGAGGAGCTACATATTCTACACAATGAACAATTTGTCGTAAAGCAAATTGCCCGTAAAAGCGACGCTTTGAAGCTGCTGCAACAGATGCGTGATGAAGCACATCGATTTGCCTTGACGTTTCATCGACTACTGCGCCGAAAACAATTTACATCCAGCAATAAGTGACGTTTTGACGCGGGGTCATACTTTTTGATACCATACCTTGTGTGAAGACGTTGTTGCGTGTATATGTGATCCATCTCCTGGCGGTTTGGGTTCTGACCTACATATTTAAAGGCAGCTTTACAGTCAATGGCGGCTTGGTACAGTTTTTAGTTGCCGCACTCATATTGTCACTGCTCAACTTTCTTCTTAAGCCGATACTTAAGCTTTTGTTTTTCCCGGTTAATGTGATTACCTTAGGTCTATTTTCCGTCATCATTAACATCATTGTATTTTATATTTTTGTACGTATCAGCAGTTTTGTGAATATTGCCCCATGGGAATTTACAGGATTTACTCTTGGTGCTATTAGTATTGGGGCCTATACATTTAATTTCATTGAAACATTATTTGTAGCAACACTGTCATTGAGTCTCATTACAAACATCCTGATGTTTTTCTTGAAGTAAATAGTATGAAAAAAGATCCGCGCATTGTAGTTTTGGGTGGAGGAGTAGGAAGTGTACAGTTACTGAAGGGTTTACGAGATTATTCACATCATATTACCGTAGTGGTTTCTATGGCGGATGATGGAGGAAGTGCAGGCAGACTTAGGCGTCTTTATAGTATTCCTCCCCCGGGAGATCTGGTTAATTGTTTGGCGGCGCTATCAAATGCCGAACCATTATTGGCTTCACTTCT
>JAHFKJ010000024.1:0-5177 GCA_023245415.1 Candidatus Gottesmanbacteria bacterium | reverse complement strand
GGTTTTAAAGGGGGCAGGTGGGGACGAGATGATTCGCTTGGTGGGCAAAAACTCGGAAATCTTATGCTTGTGGCTCTTACTCAAATTACCGGAAGTTTTGATGAAGCGCTTAAACAATTGCAGAGAATCTTTAGTTCGCATGGAGTGATATTGCCTGCCACTCGCGAAAATGTTTCGATATGGGCGGAAACAGTCGAAGGGAAAACAGTTAATGGCGAAGTAAATATTGACTTAGGTAGATATTCCGGAATCCGGGAGATTGCTCAAGTTCATTTAACGCCCGAAAAAACAACAACGCCAGAAGAAGTCTCAGATGCTATTCTTGAAGCTGATATAGTCATAGCCGGGCCCGGTGATTTATATACGACCATTTTACCGGTTTTGCTTGTAAAAGATATCCAGTTAGCATTGCAAAAAACTCGATCTCTGACGATGTATGTCGTAAATATTGCCAATAAACCATTTGAAACTCCTGCATATCATGTAGAGCAATATCTTGATGCAATAAAAAAACACCTAGGTTTTTATCCTTTTGCTTATACTCTTATAAATGAAAATCAGGTACCTCAGATACCTAAAAAGCTTAAATACACGTATGTTCCAATTGATCAGATAATCTTAAAAGACTATAATACCAAAGCGGTTTATAGGAATTTGGTAAATGAGAGTTTTCCAATTTACCACGATTCGCGCAAAGTAGCACAGGCTATCATAGAGCTGTTATGAAAAATACGTTATTTATCATACAAATCGTTGTCTCAATCTTAGTATGTAGTACAATTTTGCTTCAGTCCCGTGGAACCGGTTTAGGGTCGAGTTTTGGTAATTCGAGTGAACAATACCGGAGTAAACGCGGTGTAGAAAAAATTCTATTTCGGGCGACGGTGATTTTTTTGGCCATTTTTTTGATATCTTCGATTTTAAACTTGCTGATAAATTAAGTATTTAGGTGCATCACTATTTACATCTTCAGTACCGATTAAGCGGATCATTTGATCCCAAATAAAAGAATATGAATTTAATCATACCGAACAATAAGATCAAACAATTGTGAAAAATATCCGTTTATTTTTTTGGCTTCTTAAGGGGATATTAGTACGTTACTACAAGATTATACTTGTGAGTTTCGTAGGCGGTGTATTATTAGTGCTTTGTACGATTTACTTCGGTCCTTGGGCACTGACTTTAATTAAACGGGATCATAAAGTAATTGGTCTCGTAGGGAATTTTACTCCTACCAATTTACCTTTGAGTATTCAGCGCCTCTTAAGTTCTGGACTCACCGATATAGACGATGCGGGCGAAGTGGTACCGGCAATTGCGACAGTCTGGCAGATTTCAGAAGACGGAAAAATATACACTTTTCATCTGCGAAATAACCTTTATTGGCATGATGGGCAAAAGTTTACTTCTGCTGATATAAATTACAATCTTAAAGACGTTGAATTCAAACCATCAGAAACAGATGAATTTCAGGTGAAACTAAAAAATCCATTTTCGCCGCTGCCGAGTTTCTTATCCAAGCCAATATTTAAAAAAGGATTAGTTGGATTGGGCACCTACAAAATATCAGCAATTAAATTGAAGGGGGATTCTGTTACGAATTTAAGATTGACTTCACCGGCTGCAGATTTACCCGTACTTGAATTTAAATTTTATCCGTCAGAAACTGTGGCGAAGACTGCCTTTAAATTAGGTGAAGTTGATGTGCTTAATGAGATAACACATCTTGACAGACTAAACGAGTCCAAGAATATTAAAAATAAAGAGATAGTGAAATTCAACTGGTATGTTGGTGTTTTTTACAACAATCTCGATCCTTTTTTAAAGGACAAAACAGTCCGCCAGGCTCTGACTTATGCTATAGACAAACCTGAAAAAAACCGGATATCTACACCTCTCTCAACAAAATCCTGGGCTTACACTAACCGCGTCAAGCAGTATGAAAGGGATATCGACCAGTCAAAAAAAATGATTTCTAAACTTATCAGTAGCGAATCAGCTGATTTGACAATTACTACTTTTAATGACAATGTACAGCTTGCCCAAAGCATCGCCTCTGCGTGGGAAGCATTGGGAATACACGCGAAAGTTAAAGTAGAAAGCGGTATGCCGGATAACTATCAGGTGCTAATAGCTACTCAAGAAATTCCTTCGGATCCGGATCAATATGCGTTGTGGCATTCCACACAAACGCAAACAAATATCTCACATTATGATAGTAAAAAAATCGACAAACTTCTTGAAGATGGACGTAAAGAAAATGATCGAGAGAAACGTAAAAAAATCTACCAGGATTTCCAGCGTTTCTTAGTTGAAGACGCTCCCGCAGCATTCCTCTATCATCCCACGACATATACTATTTACAGATAAATTGTGGGTTAGGAGAGTACCCGCACTCCTTCGCAATTTAGTGTAATATCTAGTTTAGGATTTAGAAATTATATTGTGAAATCAATATTAAGAGAAAATTTAATTCCAATGATTACACGTGTTACTCCTTTGACAGGAATAACTGACGAATCTGGAAATTCTAATAGAATTCATAGAATATATGGATTACGTCAGGGCAATGAAGTTTATCTCTCCACGAGTTCACCGCTGGCATTTTTTGATCGTTATTGGCATGAAACCGGGCATGTAATTGGTGATCAACTCTCTTTTCAAAAAGATCAGGTATTGAGCCCAGATGCCATTTTGGCATTAGATGCATTAAATATTGAACACGCTGTTGGTTTTAACAGAATAGATACACTAGAATTATTTAAACTTATTGTTGAACAAAACCGTCCGACAGTTGGTATCAGTGGACGTTTGAAACCAGTTGCTGATAAAATACTTAGTATTTATACTCGAAGTAATTTTGATGTTTCGACTATCATTTTACACTCTGATACTTCATTAGAAAGAATTGAAGAAATTGTAAAAGGTGATCAAGTATCTACGACTGAGAAAAATGCGGGCGGAGAATTAGTAGCGATAAGTAGCCGGGAAGGTAGAAATATAGAAATTCCGGCATACGCAACTGAATCAGGGTGCATAATAATCTTAGAAAAATTGTTAAGTTTAATAGAAAGATATGTTGTAATAGAAATGATTGATCCAGATGCACCATCCCACAGTCGAGCATTAAGATTAGTGACTCGATCGTACGGAAGGCCGGATATGAGATTACCTTCAGGAAAGGACTTTTTAGATAAAAAGACAACGTGAACACAATCAAGTGATAAATTAAAGTTACTGACGGGTATGAAGCCGCTTTTTGTGTTTTACAGTTTATGTCTAGTGGCCGCTGAGGGGTTCGAACCCCCGACATTTGCGATGTAAACGCAACGCTCTACCAACTGAGCTAAACGGCCAATGCCAAGGTAAAGCAATCTAAAAGGGCTTCATTAAACACGGTTCAATCGTTTGACGTTGGGCTCTACCAGCCTAAGTATAAGTACTCCCTTAATAATAGCAAATTAAAGAGAATTTTTCCGCTCCCAAACTCGGCGTGAAGTGCTATTTAGAAAGCGTTTGCGTAGTCTTAAGCTTCTTGGAGTAACCTCGAGTAATTCTTCATCGTGAATTAAATCGAGTGCCTGTTCCAAATTTAACTGAATTGGAGGTTTTAATTGGATTGCTATATCAGCATTTTCGCTTCTGACGTTGGTTTGTTTTTTGGCTTTGCAGGCATTGACTTCAATGTCAAATTCGCGACTTGATATACCTACAACCATGCCTTCATATACATCTACACCTGGGCCAATAAACAAGGCACCGCGTTCTTGAGCGCCTTCCAGGCCATAACTTAAGGACTTTCCCGGTTTTAGCGCGACAAGTGAGCCGTTTCCTACAAATTCGATGCGGGGACCTTTGGCTTTATAGCCAAGTGAATAGGTGTGAATCACTGCCGTGCCGCGCGTTTTGGTGAGTAAACTGTTTCGTATTCCGAGTAAATTATTGCTCGAAATGTTATAGATGAATCTAGTGTTACTGCCAATTGGTTCCATGTGAGACATTTCCGCTTTGCGTCTGGCCATTTCTTCAGTAATGAGTCCAACAAATTCCGTTGAGACGTCGATAGTTAATTCCTCATACGGCTCTGATATAACACCATCGATCGTCTTGTTTATAACTTGGGGTTTGGAAACTTCTAACTCATATCCTTCACGGCGCATCGTTTCAATCAAAATAGCCAGATGCAATTCTCCCCGACCTGCAACGATAAAATTAGATCCATTTGGATCAGTTTCGATTCTCAAGCCCACATTTATCTCTTTTTCCTTGAGGAGCCGGTCTTTAATTTGGGCGCTGCTTACAAATTTACCCTCCCGTCCTGATAAAGGGCTGGTATTGGGGCCAATCGTTATTTTAAGCGTTGGTTCTTCAACAGAAATTTTCGGCAGGCTGTGGGGAAACAAGGGATCAGTTATAGTTTGACCAATCGTAAGTTGAGGAATTCCGGCAATAGCAATGATATCTCCACTGATTACTTCAGTTTCTTCTTTGCGTGCAAGCCCTATACTAGTGTAGAGTTTTTGCACCTTGTAGGTGCCTAAAACTTTGTCTTCGTCCACTAGTGTAACTGACTCACCTTGGGTTAACCTGCCTTTGTTCACTTTGCCTATACATAATTTTCCGACATAATTGTCAAAATCAAGTGTTGAAATCATCATTTGAAATGGCTGATCAACATCTTTTACACTGTTAACAATTTTTTGAACTATCGTTTCGAATAAAGGATTTAAATTGCCAGGTGATTGCGGATCGTAGTGAGAGGGAAGTTGGGTAAATACTTTGCCGTCCCGGCCGACTGCATAGAGAATTGAAAAATCTAACGAGTGTTCAGCGGGGGCAAGTTCTAAAAACAGATTTTCTACATCTCTTACGACTTCCGTAGGTCTGGCGTCTTTGCGGTCAATTTTATTTATAACCACGATAATTATAAGATGCGCCTCCAATGCTTTTTTTAAAACGAATTTCGTTTGGGGTAGCGGCCCCTCAGCAGCATCGACGAGTAAAATCGCACCGCTGGCCATATTCATGATTCGCTCAACTTCACCGCCAAAATCAGCATGCCCGGGAGTATCGATGATATTTATTTTGGTATCCTTATAAAATACAGATGTATTTTTGGATAAAATTGTGATCCCTTTTTCTTTCTCCAATTCGTTTGAGTCCATGATCAATGT
>JAHFKJ010000023.1 GCA_023245415.1 Candidatus Gottesmanbacteria bacterium | reverse complement strand
AGCGGAAATGATGGTCTATATGGACTTTTACCCGATCATGGTCTAGGAAAAATTCCCAGAAACTGACCGCGTAATATACCCACAAATATGACCACGGTACATCTTCTATCGGGATCGAATTCCGCAAAATTCTGAAAGCGCTTCCCGGCACCCACCAGCTTAAATCTACATAAGCCATATAATCCAGGATATAAATCATCGGAGTAGCAAATACCAATGTAAATATTAAAGTCTTCTTGATGATCGCAGGCCGGCGCAGTGAGATATAAACTGAAGGTACACCAAAAAACAGCAGCGTAGAGGTGAGATAATTTAAGCGCCAAATTTCACTAAGCATCGCCGAAAGCAACGGAAAAGCTAATATTAATATAATGTCAAACAAATGAACTGCTCGCCAATTTTGCGGAGCATGTCTTGGGGCAGATTTTTTCTTCACAATTCTTAGTATTCCATGAAGTGAATATAGAAATCAAGAATGAAAAATTGTCTCCAATTCAACTTCGGATTCTGGAATCGTCTCCATCAACTGTCTTATATTTCCTACAAAGATAATATATTTATCTTTCTTGAGAAGATGATAGAATCTCTTTTCCACCTCGGTGATGCCTGTCCGCCTTTGGCGGAAAATAGGTATGCACCTCGGAAATTTGAGTCGGATTGCAGGGTGCAAACAAATTCAAACGCAGGTTCTTTACATCCTTTACAGAGTAGCGAAAATTGAGATGTTACTTTACAAGTAGCGAAAATTGATATTTCTATTTATGTTTGCTACATTTAGAGATATGGCAGCAATTGGATACGCGACATTAATAATCACTATTATTGCCAATATCGTATTTATTGTTATTTGTTTTAGTATCGTCACTTTGATATTTGGCAACAAACACATCCTAAAAACTAATTCTTCCATAATCACATTATTATTTATTGCTTTCGTCAGTTCTGTTTGGAAAGCTTACGGTATTCTTGGCTATTACACTGAAGCGGGAATACCCCCGTTTGGATATGCGATTGCCCCCTATATTTATAACCTAGTCACCCAATTTATTTTTCAATGTATTTTTATAACTCTTGGAATGTGCATGATATTTTGGGGAGCCAAAGCAAAACGGCCCTTTCTTTCTATTTTTATACTTATCGTGTGCTTGCTACCTTGGTTGAAACTAAACGAAATAGTAAATCCTGATTTTGCACCGGCAACAAACAAGAATGTCAGCCGTAAGCAAATGGATGATTTCGGCAAACTCATTTCTGCCAAAATTGTCGGTGAACAGATTTATTTTGATCCAAAATTGAATTCCAAGATACTGCGAATCAAAGCAAACATCCATGTTCCCCAAACTGGCCAATATTATATCCCCATAGCATACGACACGCAACTCAATCAAATCTTCACACCAAAATACTTGCTTACTCCCAAGCTACCTCCGCAATACAAACTGGGTAACGTATTTAAAGGCTTTGGGTATGAACCAGATGATTATAAACATGTATTTATGAACGGGTCTACATCTGATGATCTAAAAGGCATTCCCCTCGTTGCCACAGATAATGAGGTCAACTTTGATTTTCCAGTCATAGTTACCCCTACGAGATCGAAAAATACTATAAACCGATTTTTCCTCGATGGAGTCGAAGGCACCTATGGACCATATGAGTTTCAGTTCGCAGTTAATGGATTTCAGCCAGACACAAATGGCAAATACCGGTTCGAGTATATTTCTCCTGTTTACCAAACGAAAACTTACACTTACGAAGATCTTCGCTAAGACCTACAAACAAGTTCACCAATCCGAAATTGGAATAGGTTCGCATTTTGAGAATAGTGACGGGGAAAATGAAACCAGAAGCTGTACTTAATTTAACTTAGCTATTATTGAGTAATTCCCAGTTCCCGCATTTTCGCAACTAATTCTGCACCTGTCCGTGATCCTTCACTTTTCCATTTATTAAATTTGTCTAAAGCTTTTAATAACTCCTGCCCTGTGAGTTTTGGTTTTGCAGCTTTAGCCGAAGGATTATTGACTACAACATCACCTGACGCAACTGTTTTATTGCCACCAACCAAATCTCCATTTCCAACTGTTATATTTACACCGGGCGGTATGTTTATTCCTTGGCGACTTCCAACAATATCTTTTCTTGGTTTTCCTTGATTTGTTGAAAAAGCTGATCCTACTTCTTTCGCAACCTCATCTTGAGCATTTCGCGCGGCGGTCGGATCTCCGGATATAGTTAAATTACCACCAACAACATTTCCATCACCAACAACAATAGTTCCCAAGTTACTAATCCCACCCACCGTAATTGATACAGATGTATCATGAGTAGGACTTACAGAAATCGGGAAATGATTAACTATTGAACAGTAACTGCAGGTGGAATTTCCCGTTGTTAAATTGGGCGTCTCCAATGTCGCTCCGCAACCCAAACATTCCAGTTTATATTGCGTCTCTCCAGGAGGAAGATTGTGTTCGTACGTACCCCCCCCAGTGTATCGATCACTTTCACCTAATGTCATGAGGAAAGTCTAGCATTTTTATTAGTAAATGTCAATACTATAGGATCATCCAATGCCTGCGCTTGGGGAGTGAAAATGTAGTGGAAGTGTAAAACTACTTGTGTTAGATTGGGGAATATGACTCGACGTAAAAGTTCAAATTATTACCGACTTTATCTCATCCTGATTGGTTTAACCTTGCTGCTGCTTATCACCTTTTTTAAGCTGTTAAATCAAACTCCATCAACAACCTCCTCACCTTCACTGACCATCCAGCAATCTTTGCTAGTATCCATAAATGTCCGTTTACCCAAAGCCTCACCACAAGCTTCGCCGGATACCGGAGAAATTGTCATCTGGAACCCAACTCGTAAACTTACCTGGAGCCATTTTCGTGCTCAACCGCCAAAAAATACAGTAAGCAGATCGGAAATCTCTACCCGTATCCACAACCTTTGGCTGCCGGAAACTCATTGTCAAAGCTTAAGCTCCAATCAATTTACCTGTACGCTCAAAGTTGTACAGCTGGCAATTCGTGCAGAAATGAACCCTTTTCTTTCCTGGGTGATTCCTGAAGCTGCCGATTTAGAACTGCTTGAGCATGAACAATTGCATTTTGATCTGACTGAGGTGTATGCCCGAAAAATCCGTACCGCTACGAGACCACTTCTGGGTTTAACCGAAACAGCCACAGGAATTAGCATCCAAAAAGCTCAGGATTCGGCTTTTAAAAAGCTGGAAGACCGGCTTAACTTCATCGTCATTCCACTCCAGGATGAACTCAATCATGAACAAACCCGCTATGACCAAGAGTCCCAACACAGTCTCAATCAGAAAAAACAACAGGAATGGAAAGAATTTATCCGCGGGCAGCTAAAGTAGTGGATTAGCTTCACATCTATGAATTGACACTAATTCCGCTTGACAACTAGCTGAATTAGCGTTAAAATAGATACATGAACTTAATTCTCAGAATTTTAACCAAGACGATAACTAAAAAGCTCACCTCGTCTTCCAAAGGCATAGTGATATATGGCGCCCGGCAAGTCGGAAAAACTACATTGGCCCAAGGCATCATCGCCGACTTACGGCTTAAGGTTCTTACTATCAATGGTGATCAAACCCGCTATTTAGACATTATTACCAGCCGGGACTTGAATACAATCAAATCACTGGTCACAGGCTATGATATGATATTTATAGACGAAGCCCAGCGGATCCCGGAAATAGGCCTGAATCTTAAAATCATTCTTGATAATCTTCCCGACCTCAAAGTACTGGTAACTGGATCATCATCTCTTGATTTAGCCAGTAAAATTAGCGAGCCTCTTACCGGCCGAGTCTGGAACTATCATCTCTACCCGATTTCATTCTTAGAATTATCGCACTACCAAAATCCAGCCGAACTGGATTCCGACCTGGAACAACGCCTGATTTACGGCAGTTATCCTGAAATCTTTTCTATGGTGAGCCGAGATCTAAAACGGGAATACCTGCAAACTTTAAGCGACAGTTATTTCTACAAAGATCTCCTTGAATTTCAAAATATCAAGAACTCCTCCAAAATCAGAGACCTGTTAAAACTTTTATCTTTTCAAGTCGGCTCGCAAGTATCCTTGTCTGAATTGGGAAATTCATTAAATATCAGCAAAGATACGGTGGCCCGGTATATTGATTTGCTGGAAAAATCATTCGTTATCTTCCGCCTAAAAGGATTCAGCCGCAACTTGCGTAAGGAAGTATCTAAAATGGACAAAATCTATTTTTATGACTTGGGGATCAGAAATATTCTCATCGACAACCTGAACTCTCTCTCAAATCGCAACGACCAGGGTCAACTGTGGGAAAATTTTTTAATTATCGAACGCATGAAACTGCGTGATTACCAGCAACATCACGCCTCTGCATATTTTTGGAGAACGTACACCGGTGCGGAATTGGATTATATCGAGGAAAAAGATGGGATCTTGTCCGGTTTTGAATTCAAATTCAATAACAAACGAGTCAAAATCCCACGGAGCTGGATTTCTACCTATCCCGATTCTAAATATAGCTGCGTAAACAAAAGCAACTACCTGGATTTCATACTTGGGCAAAGATAGGGTAAAATGAGTTTATGAAATATAGAAGACCTATCCATTTAATAATGTTAGTTATATTAGTGATGGGTATGGGATTAGTGGCTGTTGCACTTCTATTGCGGTTTGTATTTGTTTACATTCCATACGGAAAAAACTTAAATGCAGTAAAAATTGAAGCTTGTTTAGACGGCCCCGGATATTGGGATTACCGAATCAATAAGTGTTCATTTTCTATCCTTTTCCCAACTCCTTCTCTTGGCATGTCTCCCTCACCCTTACTGGAACTTAACAAAGATATTGAAGATGCCTTTCTGACCGGTGAGGCTAAATCTAATCAAGAAGTAGATTTTTCACTCAATGATCAAAAATTTACGATCACTATTCCTCAAGGATTTAATGTTAAGGTCTTTCCCAAACGTAATATTGATCCAATCAGCGGATGTAATTCTATTCGCACAAAAATTCAAACGACAAAGTGCGATTTCTTAAACATTGAATATAAGTCAATGAATTATACGTTATGGTGGTCGAATCGATCTGCATTTCTGGGAGGCGGTGGATATATTCCTACTTATATTAGGCAAAAAAAAATTCAATTTAACAATCAATCAGCCATATTATCAACTATCTTTGAGGGTCATGAAAATGAAAATCTGGGTATTTATTACCAACTCATTGAAACTACACAGGGAGAACCATTTGCTTTGTATGCCTATCAAGACTGGGGACTTTTCAACCCTGCCAAAAAACAGGATAACGAAAAATACCAGGAGATTTTCCTAAAACTCGCCTCCCGTATGCAGATTATGGGCCCTAGTTATTAAACTTGTCTTCGACATATTACGCGGGTGGGATAGCTACCGACAAGCAGATCCGGCACATTCTAAAAAGTACACTTGGGGAGTGGAGGTGTAAATATGCTGTGGTATAATCCGCTTTCATAATGCCCGTTGAAAATCCAATCCACAATTATATTTTATTGGGATCGGTAAAGGAAGTCAGAGATCAAGGCCTCAGAAAGTATCCGGTAATACCGGATAAAGTCGCAAACGTCACTGCTGAGTTGATAAGAATTTACGGCCACTATGTCCCCTATCTACCCGAACCTGATTCTGAACCAGTGATGTTAAATCTCGATGTCGAAACCTCCCGGCACTTTGCCCAGACCCAACTTCGTGTATTTGACTACATCTTGACCATGTTACGAAAAAACAAGATACCATCCCGCGATGTGGTCGCCTGGTGTGGCGGTTTAGTTGTACAAGGCTATGCGACCCCGGAGACAGGTTTAGATTTATACTTTGAATATCCTTACCCGACATCATATGCCCGGGCTGTCTCACTATTAACAGATTTAAACATAATTACTGGAATCTCCCAATCTTTAGAGTCAAGAACAGTCCCATTTGTAGATATTCATGTCAGAACTGTTGATAGATCGCAAGATCAATCAATTACAGTCATAAATTCCTCTCACCCAAATGCCCAAAACATCGCAGCCGTGTTCAACCCTAGAAATGAATAACAGCATAACTTACGGTATTCCGGACTTGGCACCTGAAGATTACGAGTTAAAATTTAACCTCTTCCCCTCTTAGCTCCTCAATCGCCTCTTGTATACGCTGGGGATTTTTCCAGAATAAGTAGCTTGTGGAAACCAGACGTGTGGCGCCGGCGTCAATGACTTCTCTGGCAGTTTCTTTATTTATCCCGCCATCGACCTGAATTGGCAGATCAGGAAATTCAGCGCGGATTTTTTTAATTTTATCGAGGACCTGAGGCAAAAATGGTGTCCCGGAAAAGCCGGTTTTTATAGTCATCAGTAACACCGTATCGACTTCGTGCAAATAAGGTTCCACTTCTTCTATCGGAGTTGGTCCATCAAGCGCCACACCCACTTCTATCTCGTGAAGTCTGGCCGAGTCAATAAAATCCCGGATCGAATGTCCGCCAATATCGGCAATCAGCCGCTTAAAACCATGGGCCGCGAGTATGTCCACATATTTCGCCGGATCAGATACCATCAGATGCGCGCCTAATTTAATTTCTGTAAACTTCCGGAAATCTGCCCATTTATCATAAGTTTGATTGGGATACAAAGTATTATCCAGAACATCAATTTCAATCCATGACACATACCTTTGCACTAGTTCTATCTCGTGTTCTATTTTGGCAAAATCATTTTCAAGAATCCCGGGAATGATTTCAATCATAAATATTATGCCCCTTTAGCGATCGTGGGAGATATTTTATACAAAAAAAATATATTCTGCATTAAAATCGCTGCGTCATTGCGCTGCATCTGAAAAAAATCTACTTTTCTTTTGCCTTTATACTCATGCAAATAAGGGAAAATGATGTCGGAATTGGGATAATCGGGTTGAAGCCAATGAGTACCTTCTACAGTATACATCGCCGATACCAATCCGGCTAACATTTTTCGCGCTCGTGCGCTACTAATTGGAGACTTAACTCCATATTGGTCAAGATCGAACATAAAATCATGCAGATGCTCAGCGCCGAATGAATTCACACTAAAACCGTCGCTATAAGTGCCTAAACCAGCTGCTCTAATCACAATATTCTGCTTAAGTTGTTTTGGCATTACTAGGCACAGTCGATTAAATTCTTGTGCCCTATCAGTCAACAATCCCTTTTCTCTATCATAAACCTCCCCTAAAATATCGCCTGAGTGAAAATTGGGATCAACGATTAAGTCCGCCAGCGGTCTGCGGGCAGGTTTGACTGATTCTCCGACCTGCTCGGGGTATAAATCAATTTGAAGTCTACTACTACTTTGTACGTCTGGACGAGTCTGGTATTGAATTTGTGGCATAATGGCATTGGCTAAGTTTTTAATTTCAGCCACACTTGTTTCAAAAATTAATTTTTTAGGCTGATCACCAGCATAATAAACATAATTTATTGATACGCTGTCTAGAGGATTTATATTATCCTGCATCCATCCTTCTCCATAAGTAACATACATTGAACTTATCATACCAGCCAGGAAAAAATTACCATTAAGTGTCTTTGTATATTTTTTGTTAGCCTGAGGCAGATTTCTCGAGACACTTACGATCGGCATATCTCTGTTGAGAGAATATTTTATTGAATCTATTTTTTGATCAGAGGCGCCCGATGGTAATTTCTGGCAAAATTCTAGAAATGTTCGAGTCGCATCTCTAAACGGATGGTCAATTCCGGTAGCAGGAGAATATATCTGCATGAGTAAATCTCTACCGCTAAATTTATGACTGTTTAAATCTTTTAAGAAAGATGTCTGAACAAATAATTGATCCATAGATTATCATTTATTCTCTACAACATCTTTTCTTTTTCCAAAATTTGTGCAATTCTTCGCCCGTGTCGGTCTTCTTTGGAAAATTCGGTATTTAACCAGGTTTCAAGAATTTGCTTGGCCTGGTCATCAGATAACCAATCACCTGATAAAGCTAAAATATTGGCATCATTATGCTGTCGGGAATGTTTGGCCGAGGTTAAATCGTAGGCTGATGCAGCTCTGATCTGTTTGATTTTATTGGCAGCCATCACCATCCCCGCTGCCGACCTGCAGGCTAAAATACCTTTGTCACGCTCTCGCCAGGCAAGACTTGGATCATCGCTCTTGCCCACTGCTTCGGCAACCATGAAAGCGTATTGGGGATAGTCATCGTCAGGATTAAATTGCGCAGCGCCCAGATCCTGAAATTCGACTCCCCACTCACCTAACCAATCTTTAATTTTTTCCTTGAGTTGAAATCCGCCGTGGTCGCTGCCCAGATAAATCATATACAGATTTTTATCATGAATTTAAATTTTTGTCACGCGCTTTTCAAAGCTTAGCTTTGCATTCAGGAAGGTTGTTGTAACGGGACGTTTAAAACGATCAAAATATAGTTGAATTATGTGAAACGTATCTACGCAGATTACACTTTGCCTTCAGCGTGACCACCCCACTCTTTGCGAAGAGCGGAAATCACTTTGCTGGCAAATGAAGGCTGGGTAATAGATTTTAGCCGCATCTTAAGTGAGTTTTCGATCGCCGGCGTATCGACATTTATCTCATGAGCAGTTGTGACCGTCCACGAACCGGTCTCACCACCACCAATATGCCCCGTAAATGCATCTAAATGCGGATCTTTTCGCAAAGCCCGCGCCAGCAGATCCATAATCCAACCTCTAATGACGCTACCATGACTATAAATGGAAGCAACTTTGGGTAAATTCAACCGAAATGGGGATTTTTCCAACATCTCAAACCCTTCACCATACGCCTGAACAAGGGCATATTCGATCCCGTTGTGCACCATTTTTACATAATGTCCCGCCCCTGACGAACCGACAAAACCATACCCGTCTTTTACTGCAATATTAGACAGCAGAGGTTCGACTTGCTTATACACATCTTCGTCTCCGCCGACCATCAAGCAGGCTCCATTACGAGCTCCTTCCAATCCGCCACTGGTCCCCATATCCAGATAGTGCAAACCTCTTGCTTTCACTTGCTGATACCTGATTTGCGAATCTTTGTAAAAACTATTTCCGCCATCAATTATTATTGAGCCTTGAGGCAATATATCGACCAATCCCTTTTGGGCCATGACGCGAATCTGATCCCGTTCATGCATTGCGCCTTCTGAACGGGCTCCAAACAGTACTTCATCAACTCCGTGTCCGCTGGGAACAAAAAGAATGGCGACAATTGGTTGTTCCAGGCATTTCGCAGGAATATTATCTAAAGTATATGCCCCAATAGCCCCCTGTCGAACAACTTCATCTATATTATCGGCCGATCTGTTGTAGGCTACGACTTTAACCCCCTGATCCAGAAGGTGGAGTAATATATTTTTCCCCATGCGTCCAAGGCCAATGATTACTGTTTGCATATATTAGTGATAAGTAACAAGTTACAAGTTATAATGTACAAGTGACAAGTGACAAGAAACCCGCTTCGCTTACGAATCGAGACAAGCAAGAAACAAGTGAAAAAAGAAAAGATTTTATAATGAGCGATAAAAGCTCCATAATAGTTTACCAGTTTCTTCAGTTAACTGCAGTATCGGTTGATAATTAATTTCGGATAAATATTTTAGCCGAAAAGCAACAGAAAGCAAATATTTAACTTCAGCTAATGAGCCTAACGCAATAACGATAAATCGTTTAAACTCAGGTTTACTATTTCTAGCATATCCCTCAACTATATTGGTCGGGACTGACAAAGCAGCTCTTCTAATCTGACTGGTTAAAACATATAGTTCCATTTTAGGGAAATTATTTGTTACTTGATATAACAACATCGTTAATTCATCTGCTTTTTGCCAGGCAATGATTTTTTTATAACCCGCATTTTCTTCCATATTTATCTAAACATGTTAAATACCATCCTACCGTAAGTTTACCTTAAGACATATTCTTGTCACTTTTCACTTATCACTTATCTCTTATCTCTAGTTACTTTAACAGCCACTCGCGCCCGTCTTTTTCGATAAGTTGAGTCGCTCCTTCCGGCCCCCAGCTTCCCGCCGGATAGTTGGGAAAATCAGGTACTCCCTGAAGCTGCCAGCCCTTACTGATTTTTGATATAAACTTCCATGACGCCTCAACTTCATCAGTCCGGGTAAATAATGTCTGGTCGCCTTTCATCCCGTCCAGAAGCAGACGCTCATAGGCCTGGGGCAATTCTGTCTGTTTTTGATACGTAAAAGCCATCGGCATGGATTCAAATTCGGAGATAAGGCCAACCTTTTTAGCCAATACTGACAGTGTAATTCCTTCATTTGGTTCAATATTGAACCTCAATACGTTTGTTTTACCCCGAAAGTGCGACCCAAACAAATTTAGCCGGGGCTCTTTAAATACCACTGCAATTTCCGTGACTTTTTTCAGCAGGCGTTTGCCGGTACGCAAATAAAACGGCACACCGTCCCATCTAGGATGATTCAATAAAACTTTAAGCGCTACATAGGTCTCGGTATTTGACTGGGGATCGACGTTTGATTCTTCCCGATAACCCCTCATCTCAATTTGATTCGTCATTCCCTGTCCCTCATTTGTAATTCCCCTTCCATACTGGCCTCTGACGACATACCTCGTTACCTCTTCCGGCTTGATCGCAACGATCGACCCCACCACTTGTGCCCGGGCATCGCGCAAAGTCTCTACGCTGTATTTGTCCGGCTTCATGGCAATCGCCGTCATCAGTTCCAACAGGTGTGACTGGGCCATATCGCGCAGCGCCCCGACGCCTTCATAAAAATTGCCGCGGGTTTCCACGCCCAGACTCTCACCGATCGTTATCTGCACATGATCGATAAACTGCCGATTCCACAGAGGATCAAACATCGTGTTGCCGTAGCGAAACGCCAATATATTTTGCACAGTTTCTTTACCCAAATAATGATCGAGCCGGTAAATCTGCTCTTCTTTGAAAATAGTTGCGAGCTTCATATCCAATTTTTTAGCGTCTTCCAGACTTCTGCCAAAGGGTTTTTCAACCATAACTTTGGTCCATTTGTCGCTTCCCTGACCACAGCCTTCAGACAGTTTGGTTTCGTGCAGGAATTTAAGAATAATTTCGTACTTGTCAGGCGGAGTAGCCAGATAAAAATAGCGCGGAACGCACGCATTTAATTTCTTATCAAATTCGGCTAGTTTGGCGATACATTGATCGTATCCGTCAATCTGGTCGAAGTCGCCTTGCTGATAAAAAATGTTTCTGGCAAACCGCTCCCATTGGTTTTCATCCAATTTATGTCTGTCGTCATATTTAACAATGGCCTCTTTCAAAAATGTTTTAAATACGACTTCTGAATAATCTCGCCGGGAGAAACCGACTATAAAAAATTCTGGAGGTAAGATATTTTTTTTATATAAGTGAAATAGAGCGGGCAATAGTTTGCGTTGGTTCAGATCTCCGGTGGCCCCAAATATCACCATCACAAAAGGCGAAGTCAGACGTAACATATAAATACTATAGCGGGAAACATAGGAATTGAAAAGCCGTAAACTTCTTTAAGGTCGCACCTTGTACAAAGTGCCACCTTAAAAAACAAGGAAAGTATTATTCTTTAAAAATTGAGTGAGAAAGGCTAAACATCTGATGATAATCGGGCTGAATGCTCTACTTGAGGGCGGTTTCAATCGCAGTTTTGAAATTGTCATAGGGCTGAGCCCCGGATACAGAAATGGCCTGTTTGGCGACATTTCCGGATACTTTGCCGACAAATGATGCCGGCGTACCCCGCACGCCGATTTTTTCACCTTCGCTGGTGGTACTTTTGATCTTATCGGCGAATTTGCCTGAATCGAGACAGCTCGTAAAATTTCCGGTATTAAGTCCCAAATCAGCCGCATATTTTTTCAAATTATCTATCGTCAACGCTGTCTGATTTTTGAAAAGCGTGTCGTGCATTTCCCAGAATTTACCCTGTTCATTGGCACAATTCGCTGCTTCGGCGGCTTTTTGGGCATAGGGATGGATCGCCGTCAGCGGAAAATCTTTGACGATGAGTTTCACTTTACCCGGATCGACATAATCTTTTTTAATTTGTGGCAGGGCATTATTAAACAGCTGTCCGCAGAATGGACACTGGTAGTCGGTATATTCAACTACTGCAACCTTCGCATTTTTGTCGCCCAGTACCGGCGAGTCGCCAAGATCCACATCTACCGGCTGTTCCACCGGAGCAACTTGGGCGGCTGGAGGATTATTCGCGGCAGCAGCACCGGCAACTTTACCATTATTTGCGGCATTTGCTGTATTTTTTCCCGCGCTAGCTCCACTTTCCAGCATTTTGATCCGTGTATACATCGATCCTATCAAAAATGAAGAGATGATGAGTAAAACAACCAGAACAGGAACAATCTTTTGGTTTGAGGACGGCATAGGATTCATAGATGGATTATAAGCAGGTGCTGGTGTTTGCGGTGCTACGGCAGACATCGATTCTAGAGAAGTATCTTTGGTTGATTTAATTTTTTTTGGCATTTTCTAAGTAAAAACTTTAATGAGACTCATTAAAACATAGGTTTATTTTATTTGCAATAGACATATTTTTAATTTTAAAATAATTAAAAATGCTCTATTGTGTAGAACTTAAATCAAAACGCCTGTATACCCATCTTACTCCGGTTTGAATCCGCCTAAGGTGGAGAAAAGCGGGCTAGAAGGGTTTATACTGAATCATTAAGTTGTTCTTGGATATACTCAGGATACTCAAGCGAATTCGACTACAAACTTGAGTTATACCCATCTTACTCCGATTTGCATGCTTTTAGCGCAGCAAAGAGGATTAGATGGGTTTATACTGAATAATTAGGTTGCAAACCTGAGTTATTGAAGTATATTGAAGTAAATGTCATTCTAAGTGTTGCGTTACGAAACGAAGTTTTTAGCGAAGCGTCCGCCCGAGGCGGACTAGATCCTTCTCCGCCAGATGGCGGATCAGGATGACCCGAATCCTTAGGTTTTCAAATAGATTCTACAGAAGTTGATTTTTTGAGAATTTATGATATACTACAGGCCTATGAACGAAGCTGATATTGCCGCCCTTGGCCGGCGCGCACCTCCAGTAGATCCAAGGACAGGAAAAGGATCTATTGCTGAAATAACAATACAACCACCGATTTGGCTAAAACCAATTGGGATAGTAGTTGCAGCCATGGAAGGAGTATCAAATAAGATTGCAATTGCTACCATAGCAGTAGCAGTAGCTCTTGCCGCAATGGCAGCTACTAAACACCAATTAGATCAAATTACAAATCAGGCTCTCGTAAATGGACTTGGCGGTGATCCGACAACTGTCACTCCTCCTCCAGACAATACAGATTTAACTCAATTAAGTAGTTCAAATAATAGTGGTGATGGAAATAACGATGGTTGTTTGACCAGCGGAGGTTTATTTGTTCAAAGAGGAAATCCTGCACCGATATCCGGTTGGATTTGCGGTCCAAATGGACAATTCATTCATCCAAAATAAATACACTTAATTTTTCGTTTTTCCCTTTCTAACTTGATTTTTAGCTCTATATCTGCTTTACTTCAAAACAATTAAAATATGGTAGAAGCAATACATGATGTAATTCCGTACAGAACTCGTCCTAATTTAGACTGGAGACAGGGAATCTGGTCAGGTGTCACTACTGGTGTTGGGGCAGGAGTAGCCTCTCTTTTAGTACCTCAAATGCATTCCGTCGCACAAAGCATTGTTAATACTGCTGATAAGCTGCATCCCTCACTTGTGGATTTTAATGCTGCTGCAATATTGAATACTATAAATAATGCCGATAAATATTCTTCATTTCCACCACTAGTCGCCTCACTTTGTTCCATAGGCATAAATACGGCTGCAAGAATGATAAATCCTCCGCGCTATCCTAATGAAGCTGAGTCTTTCGTCCAAAGGACCAGACATGCAGCTGATAGATTTGGAGATGCTATGGTGGGAATTTGGCCCCAAGCATTTCTAATGCTTATGGCTTATCAAGATGTGCCAATCACAACTCCCGCCGGCCAGGCATTAGCGATCGGATCTGCAATTGTTTCAGCTGCTGGTTTAGGTCGGACTGCATTGGCAGGACTTGACATCGTACGGACGGTACGAAGAGGGGTGCAAGAAGTTCAAGAATCTGGCGTAGGAAGAAAATTAAGAGCTGAAACAAGAGCGCGATCAAATAGACACGAACCAGCAGAAATTCCAGGATTAAGTTATGAAGACGGTCTAAGACTATGCATCGAACGTACTGTAGATCAAAATATTCACGCAGTGGCATTAATTCAACAAATTATAACTGAAGCCAGGAAAAAAGGCATAGAACTGACGGGACAAATGATCCAAGATTATGCCAGGGACAAATTCGTTATTAGTGAAAATTCTCAAGCTCTAATTAGTGCTGCTGATGATTATATTAAAAGAAGTGCAGATGGGGCACCTATTTTCATGAGAAAATATTATAAACCAACCCCATCTTTATCGGAAAGATTTAGACGGCTACTTGGAAAACCTACAAAACCATCTATATCATTACCAGATTTACCAGATTTTTTAAATACAACAACTCAAAGTTTACCCTCAAATACAGCAATTGTTGACCAAATAAATTACTCATTAGTGCCAGAAAATTTTGCCAATACACACGAAGCGCCTGTTTTTGGATCTCCAGAATGGATAGCTCAAGAAGAAGCGTTACAACAATTTTAAGTTTCTTTTCCTAATTTTTTAACCTTTTCTAAGTATTTTAAAATACAAAGGTTCTAAACAACTGTTCAAGGGTTGTTCAAGGGTTGAACCCTTTTAGTATAAATCCGTGGCTATGAGGGTTGAACCCTCGTAGGACTACCAAATATTTTAACTTTGTATTTAGAAAATATGGGGTCGAGGCTGATAAGAGTGGCTTTTTCATGAGTCGCTTGAGCTATCAGCAACCGGTCGAACGGGTCACGGTGAATAAGTGGAAGATTCTCTAACGCTAATACGTGATTAAGACTTATAGATAAGACTGAAAAATTACTTTCTCGAAGATCTTTTTTCCAGCTCCGGGGAACCTTAAGTTTTCCAATTCTTTTCTTAATGACCATTTCCCAGACAGTCGCCGTGCTCAGAAGTATTTCGTTTTCAGAATTTGCCAGTATAGTTACAACTTCTCTGGTCAATCTCCTATCCTGCATCATCCACCAGATATAAATGTGCGTATCAAGAAGAAATTTGCGGCTATTTCCCATAAAATAGTTTGTTTATTTCCTCACTCTCTTCATCAAAATCATCAGAAATCCAAACTTTTCCTGTCCATTTTCCGGGTACGCGCGGCTTTTTCTTTTCCTTATACGAAATTAGTTTTGCCACAGGCTTACCTGCTTTGGCGATCACTACATCTTTACCTGCCAGCACTGCTTCAATAAGTCTGGAAAGGTTGGTTTTGGCATCAAAAATATTTGCAATAATCATAAGATTAGTTAGCTAACTTAGCTAAGTATAAATAGGATTTAAACAAAAGTCAACAATATGTGCGAAGCCATTCCACCTGTTAGGTGGACACTTTAACCTCGCTGAAAAAAAGCGGGCAAATGCGGTTTAACTCTTGAAATAAAAATCTTTTGATTATTTTTTAGCGATGAGTGGGGCGTTGGTACGGGAGTCTCATTCATTTGTAAACTACTTTCCATTGCTCTCAATGTATCGATTCTGCCTCTGATTGAATCGTATAAAAATAGAAAAGTTTTACTCTGAGCAAAGTCGTCGGGAATTATACCTTGAGCACGCCATTTTTTAGAAACGTCTGCAGCAGCCGCAGTGGCCTCACTATACTCGGCATATTTGGGCACACTATCGCCCGGCCAGTGTCTAAAACGCTGTTCGTATTCATATATCGTATCTTGACAAATTTTCAATGCAGTATCTCTTTGAACATTTGGCACTTCTTCATGAGTTAGTTCTCTTAGAACTTCCTGACATGCTTCTCTTGCATTATTTTCATAAATTTGTTGTGGATTAAAAGGCGGCGGCAACGCATTTTCAATCTGGTTATTTGCCTGAACACCACAAGCACTGACAGAAAGAGCAATTAAAATAAGCGCGGTAACTGCAGGTGGCAATCGATTCGGGTTAGATGCTGTAGATCTTTGTTCTATTCCTTGAAGTTGCATATTATTAAAGTAGCTTCGAATCTAGAAATTTATAGAGCCTACTCGTTAGTATACCCTATAGTAATGATTGCGTCAAGTTTCAAACTTGTCTAAATAATTTCTCACCATTTGTTTATTTTCCTCATTCACTTCAATTACCACAATCCCTTGTTGGGCTTTGCCCGCCGAAGCCGCTGCGTAGGCGGGCTGTCCATAGACTATAAGACTACCAAGCGTCGCGCAATATACTGCTAAAAGTCCGAGTAAATCTTCTTCCCCATTGACTTGCAGTACAGATGGTTTAGCTTCATTCTTAATAAGATTATATAACACAGCAAATGCCTGAAAAGACAAAGTCCCGGCTGGATTATTCACAATTTTGTGCACTTTTATATTCCGAAAACCTATACTCGCAATATTGGAATATACTTGTTTTCGCTGTATCATAAAATCTACTATAGACACATCCGGTGTGATCCCTTCTTTTAATATCGCATCCGTTACCCCGTCGCCAACGGTGATGAGTAAGGGTATAGGGTATAGGGTATAGGGATTAGGGGTTAGGGTGTAGGGTGTAGGGTCTAGGATATAGGGTATAGTAGAATTCGTAATTTCCGCCAAAGGCGGATCAGCCTTTGGCTGACGTAATCTGTAATTCTTAATAAAAATCTTGATTGCTACTTTGTGATTCTTTGATGATCCGGTAATCAACCTTCCCATGGGGATTTTTAACTGCTGTCGAAGAGATTCAGTAATTTTTCTAACTCCCCAATTAGGCGGAAGTGTAAATAAACTTCCCTTTCGGTCTATTTCTCCGTTTATAATCCTGGTTGTATGAATCGGCTGTCCGTCTTGAGCCAATACCCAGGGCACCGTCAGAATATCAAGCGCCGGAAGTAGCCGTTCGATTCTTAGGACATTTATCTCCTTTGCAACTGCTTCAGTTTCCCCAGACACAATAATCGCCTGCAGATTTTTATCAGTTAACGTCGTGCCAAATTTATCAGTAAGTGGAATAATCTTAGTTCTCTCAAACCATCCATTTTTTTTAAGATAATCGACCACTTCATTTTTCCTTTTTTCAAAACCCTTACGCCAAACGCTAAACCCTGCACGCTTTTCTCGAATATACTCCGGTGTAGTAATTCCCAAAGCTACGGTTTCTCCGGCTGCAAATGCAGTGGCAAGAAGTTTTTTGTGACCAGCATGAAAATAGTCAAATGTTCCCCCGACTGTCACCTGATGATATTTCATGCAAGCATTGTATGGTAGAGATCCAGGTATTTCAATGCGCTCCTGGTCCAGGAGAAGTTAGTTTTCATGGCATTCCGGCGTAAATTTGCCAGTTCAGGAAGATTTTCCCAGATACTTATGGCTCTATCGATGGCAGTTTCAAACGCAGATGGCGTCACCTCGGATAGTAAAAAACCATCTTTTTCGTTTCTGATAGAATCTTTTAAACCCCCAACCGGCGAACCAATTGGTAAACTGCCGTAGCGCATCGCGATCATTTGGGTCAAACCGCACGGCTCATAGTGAGAAGGGATGAGAAAAAAATCCGCTGCCCCATAAATTTTGTGCGCCAGAGTCTCATCAAACCCTAAAGTCACCTTAATCCACGGTTTATAGACATCGGTATTATAATTTTTGAGCAGGTCTTCATATTCCTTATCTCCAGTTCCCAAAATCACAATCTGCATCTGTTTATCCTGAACTTTCTCAAGTAATGGTAAGACAAGGTCAATTCCTTTTTGCTGAGATATCCGGGCGATCATTCCAAATAATGGAATATGCCCTGCTTCCCGAAGTCCTAATTCTACCTGCAGAGCTTTTTTATTTATTTTTTTAGCTTCTGTAACTTGAGAGGATGAAAACGGCAATGCTAAATTTTTATCTATTTTGGGATTCCAGACTGTGTAATCTATTCCATTAAGAATTCCCCAGAAACGATCAGCTTTTGAATTTACAATTTTTTTTAAACCGAAATCTGAAATGCCCGTTTTTATCTCCCTGGCATGATTTTCTGATACTGTTGAGATATAGTCTGCACTTGAAATGCCGAGTCTGAGATAGGATATCGTTTTACCCAGGTTAGCAAACAAGCCGATCAAGTGCTTAGTTTCAGGAGTGTTTAAATACGACACTGGAAACTCACCCTGATACCCGCTGTTATGAATCGTCAGCAGTGTTTTGGTCTGGTGAAAAAAAGGATCCGGCAGACGCTTGAGTAAAAAAGGGATAAGACCTGCATGCCAGTCATGACAATGGATGATGTCGGGACGAACGTCACGGGATTTTAAAAATGCCAAAGCCATAAGAGCAAAGTGGGCATATTTGGGCGCCTGAACGGCTTGATCATGCGTCACATTGCGCGTCTTAAAAAACGGACTTTCGGCGTAATATACCGGAACTGTTGAACCGGGCAGTTGTACTTCACGATTGATCCAGCCGTATCCGGGCAGCATCACTGCAGTATCGACGCCGATGAGCTTGAGCGCGATGGGTAAAGAACCCACCACATCACCCAAACCACCGGTTTTAAATATTGGCGCGCACTCAAAAGCAATGTGAATAACTTTCATAGTGACAGGTGATAAGTGATAAGTGATAAGTTATTTTTTTACTTGTCACTTGTTTCTTGTTTCTTGTCACTAATCACTTTCTCATATACCCTCTCATACCCTTCTACCATTTTTTCAACACTAAAATTTTCTTCAATATGTTTACGGCAAGCTGCTCTATCGATCTCCCCGATCCGCTGTACTGCTTCAACCAGTCCGGCAACACCGCGTTTTTTTATAATCCATCGCCCAGCGTTATACCCTCCTGAGGGCTGAACGCTTTCGGCATCTTCCGGCTCAACGATGAACCCTGTCACACCATCTCGAACTATCTCAGACACACTCCCGCGGTTATAGGCGATTACGGGAGTACCACAAGCCATGGCCTCAACCATAACTAGTCCAAACGGCTCCTCCCATTTGATCGGAAAGAGTAGAGCTTTTGCCATCTGATAATGTCCAACTAGGTGATCTCTGCGCAGGAGGGGTTCCATAATTACAGTATTTCCATCGATGTTAGGAGCTATTTTCTCCTGATAATATCGGTATGCTTCAGGCTGTTCCTGATAAACCTGTCCTGCTAATATTAATTTTTCGCCTGCTTGCTTTACTGCTTTTATTGCGTCATCGAAACCTTTTTGCACTACAATCCTCCCGACTACAAGACAGGGTGCATACTCTAGCAATTCAAAATTGTACTTATATACATCGAGCGAAACTCCATTGTAGATATTTCCAACAAATTTAAGATTAGTGTTGTGTTGTTGAGATAGACTGATACTCACAAAGTGACAATTCCCCAACTGCTGCATCTTTGTGAAAATTTGCATCCGAGCTGGGGTGATTGGATCATGTAAAGTAAAAATGAATGGAATATGTTTAGGTAATACCCGAATAGCTTCATAAAAACCGGCGATAGGCTGATGTATGTGCAAAAGATCCAATTTTTCCTTTAAAAATACTTCAATCATCCCTGCAAATAATAAATTTTCCTTTTCGACTACTAATCTATGATAATCTATATCCGAAAGGATCGGTTCCTGTGTATAAGTCGGTTTAATCCCAAAATCATGCAGCTCACCTTGAGTGATAGAACCACTGCTTGCGAATAAATGCACATGATGATTATTCACAGATAATCCGTCTGCCAGTTCCTGAACTAAAACCCACGGTGCGAGTATATTTTTTTCGTCAGGAGGTACGCAGTGTGCCGGTGATATGAAGATTCCGATTTTCATTTTCCCTGCATTACTTTTTGATATATACGTTCATAACCTTGAACCATGTGATCTATGCCAAATTTGGCTTCAACATGATTTCTGCATTGTCGACGCATTAATGTGTAAGTCTTGGCCGGCATAGAATATATTCTTTCAACCGCTTCACATAATCCAGCAATTCCGGTTTTTTTAATGATCCATTCTCCCCTTTTATCTGTCTCTGACGGATTTATAATAAAACCAGTCACTCCATCCTGTATAATTTCCGGAATTGAACCCCGCGCAAATGCTACCACAGGCGTTCCACAGGCCATAGCCTCTATGAGTACTAATCCGAACGGTTCTTCCCACTGCAAAGGAAATAGAAATATCTTTGCTGAACCTAAGGCTTTATTTTTAGCTGACAACTCCAACTCACCCAGATGTGACACGCGCGGATCCTGCAATAATGGTTTTACCTCATCATCATAATATCGGCGCACTTCCTCTTTAGTTGAATTAACTGCTCCAATAATTGTAATATTCCGCTTAAGTATTCTGGCCACGTCTAACGCCTCAAAAGTTCCTTTTTCCCGGCAAATTCGACTAATCCAGAGCAAATTTCCTGGTGATGGCTGTTCATAAAAAGAATACTTTTCAAAATCGATAGAATTGTAAACTGTCCCGACAAAATTCAGCCTATAATCTACCTGCTGAGAATTGCTAATAGTGATAAGCGGCAACGAATTCAGATGAGTTTCCCAAATTTCTCTTCTCGCTTGCAATTGTTTAAGCCGCGGAAAATTCCAATGGATAGTAATGAGTGCATTTGGGATATTACGAACTAGCGACAAAATCACATAATCGAAAAGAGAAGTAAAATGCAGGTGTAATATGTCATACTCGTCCTGATACTTTAATGCATCAAGTACATGCTTTAATGGCTCAATATAGTCGTTAAACGTACCTCCTGATTCGACAATTCCGGCCGGCACATGAGACTTTAGACAGGCGCTCGTTTGTGAATCTTGTGTAGCATATAAAGTGACGTCATGCCCCCGTTGTACTAATCCTTCAGTCAAATTGTATACAACTAACTCAGTACCTCCGTACTTCTTAGGCGGAATACTGTACCAGATTGGTGCAATTTGAGCTATTTTCATTTAGTTTCTTCGAGCAAATTACGATAAACTTTAATATGGTTCTGAGCCATCATTCGAATATTAAATCGAATTTCCGCCTCTTTACGACAATTTAAGCGCATTTGTAAATACTCAACATCTGTAAGTCTTTCTAATTGTCCAATCGCATGACTTATCCCTGCTTCCTGTTCAGACGGATCCACAATGAAGCCTGTCTTCCCAGAGGTAACAATTTCAGAAACACTCCCGCGATTATAGGCTATCACCGGCGTTCCTCTTTCAAATGCTTCAATCATAACCATTCCGAACGGCTCATTCCATTGGATAGGTAAAATTAAAGCTTTGGCTTTGCTTAAAAAAATTTTTTTACTATCACTATCCAACGTACCGACACTACCAATACCTGATGCTGTTAAGTTGGGCAGCAGTTTTTCTCGATAATATTGACCTTGTTTAACCACGTCGTTAAACCAGGTAGCTATTTGTAGCTGTGTTTGAGTGTTTATACATGCATTGATTGCAATATCCAAACCTTTCTCTGGCGTGGCTCGACCGATAAACGCATAATATTCATGGGTGACATCTTGCGTATATTGTTCGATTTCTACTCCATGATAAATCGTTTTAACTAAATGAATCCCGGGAAATTCTTTTTCAAAAGCTTTTTTTTGAAAATCACTGATACTTAAAAAGCTTTGGTCTTTAAATTTATTATAGCGCCAATGCTCAAGAGTATCTTTTGCCGGCACTGGATTGTGAATTGTAAAAACTGTCGGCACTGTCGATCTTTTTACAAAATAGTGAGCCAAATTTCCCAAGCTGTTATAAACATGCAGGATATCAACTTTACCTTGACTGGCGTATTCATAAGCCAAAGATGTCACGCTAAGCTCAAAATATTTTTTCCGCTCGTACAAACTCACAATCTCGCGGGCGTTTACAGGCAAATCCTGCTGAGAGTCTAAATACAGGTTTTCATCTAATAGTTCATCGTCGATATGAACAACATGCGCCAAAGTTTCCACGTCCTGTGCAGTAAAAAAGATCACATCTTCACCCGCGTTTACCAAACTATCGGCGAGTGCAACCGCCAACTTTCCCGGAGCATAAATACGGTTCCGATATTTTTTTTGATACATGTAGATGGAAGGAGAAAGAATTCCAATTTTCATCTATTTAAGTATACATCTCGAAACAGTTTATCAAAACGTGCAGCAATTTTGGTCCAGGTAAATTTTTCTGATACCACCACGCGCGCCCGCTCACCCATGCGTAACCGCAAATCTTTGTTGTCCAAAAGCTTATTTACTTTTTCGGCGATATCGGTAGCATTTCGCGATTTGACAAAATATCCATTTAATCCGTCTTTCACGGCAATCGGAAATCCACCCCGGCGCGTAACTACAACTGGAAGTCCCGCAGCCATGGCTTCTATAATTGTCAGAGGCATCGGATCATCCCAAACCGACGGCGATACAAAAACTGATGCCAGATAATACATGTCAAGTAAATATTTATGATCGATGTAACCGAGCATTTTAACATTCGGCAGCTTTCTTTCCTCAACTAAATGTACAAGTTTCTCTTTTTGCGGCCCATCACCGATAATCACAACCTGGCCTCTGATTTTGCTCGCGGCCTTAATTAAATATTCGACCCCTTTTTCGCTAATCAGTCGTCCCGTAAACAACACTACTCGGGTACTGTCAATACCGTATTTATGCACTAGTTCTTTAAGCAAATTCTGGGGTTTTCTTTCTGGAAAAAAACTAAACCGCACTCCTCCCGGTATTGTTCTTAATTTACTATCCAAAGTATCGCCAAACATTTTCAAAAGCTTGACCCGCGTATCCCCTGAAACCACAGTCACGGAATTGGCTGCCCACATACTATCACGAGTCAAACGGAAGTAGCGCCGATCCTGGGAAATTGCATGTATGCAACTGCCATGTGAACTCAAAATAAATTTAGTTCCAAAAATTGAGCGGATATAGCGCGCTACCCAAGCACCAATCAGTACATGATGCACATTTATGAGATCCGGTTTAAAATCTTGAACCACTTTGACGGTTTCGGCAATGAAAGTACAATACAGATCACCGATTTCCATCGGCGTCAGATCGCTGTATTTTTTGGATTTTTCCAAACCCGGACGACCAATAAATACCGGGACCTGCGGTAGATTTATACTATACTGAGGAATTTTCGGGTCAATTTGCTGCCTATCAGGAAGGGCTACAGCCAAATCATATTTGTAGGCTTGAATAAGACGTAAAGCTAAAAATTTGACATATGCACCCGACCCACCTCCATGGATGGGAAAATCATATAAAAACAAAACTCGTGGTTTTCCATTTGCCATATGTTCCTCAATTATTCAATTTCGACTTCAGCCGGTTTATCAGACAAACTTTCTTTTCGAAACTCTCGTGCTCTACTATACAAATCCAAATAATGCTGTGCCACTTTTTCCCAGGAAAAATCAGCTTCCATAGCCCGCTTCGAAATGCTTAACCACATTTTGGGGAAACGGAAAATCTCCAGTGCCCGCGTTAAGGCTCCAAAAAATGATAATTCCGAAAATTCTTTAAACACAAATCCAGTTCCCTTTGACTTACCAATGTCAAAATCATCTACAATGTCGGCAAGACCGCCGGTTGCGCGTACTACAGGCACCGCCCCATAACGCATAGCTTCTATAATCACAATTCCGCCAGGCTCGAACTTGGAAGGCAATAAAACCATATCTGCCCCTGCAAATATACGCCGGGGAAGTTGCCAATCTGCCATGAGGTGCGTTCCCACCTGCTTCGGAAATTCTTTTTCCAGTTTAGTAAAAAACTCGCGATATTTATTTTCTCCCTCACCGACAACAATAAACTGGGCATTTGATTCTTTTAGAATGTAGGGCATGACTTTGATAATAAGTTCCAACCCTTTTTGTTCAACCAATCGGCTGGAAAAAGCCAAAATGGGTATTTTAGAATCAACCGGCAAATTAAACTCCTTTTGCAGATCAATCTTATTTTCCATGCGTAAATGCAATGTTGGAACGGAGAAATTTTGCTTAATTAACCGGTCTGTTTGCGGATTAAAACTCTCATAATCAAGACCATTAAGGAGACCATACACCTTTGCCCTGACCTCTTTGAGAAGTTGATCCAAACCGTGACCAAACTCAGACGTCATGATCTCACGCGAATATCGCTGAGAAACCGTGTTGACGATGTCGGTATAAATGATCCCGCGTTTGAGGGCATTTTGCTTCTCCAATCGTGACGAAAATAATGAAGCCAGATTACCCTTGCCATCATCCATTTCCAAAGGAGATGAATAGTGAAAATTAAATATTCCCTGCAATGCTAAATTATGAACTGTAAATACGGTTGCTATATTTAATAGTTCTGTATTTTCTTTGTATAAAGTCCGCAGATCATTTATCAGATATCCGGTATGCCAGTCGTTGGCATGAATGATATCGGGGTGAATTTTACTGGCGCGTAAAAATTCAAGCGCTCCCCGTGAAAGCAATGCAAACCGTGTCGGATCATCAGTATACCCGTACACATTGGCCCGCTTTTCGTAATACTCCATGTTTTCTAAAAAATAGACCGTAGGTTCTCCCTCTGTCTCACGTACTTTTACATTGCAGACTAACTCTCTCGTTCCGGTTTTTTCACCAGTTGGGACTTTGAGATTGGAGATAAGTAGTCTTAATCCATGTTTTTTTTCGTCAATGGTGCCGTATTTGGGCATAAAAATGGAGACGTCAGCACCTAACCGCCGCAAAGCTTTGGGCAGGAAGTAAATGACCTGCGACAGTCCTCCCACAGATGCAAACGGCGCCACTTCCGCAGCCACGAAAAAAACTTTGAGCGGTTTTTTTTCCATATAATAGTACCAATCTCACAATCTTGTATTGATGAGCTTTGTAGATTTTAACACAAATCGCGCATTTAAGATAAGTAAAATAAACGAAATGAGCTTAAACTGACGTCTTATACGCCAAGGTTGGCACATCAACCGCCACAACCATTCAAGATTTATGTTTCTCATAAATTTCGGCGCCCGCTTCATGTTTCCAGCGAAGATGTCAAGCGCCCCGCCAATGGACATAAGAATGACTTGGTGATAAGTGACAAGTGACAAGTGATAAGCAAGTTCTTGAATAAAAAATTCCTGTTTCGGCGCGCCTAAGCCCACGCAGACTAACCTAACGCCGCTGTCTCTAATTTTTAAGGCTAACTGACGAAAATATGCATCCGTATTTTCTGGTTTAGTGACAAGAGACAAGTGACAAGCGACAAGTTCATTTTTTCTGATCTTGAATTCTTCTGGTGTTTGGGCCCAGCCTTGGAGTCCTGGATATAATCGTTGCAAATTATGCAGTGCATAATCCGCAGCAAATCTCCTTC
>JAHFKJ010000022.1 GCA_023245415.1 Candidatus Gottesmanbacteria bacterium | reverse complement strand
ATTGACTTGAGTGGCAAGAAGGGCACCGATATTTTTTTCATATACCCCATTGATGCATAGTTTGGTACAATAGGGCAAGCAGAAGTATTAATTCTGGGTGCCAGTTTTGATACGCTGCCCTCTAGACGGGATTGTATTCCCCTAAATTGTCGAATAGCTAGAAATATCGATTTAAATTAGGATATTTAGAGAATATGACCTTTTTTTAATTTAGTCCAATTTCCCTTAAATGTGACTTGAGAGTACAAGCAAAGTCACTTTATCAAATTAATCAAGTTTCAAAACGATAATTTCCGACTCTTTAACAGCAGTTGGATTTATTCCTCCTAACTCAATAGCAGCTTCCGCTAACGATGCTATGACTATCGTTCGCATAACCTGTGAGTAAAAAAGGTAAGGGTATTCTCTTGGTGGTGTTCTTTCTTTAGAATGGATGAGGTATGCCGTAAAATTACGGGTATCAATAAATGCTGAGTTTATTGAGTAGGGTGCCTGTAAAAATTTATTTAATTGACCTTCTAAATCATTCTGCTGATCAGCCACATAGTAGACTAAACCCCTACCATCACCAAGATCAGTTCGCGCCAAAAATTCTTGCATCCAATTTTTTAGACCAAAAACTTCATTATTTTCTATCATATCTGTGATTCTTCCTACAATTGCGCCAACTATTGGACCTGCCATTTCAAGTGGAGCAGTTGTTAGTTTGTTTCCCCACACAAGGCTTAGACTTGCCAAGCAAATTTGAGTTTGTATAAACTCTAGACCTAACTCTCGAATCCATGTTGAAGGCATTTCTTTATTGATATCTGGTCCTATGTGACCATGTATAATAACCCAATCACCATCTTTTCTTACTGTAGTGTTCTCATCAAGTGGACTTGGTAAGGTTAAATCTTCATCTGACAGTTTATAAGCAATCCCTAGTCTGCTTCCATCATGGTCACGAGCTACGTTAAACGGTTTTGTTGCCAAAATCTTGTCTGTAACATCTAACGCTGAACCTATTTGAATTAAAGGTATACTTCTTTCTTTTGATATAAATCCTACTAAAGCGGACATAGATGCTGATTATACTTCACGTTGTAAACCTGCTCTTATGTAGAGATGTTAATTGTTTAAGTTTTGATAGGCCTTCATGTAACGAGTAATGACATATCTCACCTGGGAGGTGCTTGTCCGCCTTTGGTGGAGTTTATCTTGGCACCTAGGATATATTCTATCTCGATTTTTCTGATACCACTTAATCCTATTAATTCTTTCCACTTTGTCAACAAATCCCGTGCCTTACTGGTTATCTTCGTATAATTTTTCAGCCTCGTATTTTACTGTAATGGGTTGCAATGTATTTTAGAATTCCCCTTTGAGCAGTTTTTGGTTTGTCCTGGTATAATCTACAAATCTTGTAGTATAACAATAAGATCAGTTAATTTAGGAAAGTCTAAAAGCTTTTGCAAATATGGGTTATCAAGAAGTCGGACGCGTAGTAAAACCATGTGTATATCCGGTGAAGGGCATGCAAGGAATTAAAATGGAACAAGTATCCGCTCGCTCCGTTTCGCTTGTAGGAGATCGTCGAGTAGCTTTTGTAATTACTGACTCAACTGATACTCCAAATTTCTTAGATACAACTAAATTTCCTGGACTTTTGCGGTATAAAACAAGATTTGAGAATCCAACCAGGCCCAAAGACTCAGAAATAATCGTCACGACTCCTGATGGGATCGAACAACAGATAGGAGACCCTTTATTGCTTCAACAGATTTCTGATGAATCGCATAGAAAATTAACACTGTTAAGCATGGGAAGAGGCGCATATCACAGTATGCCAGTCTCATTGTTAGGAGAAGAAACAGTTTCTGAGACAAGTAGGCTTGCAGGAGTAACAATTGACGCACAAGTATTTAGGGAAAATTTATACGTGACAACGTGTATAGCTGATCCTTATGTAGAAGATACCTGGCTTGATCACTTATTATTTTTTGGAAAGAATGACGACTCTGCTGTGTTGGCGGTTACAAAGTTAGATACACGCTGTGCCACGGTCAATATGCATCCTGAAACAGGTGAACAAGAACCAGCTATATTGAAAGCTATAGTTCGATATCACCATAATACACTCGGTGTATACTGCAGTATAGTGAAAGATGGATTTATTAGAGCAGGAAGTCCTATTTATTCCGTACCTTTGTCACACTAAACTTGTGGTGATGTTAAGTTAACATATTCTACAATTAAGTCTACTTTGCGGTATCCATGGAAAAATTTCGAAAAATGCTATTGAGCATGCAACCTAAGATTAGATGTATCCTTTACCGTATATATATGTAGTTCGCTTCTTTATTTTTTCATTAAAATTTTTCTGTATAACTTGAACAGCTTTTTTATAGTCAGATAAGTCTAATACTTCTATATCGTCGTATGTTAAAGTAAATGTTGAGGATGAAGAGTAAATTCCTTTCTGCATTAGCTGTATGAGGTCCAATCCAGTAGTTGAACTTGAGTAGCTTGGAAAATGTGTCAAAGTTAAATCATAATGAATTGAGTCTGAACTACGTTTAGAAAGATAATCAACAATTGATTTAGTATCATCAAAGTCTTCTGCTAACGAATAGAGATACATACTTACGTCATTTTCATAGTCTTCTATAATAGTATCACTTGCAATTTGTATGAATCCTAAGAGTTTTAATATCACAAACAGTTCTTTAAATCGTAGTTCACTAAGTCTAGGAACTCCGGTTTTTTCCAATAGATCATTGCAAATTGCAAAGAGTTCGGGCCGAGTTATTCCCCAAGGACAGAATTTGAGCCCTTCATAAATAGTCAAAAGCTGCATCATAGAGGCAGATAGTTGATCAGAATTTTCTTCATCAAACAATCTGTCAAATAGATTATCCGAACTTAGACCGAGTGGATTTAGAAACTCTTTTATTTTGCCTTTTATCTCATTTGCTCTGGTTAAGACGATATCTCTCGTAGAGGACAAGCTTTCTGTGTTATAACGAGCCACTGTTATTCTCAGATAATCGAGAGGGTCTTTTCTATACTTATCCAAATCAGCTTCGGGAATAGTTACCGTAATTGGTCCAGCCAAAGTTACTGTAGTCATGGCCCGTGGAAATCGATCAATCTGATTGAACCATAAATTATCATAAAAACTCTTTTCCTGTCCTTTGCAACCGGGACTTAGAGCACGCATACATCTGGCTAGCCCGTCAAAAAGCCTACCTCCGCCAAGTCTTCCACGATATGCATCGTGTTGACGAATTAACCACATTGAATCACCACGCGACTCTAACGTGTTTATTTGTATTGTATTTTCTATTGGCGCAGTAATAAATTCATCAGATAAAAGGATATCCATCCAACCGTCGTGAGTAACATATTGTAAACCCGGAATCATGCAGGTGACTCCACTATCACGTAAAAAATTGACAGTCAAATAAGGATCAATTTGAAAACACAACTCTAGCTCATTTTTGACAAGTTCCAACGCTTCAGGAGCAATTGTCTTTCCCTCAATTGCAGATTTAACAATCTTTTGGCGAAACCGAATTAAATATTCTTGATCATACTCAGGCATAAAACTATAAACGTTAAAATGGTCAAGTAATCCTCCTTTTCCTCGCGGACTATCCAAACTTAATAAAACGCTTCGCAAAGATCGAAAGGCAACTTCCAATAAATCTGCAGGATCTGCTGACTCAGAATGAAGTATATCTCTGTGGAGCATGATATCTCGAGTCGCTTTACTCATGCCGTAGAGAATATTTCCATCTGCAAGTGGATAGGCGTGAG
Organism: Candidatus Gottesmanbacteria bacterium; assembly: GCA_023245415.1. Taxonomy (GTDB): domain Bacteria; phylum Patescibacteriota; class Microgenomatia; order UBA10105; family UBA10105; genus JAHFKJ01. Next base: position 21,806 of record JAHFKJ010000022.1, on the reverse strand, counting down.
CCACCACTTGATCTTGCCACAGAGACGTCAACCCGGCTCGTTTATCTTCTAATTCGAGTTTGCCGTTTCGGGTAAATTCAGCTATGTCGGCGTGAATGATTCGTTTTCCGTCCGTGTCGTAAATTCCAATTTGCATCAGCTGTCTATCAAAATTGCTAGGGATGATGTACCCGCCGGTAATTCTGACTTCAAAATCTTGATGAATGAAAGAAAGACCATTTTCTATTTTGGTGCTTTCTGCTTTTTTTTTCATCAAGTGAACGATTGCTTTGGGAAAATCCTGCAATGTGTATCCTTGTTGAGGAATAATCCGGAAATCAATATCCGGATCCACATGGCGATCAAATTTCCAAAAATCATCTGGAGTTCCGAGAGCCATACATTTAGCCACACCACTTGTAATATATAACTCATTGCGATCCACGTGTTCTTGGGAAGACAAAAGTGAATAAAGAACTTCATTGAGTGTTTTAACTGCAGCTTGTCCAACTTCGGGGGATGGACTATCAGGACGATCAAAATATTTGAGCAGGTAGTCTTGATAGAGAAAGTCTTTCAAAACTCCGTAGGTACCTACATGCTCTTGAGTTTTTACTTTCTCAGTTATTACCGCCATAAAAAACCAACTTTCTTGACAGTGATTAAATGATCGGGAGAGATGGACACTTTTCGAAGTTTCATGCGTATGCGAGATAAAATCCGGTCGAGAACCCAATCCGAGAAGTCACCATTTTCCCACAAGAGTTCTCCCAAACGCTCACGTGATTGGACTGACCCTTTTTGTCTCACCAGTTGAGACAAGGTCTTGAGTTCACTGATATTAAAATGATTGGATACATCAATCATATCTGCAACCACGTGTGTATCATTTACATCAAGCGTTCAATTTTGGAGATTTTCTTGATATTGAACATATATTTCTATGTGTCTTTCGTTGAGTTCTACGGATGAGAATAAATATCCTGGGAACCAGATGACTTCTGGTTTATTTACTTGGTTTAACCACTCAAATCTTTCTTTGATTTTTCTGCTTGAATTTTGTTTCATCTTTCCTACAATCGTTGCCACAATGCTATTTTAGCATTTGCTCAGCAAGTTGCGAGGATATGCCCTTATGAAAGATTATATTGAGAATTATTTCTTCATCATACCTTTGTTGACTTTGTGATTCTGCCTTTTTATCTTCCACAAATTACGATTTTAGTTGACAGGCTGGTTTTTTTAGTCATAAGATGTAAAGTATCACGTTAAATCATACTTATGCAATTGTATCTATCTCAACTTATTGGAGTTGCAGTATATAACCACAGTAAAGAAAAAATTGGTAAAGTTTTGGATTTAGTTGCCGTAGATATTAATAAAATCAGTCCGCGAATTAGCGGTTTGATAGTCAAAAGAGGCATCAATAAAGAAACGGTTTTTATTCCTCAGTCTGACATTGCGAAATTGTCAGAAAAGGAAATTCGTCTGTCTACAGACATCGTCGATTTAACACCCTTCATACACAGACCCGAGGAAGTATTATTAGCCAACGACATATACGATAAACAGATTGTTGATATCGATGATCGCCGTCTCACTCGTGTGAATGATTTAGTAATTGAAGAAAACCAAAACCTATTACACCTAAAAGGGGTAGATGTGAGCGCCGCAGGACTTCTTGATCGACTCCACATTCCAAATGTTGCAAACGTAATAAAACGTAATCTCGTTGAATGGGAAGATGTCCAATTCTTAGGCGGGGCCAGTCCCATGAAATTCAAAATACAGTACCAAAATTTAGAATCATTGCATCCTATGGACATAGCTCGAATTATTTTCGAAGGTCCGGGGTACAAACAAGGCAGCCGAGTTTTATCCGCACTCAAAGAACCAATTGTTGCAGAAGTAATCGAAAGCTTGTCACCGAAACTGCAAAAAAATCTCATTGAATCGATGAAAATTGAGGACGTCGCAGATGTAATAAAACATATGTCTCCTGATAAGGCGACAGATTTGCTTCTAGCTTTAGGGTATGAATATGCCAAAAAAATTCTTCCTCTTCTCGAAAAAAAACAGGCGACTATTATCGAACAGCTACTACATTATCCAGAGAATACAACCGGTGCGTATATGACCACTGAATATATTGCTATACCTCAAGGTATTACACTGGAACAATTGTACAGTCGGGTACGTTCTCAAGAGAATTTGCCCGACTTTTTATTGTACTTTTATGTACTTGAAAATGAATTCAGCAACAAACTGGTCGGTGTAATTAGCATGTATGAGCTTTTTTCTCAAGATTTACGGTCTCGAGTTGAATCTAGTATGATAAAAAACTTGATTTCATCGTATCCTAACGATCATATTAAGGATACTCTAAAAAAAATGTATCGCTATAATTTATCCGCATTACCCGTCGTTACAAGAAGTGACCGGAAATTACTGGGTATTGTGACTTTTCGGGATGCGATTATGACCTATTTACCTAAAAGGTGGAAGCTGAGAATTCGCCAAGTTTTTACGAGTTAACTACCGTAAAATTATGAATAATCATAATCAGACAAAATCTACCTTAATTCACCATATCATGACACTGCTGAGAGTAAGAAAATTTGGTGCATTAAAATATTTAATGATTTTGGGTCCAGGTCTGGTTGCCACTGCTGCCGGCAATGATGCCGGTGGTATAGCGACTTACGCAGTTGCGGGAGCTCAATTTGGTTTAAAATTCTTGTGGCTACTCATACCCTTGACGATTGGTCTTTATATAGTTCAGGAGATGAGTGCCAGACTCGGGGCCGTTACCGGCAAAGGTTTTTCAGATCTTATCCGTGAAAATTTCAGTTTACGGACAACGGTTTTTATGATGATAATTTTATTTGTGGCTAATGCCGGAGTTGTAGTTTCAAATTTTGCCGGAATGGCGGCTAGTTTTGAGATGTTCGGGATATCAAAATATATCAGTGTACCTCTTATATCCATATTTTTGTGGTGGATAATTGTCAAAGGCAACTATCACAAGGTTGAAAAACTTTTTATATTGATGAGTACGATTCTATTATCCTATATTGCCGCAGCATTATTTGCTAAGCCTTACTGGGGGGAAGTCGCAATAAATATTGTCAAACCCTCATTTTCGTTTTCTCCGGGATATATTGGATTACTGATAGCTTTCGTAGGCACGACAATCGCCCCCTACATGCAGATGTATGCCCAAAGTTCGGTTGTGGAAAAAGGCATCACTATGTCTACATACAAATTTGAACGAATTGATACATTGATCGGATGTGTTTTTTCAAACATTGTAACCCTGTTTATTATTATTGCTACGGCATACACCCTATACCCTGCAGGAATCAAAATCGAAAGCGCTTCAGATGCTGCTAAAGCACTGGTTCCTTTTGCCGGAAATTTTGCCAAGATTCTTTTTGGTGTGGGATTACTTGGAGCGTCTATGCTTGCAGCTGCAGTGATTTCCTTAACTACATCGTTTTCGGTATGTAATGCCTTTGGTTGGGAATGTGGAGTTAACAGAAACTTGGAAGAAGCGCCAATATTTTATTCTTTATTTACTATTTTAATCGTTATGTCAGCAACGATCACTTTAAGTCCGGCGATTTCTCTGATTCAATTATTGTTAAGTCTGCAAGTTCTTAACGGGATTCTTTTGCCAGTCGAACTCCTGTTTATTATGAAACTTATTAACAATAAGACACTCATGGGAAAATATACTAATCACAAAGTATTTAATTTCTCAGCCTGGACGATAACAATATTAGTAAGTATTTGCGCTTTACTATATATATTTATGGAATTATTCAGGATTGTCAGCCCGCTTATAAAGTTTTGATTCGCTATCTTGACAAGGAAAAGTTTACCGCTATACTATAATTGAATTCTCGTTTGCATGAGACATCACCAATCTCAAAGAGAAACGATGTCCCGATCGATTTCGGGATGAGTAAAGTACCGTTCAATTTACGCTGGAACCTTCCCGATTTCACTCGGGAGCGTAATGAGGAACGGTTTTTTTATGTTTAGAAAATTCTATAAGACTGGAACTTAAGAGACTTATCATTCCAAAATCTTATGGCAAAATATGCATCAAATCGATGAAAATTTGAAAGACCGGGACCACAAAAAACTTGGTCGGGAACTGGATCTTTTTGCGTTTTCCGATACTGTGGGTAAAGGGCTGCCGTTGTGGACTCCCAAGGGTTCGGTTATTCGCCGTGAACTTGAGAGATGGGTTGTCGATGAAGAAATAAGGGATGGATATTTACATGTTTATACACCTGATATTGCCCGCCTAGAGCTGTATAAGAAATCAGGGCATTATCCTTATTATAAAGAATCAATGTATGCACCCATCAAGATCGATGACGAGGAATATATGTTGCGGCCGATGACCTGTCCGCATCACTTTGAATTATATTCAAGACGACCTCATTCGTATAAGGAAATGCCAATCCGATATGCTGAGTTAGCGAAACTCTATCGATATGAACAATCAGGTGAGCTTATGGGACTTCAGAGAGTGCGCACCTTCTGTTTGGCTGATGCACATATAATAGCGAGTAAAGATCAAGCTAAATTTGAAATTAACCGGGTTCTGGATCTTATTGAACGGTTAACGGCCCTATTAGGTCTTAAGCCATACATTGATGATAAAAACACAGGTGATTATTATTTTCGTTTGTCTTTGGGGAACAGATCTGATGTCAAGAAATACTTTAAAGATGATCAGGCTTGGGATTTCGCGGAGAATATCCTCGAGGAGATTTTAACAGTTAGAGAAAAGACTCACCGTGTAAGAGTAGATAAAAAAGAAAATGAAGCTGCTTTTTATGGACCGAAAATCGATGTCCAAATGTGGAATGTAAACGGTAAGGAAGATACTGCGTTTACCGTACAGTATGATTTCGTCATGCCAAAACGATTTAAACTCACGTATGTTAATGAACACGGACAGGCAGATGAACCAATAGTTATACATCGGTCTTCAATCGGGGCCATCGAACGAATTATTGCCTTTCTTATAGAAAAATATTCCGGAAAATTCCCTCTGTGGCTAGCCCCGGTTCAGGTAGTCATCATTCCAATATCAGACAGGCACACAGATTTTGGAAATAAAGTGTTTAAACTGCTTAATCAGGCAGGAATCCGGGTGGAGATTGATGATCGATCTGAAAGTATGCAGGCTAAAGTTCGCGACCACACATTGCAAAAAGTTCAGTTTATGGCTATAATTGGAGATAAGGAGATGGCAGAACAAAAGTCTGTTTCGGTGCGAACACGGGAAGGAAAAAATCTCGGGCTTATAGAAACTGATCAATTTTTAGCTTTAGTTAAAGAAGAAATTGAAACCAAAAAATAAATTTTACCGGCTGAATTTTTTTATTCAGGCAAAAACAGTTCGTTTATTGGATGGAGCCGGAAAACAAATCGGTATCGTTACCAAAGAGGAGGCTATTCGTAAAGCACGGGAGTTGGGGATAGATGTTGTTGAAATTGCTCCAAATGCCCAGCCGCCTGTATGTAAGCTTATAGATTATAAAAAATTTAAATATCTGGAAGCCAAGAAAGACCGTGAAGAAAAACGCAAACAGAAGCATGTAACAATAAAAGAAATTAGACTAACGCCATTTATCGGCACACATGATATTGATGTTCGAGCACAACATGCGCGCCAATTTTTAGTCACGGGAAACCAGGTGAAAATCACACTGTTATTTAAAGGCAGACAAATAACACGACAGGATTTTGGACACAAAGTGATACGGGACTTTTTACAACTTTTACCAAATAGCAAAATTGTTCGGCCACCCCATATGGAAGGAAAAATGTTGGTAGCGATGATTTCACCGGTTAAGAAAATATAAAATGAAAATGAAAACTAAAAAAACGGCAGCAAAACGGTTTAAGCTTTCCCAGGCAGGTCATATAATGCGCTCAAAACAAAGCTTAAGCCACTTGCGCCGGAACAAATCCAAGAGACAACTGAGCCGTTCAAATTCCACTGAATCAGTAAATAAAAACTATACGCGTAAAATAGACGTTTTTCTGCCGTACGGCGGAATCTAGAAGGAGAATGTTATGGCGAGAGTAACCAGAGGTTTAGTGTCTCATCGAAAACATAAAAAAGTTCTAAAACTTACCCACGGGTTTAGAATGACTAAACGGCGATTGATAAAAGTCGCCAAAGAAGCGCTGCTCCACGCAGGGGAATACGAATTCGCCGGCAGAAGGCTACGCAAACGCGATATGCGTAGACTTTGGATTTCCCGCCTGAATCAGTCTGTCCAAAAATTGGACTTGAATTACAGTAGATTTATTAATGGCCTAAAAAAAGCCGAAATTGAATTGGATAGAAAAGTTTTGGCCGATTTGGCCGTTCGTGACCCGCAAATATTTAAAATTATTGTCGATAAAGCAAGAGAACGTCTCAATTAGTCGGTAGCAACAGGTTTATTGATGAACTTTATATCCACAAAATGAAACTTGTATTGTATTTATTTTATGGTTTTTTGTTTACACTCAATCTCCAATAAGGGAGTTACGGTGGACATATAAATCAATTCGTACTAACTCCCTTTAAGGGAGTTTTTTTATTGGCTAGTTTTAGATCTCGACTTAGTCGGGAGATATCTCACCATTTATTCGACAAGACAAATTGGAGAGTAGGCCGATGACTATTTAGTTGCCAAAGTTTGGATGAAACCATACAATTAAGCAAAAGTTTATGACCGAACTTATATACCTTAAGAATAGTTACCAAAAAGAACTTTCAACAAATATAGTCGCGATAACACCGAAAGGTGATCATTACGAAATTGAATTAGAGAAAACTATCGCTTATCCACAAGGTGGAGGTCAACCTTGCGATAAAGGAGAAATCATTGGCAGTAAGGGCAAACTTATTTTCACACATGTACGCCTGACTCATGATAGAGTATTACACGAAGGGAAAGTTACGGGTACACTACACCCACGAGAAAATGTAAAAGTTGCGATAGATTGGAACACGCGGGTAAATAATATGCGCATCCATTCGGCTGGACACGTGATCCATGAAGTAATTATGGAAACGATTCCCGGATTAACCCCAGTTAAGGGCGAGCATAGTAAGCAGAAATTTATTGAATACGAAGGCACGATAAACCCAAAACTACTTGAAACACTGGAAAAACGAAGCAATATGCTGATTGCTTCCAATCAAGAGATTAAAACCGAAATAGTGACGCTAAGCGAACTGCAAAAACGCAGTCGGTGGGTGCCTTTGCATTTACCAAAAAATAAACCGCTGAGAATAATGCAAATTGGCGGCTATCCGCCTATTCCAGACGGCGGGACGCAGGTAGCGACGACATCAGAGATTGGTATTATCGCAATTACCCAGATTGAACAAATTGGACCAAATGTTCGCGTGCATTACTCAGTACAAGAAATATCGGAATTTGCAAAGTCCAATGCAGAAAGTGTACCGTCGATTTCACTCGAAGAATTTAAGTTGCGGTTAACTCAACTTCAAATGGAAATTTTTGCATTGCTTAAATTAACAACAGCTGATGAACTTGAAACGCTTCATGTAAAATTTTTTGGGTCAAACGGTAAAGCCTCCAAGATAATTAAACTGATAAGAGGTTTATCAATTTCACAGCGGCGTTTAGGCGGATTGGCGGTTAATTCATTTAAACAGAATGTAGAAGATAAATTTAGAGAATCCCGCAGTCAAAAACAAGAAAAGGCGGGTGCGAGGTTTGATATCAGCTTGCCGGGAACTCCACCACCTCAAGGTCACTTACATATAGTCTCACAAGCAATTTTTGAGATAACCCGAATTTTCGAAAGAATTGGATTTACGCGTGTCCGGCATCCGGAAGTCGATTGGGATTGGTATGCATTTGAATCCCTGAATATGCCTCCCAATCACCCGGCGCGCGATGAATGGGAGACATTTTTTGTGGAAAGAGAAAAGTCAAAAGTCTTTATCGGCATATCGGGGTCCCACACATTCGACGCATCTGATAAGTACGGAAAAATTCAAAATACGAAATTTTCGAAAATGGTGCTAACCCCACATACTTCAAATGGACAAGTTCGCGAAATGGAAAAGGGGAAACTACCAATCCGCATGATTAATATTGCCAAATGTTACCGGCGCCAATCCGACGTTTCTCACGTGCCGATGTTTCATCAGTTTGAGGGCATGTATATCGATAAAAATGTTTCAATTGGACACCTAAAAGGTGTCATGGATTATTTTTTCAAACAGTATTATGGTCCGGAAAGAAAGTCACGCTTAAGGCCATTTCATTTTCAATTTACCGAACCTTCTTTTGAAGTTGATATAAATTGTGGAGTTTGTCTGGGAAAGGTTCGTTTACCTGGCGGAAAAACGTGTAAACTTTGTAAAGATGGTTGGCTGGAGCTTGGAGGTTCGGGAATGGTACATCCGGCGGTTTTGCAAAATGGCGGTATAGATCCGGATGTTTATAGCGGTTTTGCCTTCGGCTGGGGCATTGAACGTGTAGCGATGATGAAATCCGGCACTCAACTTGATGATATTCGACTGCTTTATAGCAATGACTTGAGATTTTTAGAACAATTCTAGTTGAATCAACTATTCACCTAATAATAAAATCAACTAATTCATAATAGTAAGTAAGAATAGTTGATTAGAAAATTAGTTGATTATGAACATTCTTATACCAGATTCCTGGCTGAGAGAATTTATCGATACTCCGGCTACTCCTTCGCAAATTAAGGAGTACGTATCTTTGTGCGGTCCAAGTATAGAACGAATCTACAAAGAAGGGAGAGAATTCATTTATGATGTTGAGATAACTTCAAATCGTCCTGACTCAATGTCTGTATTTGGTGTGGCTCGCGAAATAGCAGCCATCTTGCCCCAATTTGGAATAAAGACCCGGTTAGCAGATGATCCATACACAGTTGAAAATGGTTCTATTTTAAATTGGGTTGATCCCTCTCGGGGACAAAAATTAAGAGTAATTATTGAAACAAACCCAACGCTAAATCTGCGCTGGTCATCAATCATTCTTGAGAATGTACAAGTGAAACCTTCTCCCTCGTGGCTTAAAAAACGACTGGAACTTTCCGGTCTTCGATCCTTAAACAATGTCGTTGACATTACCAATTACATCATGCGTATGTATGGGCAACCGGTGCATGCCTTTGATTTTGATGAGATTAAACCGAATGATTTAGGGGTTCCATACATGAAATTACGCCTGTCTAAAAACGACGAAATAATTACAACGCTTGATGGAAAAACTTACACATTGACTGGAGAGGAAATAATTATTGAAGACGGAGAGGGAAGAATCATTGATTTATGCGGAATTATGGGAGCACAAAATTCGTCAGTCAATGCGACTACGACTAGAGTTCTATTGTTCATGCAGGTTTATAATCCAGTTCAAATTCGTAAAGCCGCCATGGGTTTAGGTATTCGGACGGAAGCAGCGTCACTTTTTGAAAAAGGATTAGACACTGAACTGGTTTTATCGGCATTGTTAAAAGGTATCCAGTTAATGCAACAGATTACACAATGTAATGTAGCGAGCAAAATTTATGATTTCTATCCTGATCCTTATAAATCAAAACAAGTTTGGGTAACCAGAGCCAAAATCGACGCTTACGTTGGGACCAAACTTACGCCAAAACAAATACGAAACACGCTTGAATCGTTAGGATTTAGAATCAAAATAGATAGTGACATGGTATCCGTGCATGTTCCCAGTTTTCGACGAGACATCGCAATTGATGTAGATATAATTGAAGAAATAGCGCGCATGTATGGGTACCACAAAATTTCTACTCGACTTCCTGATTCTGAACCTCCTGTAGTTATTTTGGACCCAATCCTTAACGCCGAAGAAGAAGTTAAAGTGCGTTTGCGAGATTGGGGTTATACGGAAACTTATAACTATTCGATGATTTCTGAAGAATTCATGGATATTTTTAATTTAAATAAAAACCACGCGTACAAAATTTCTAATCCACTTTCATCCGATTGGCTTTATATGCGCCCTAGTTTACTACCAAATTTGCTCCAAAAAGTCCAGGAAAATTTGCATCATCGATCCGAATTTAAGCTGTTTGAACTGAGCATGATATACGCCTATCGTGAAAATGATTTGCCTTATGAATTACCCACACTTGGTGTCATTTGGACAGGAGAGCGTTTTTTTGAAGCAAAAGGATTGGCAACTGCTTTGTTCAAATTTTTCGGTATTAGTTACGGGATTCTTGAGTCAATTCAGGGGGAAGAGAGTAATTGGTATAGTAATAGAAATATACGTTTTGGAGACTATGGCCAAATAGGTGAATTAAATCAAACCGTATTAAGCAAATTAAAGATCAATTGCTCAATTACCGCTTTAAGTCTTAATTTTGAAAAGATTGTGAATGATTCTCGACCTGCTCAAAAATATATCCCTATTCCCAAATATCCGCCCGTTATTGAGGATTTAAATTTTATATTCTCAAGAGATACTGCTATTGGCCAGGTGATGACTGAAATAAAACTGATCTCTTCACTGATATACAGTGTATCCGTTTTGAATCGTTATGAAAATTCGATTGCATTTCGGATTAATTATTTAAATCCTGAAAAGCCTTTAACAGAAACTGAGGTAATTTCAATACGGGAAAAAATAATCGCGACAGTTAAGCGTAAATTCTCTGCTGATCTTAAAAAATAATTATTAAGGACTTGGCGAAGGAAATAATGAAGGCGAGGGTGTTGGAGACGGCGGAACCGCAAAGTCCCAGGCTACATTAACTCCAATTTTAACTTCGCCAGTAGCTTCTTTCCCACGATCATCTCGGGCAGTGACGCGAATGGTATGTGGTCCGGTATTGAGATTGAACACGCGAGAGTACGAATGAGTATCAGAAACTTTGTCCATTTCCTTCCCATCGATTTCCACTTTAATTTCTTTGATACTCGCCGAACTGAAAGCTTCTCCGGCAATCTTTATATCATGATCATCATATTGTTTTCGATCCTTGGGATCAGTAACGTTCATAACCACGCTATCCTGACGATCAGAAGATGTTTCTGTAGGTGGATGATATTTAGAGTCCGTCTGAACTAGGGCCCATGCGTCAATCGCTTCCTGCCAACGATTTTTTCCATCTGCCGACACGGGATCCAGTTCATTAAATACAAAATATTCTTTTTCTTCATAAGCTCCGCTGGCAATTTCAATATCATTCGCGAGTTTTCCGTTGCTTTTAGAAATCTTTAATTTTTTATAGACTGGAGATAGATCAGTAGGCTCGGTACCGCGTATAAAATATTCTTTCCGTTTAGGAAAATCATCCCGGGCTTTGCCTCCGCCAAATGCGTCAATCTCCATATCTACAATATTGTCGGGTTTAATAAATTCTTCATCTTTTGCGTCTTTGGTTAATTCTTTAATAATGCGGTTCCAAATAGGAGCTGCTCCAGTCACCCCTGAGGCAAGCGAAGAATTCATCGGACTGTTGTCATTGTTACCTACCCACGTCCCCACAATCCGGTTTTTACTCCCCCCAATAGTCCAGTTATCACGTTTATCATCGGTAGTACCGGTTTTTACAAATATATGCTTGCCGGGAATATAAAGTAATGAATGCTCGCCAAAAACCAGTTTTCGGGCATCATTATCTGAAAGAATACTGGTAATTAAATATGACACATCTTCCCCTAACGTCCGTTTACCCGTAGTGGGCTTATATTCAAATAGAACATTTCCCTGCTGGTTGGTAACTTTCAGAATAGCTATTGGTTCATGTTGTAATCCACCGGTAGCGAATACACCATAGGCACTTGTCAAATCTAACAATTTAACCTCGCCGCCTCCCAACGTCACGGAAAGACCAAAGCGGCGTAAATTGTCAGCTGTTGGCTCAAGTGTTGTCAAACCCATATCGTAGGCTAATGACAACATATCCTTTACTCCAACTAAGGCTACCATTTTAACAGCTGTCATGTTGATAGAATTTGCAAGTGCATAGCGAATTTGAACCGGGCCATGCCATTTTAAGTCATAATTTTTGGGAGCATAATCTTTTTGCCCGACTCCGCCCATAAATTTTGTTTCCACGTCCATAAGTATTGATGAAGGTGTATAACCTTCTCGAAAAGCTTGGGCATATGTAATCGGTTTAAGAGCGCTTCCTGGCTGCCTTAATCCTTGAGTCACAACATTAAATTTAACTCCGGCTGAATCGGTAGCATCATAGTCTTTGGATCCAACCATTGCCAGAATTTCACCTGAATTGGGGTTAATAACCACTGCCGCACCATTTCCCACCTGCAATTTTTTAGCCTTATTAACTTCGTCTTTGACGATTTGTTCTGCTTTTTCCTGTAATGAATAGTCAAGAGTTGTGGTTACGTGCAAACCTCCGCCTTCAACCACATCTTTACCGAATTGTCTCACCAGTTGTTCGCGGACATATACCACAAAATGTGGTGCCTTAAATTTTTCTTTGCCGCCAATAAACTTCACGTTTTTTAATTCCTCTTTCAAACGCTTCTCGTCCGTTACCGATATTTTGCCATCTTCGCGCAGGCGTCGAATTACCTGTTCACTTCGCCAAATATATGCTCCAACCTGCCCGGTAAACGGTGAATAGAGGGAGGGTGATTGCGGAAACCCGGCAAGAACAATACTTTCAATATCGGAAAGTTGTTTGGCCTTTTTATCAAAATAATATTGCGCTGCGGCTTCTACTCCATACGTCGTGCTTCCATATGGAGCCTCATTTAAATACATCTGCAATATTTCATCTTTGGAATATTTACGTTCAATTTCAACCGCTAATATAAATTCTTTTATTTTTCGCGGGAGTGTTCTTTCCTGTGATAAAAGTACATTTTTGACGAGCTGCTGGGTTAATGTAGATCCACCCTGAAGATTTTGGTGGGCAACTATATTGTAGAGAGCACGTAAAATTCCTTTTGAAGAAAAACCTTCATGCTGATAAAATTCTTTATCTTCAACGGAGACGGTGGCTTTTTTAAGCATATCGGGCATCTCATCAAAATTAATCGGAATCCGGTTCTCATCATTAAACACATCATACAAAGGTGTTCCGCTTCGATCAGAAATTATGGTAGAAAACCCTTGTGTACGGCGTACTCTATCCGGGCGGGGGAGTTCCCTGGCATACCAGGCAAAAAGCAAACCTATCGTAAAAATACCGGAAAATAAGAGTACAAAACAGAAAGCGCTCACCACGGCCAATATCTTGAGTCTGGTTAATTTTTGCCGCCGAGATGAACCTAATAGTAGTTTAAGCTTTCGCTGGCGCAACAAGTCTAACATTGATTGATTGTATCAAGTTGTACCTGCATTGACAAATAAATAAATCTTCATTACCATGAGGTGCATGTTAACTAAATCTGATTTTGTAACTATCAAAAAAATTGTAAATGAAGTAGTTAATAACGTAGTTAAGAAGGTAGTTAAAGAAGAAGTAAAAGATCAGCTGGAGTCAGTAAAAATTGAATTAAAGTCTGACATTGCTACGTTCAAAGACACGATGGTTTCAAGACTTAATAAAATTGATGAGGAACTAATTATTCTTAATGGATATAAGGATCAACGGGAAGATTATGCTGATAGGTTAATCAAACTCGAAGATATTCATCCGCAGGGAAAACATGTAAAAAACGCTTCGATTTGACAGGTGTGATACAATAATCATATTCTATGTTACAAAGTAACCAGCACTTCTATTTTTATTTCTATTTCACTTCTCAAAAGGGAGGTTGGATGCTGGTGTAAACGTATAAAAATTTAACTTAATATCGACTCCAAACCTCCCAAGATAGGGAGGTTTTTTTGTGGTGAAAATACTATGCCGGAAAAAATTCAATCAATTTTAGGGCCTTGCTCTGTACATTCTTACGAGCAACTCAGAGCAACAGTTGAGGCTATAAATCCCAGCACTGTTCCAGGCTTAGTCTCAAACAGAGGGCCTTTAGAAAAACCGCGAACCGGTGATCAATGGACTGGTTTAGGTAGTGCAGGAGTCCCAATTATCAGAGCTGTAAAGGACGAGTCAGGCTGTCGTATATCTATGGAAGCCACTACGGCTAGAAGTGTAGAATATATGATTGAAGTTGCTGATGATTTGTGGCTGGGTAGTAGACAAAATCCTAATAACACAATGGAAATAGCCGATGCTCTTAAGGGAGTGAAATTAGGAATGTTTTTAGTGAAAAATCCGTATGCACCTGATGAAAAGGCTTGGATAGGAGCAATTGAGGTTATAAAAAAGCGTCTTGACCCATCTGTCAGAATTGCAGCCTTATTTAGAGGCTTCTGTGAAAGAATCAGAACACCTGGGGTAGAAAGTTGGAGAAATAATCCAGATATAGAAATGGTAAATCGAGTTGTAAAGGCTACTGGGGTAGAACCCTGGATTGATTTGGCTCACTTAATAGGTGATAAAGAATTGATTCTTAAATATTTAGCGAATAATAAATTAAATCCTTTTTGGACAGGTATCATGTTGGAAGTTGATGCTGAAGTTAACAACGCCCTTACTGACAAAAAACAGACTCTACTTCCAGAAGAGACAATTCGAATTGTTAAACATTTGCAGCAACAAAGACAGGATTCTTTTGATATTGGTCTAGGAGTTGTCTAAATTAGTTCGAAAATCATACTTATCTAGAATCACAAAATTTGTCAGGATCAAGAAAAATTTATTTTAGTATAATAATTGAAATGCTAGGACGAAGCAGCAGTAGGGTTTTTCAGGTGACAAAAGAAAGAAGCCGGTTGATGCAAGAACTTCCGTACTGATAAATCCGAAATACGCTTCTGAGCTGTCTCGACAAACATTAATAATAAGTAGTCGGGATCGGGTAAGCCCGTTACAGCAGAAAGAGTGTGACGGAAACGGAGCACTTGAACGAGGCTAAGGTTAAAATCGGTCTCTAACCGATTTTTTGATGGTCAAATGTTCCATCAAACTTTTTTTTCATATATCAATATATGAAAAAATACTTTAGCAAAACAAGGTGGTACCGCGACGTGTCTCGCCGAAGCTTGTAAAAGCGCAGGAGGAGTCACCCTCGCCCTTGACAATCTATCCTGTATAAATCGCAGGTTGGTTGATGGAGGCGAGGGTTTTTTAGTGGAGAAAGCGAAGCTATGACTGAAAAAGACAATCATCTAAATGAAGTGACAATATCAAAACCTACCGCAGAAAGAGCGGGTGCTTTATCATTGCCTAAATTTGAAGACTTGCAAACTTTTGGAAATGTAGAAGTTCCTCTGGGTGCACAACTAGGTGCAATATTAGAAAGAAGTTCTGCACAGATTAATTGCCTGGTACGGGATGAAAGTCTATTCAAGGCTGCAGACTTCTACCGCCGAATTATCGGTAGAACAAAAACTAATTTTACAATACAGATCGAAAATGACCCAATTACAACTGCACAAAAAGTAACTGATGCAGATTTAATTCCTCTTGTAGTGACAAGTGCAATTACACCCAAGTTAAATGAGTTAATGTTTGGAAATTCTAATTTTGGACAACTATTGGCTGATAGGTTTCCTGTGCCTAACACTGAAAATTCTAAAGCAACACCTATATTACATTGCGTGGGTATTGCTAAACATGGAATAAAAGTTTTAGCCGATGTGGACAAATTGGAGAATAACTCAGCTATTGACCCTGAAGAAATACGGTCACAAAGAATAAATACAATATTTGGTCACCTAATCACACCAGTAGATTTTCGCAGGATTCTTAGATCAAATCTGGTAAGAAATATAAGAATTCATGTTTTAGGACCTGTAGGTACAAACATTTCGCAAGCAGCGCGAAAATATGCAGAAAATATAGGAATAACTGACAAAATAGACATCATCATCTACGATGCCGGGATTACGCCTTTAGATTATGCAGATATTGCCGCAGACGAAACACAAAAATCTATTACATCAGGCAGTTTTCCGGAAACACTTCATCTACATGTAGAATGTGCAGTTTATAATGATATGTGGAGGTTATATAAGGATAGACAAATCGAAGCTGTATTTAGCGACGAACAAAATATGCAGCTTGATACTATGCAATTTGCAGGAATATTAAGTATGCCGGAGTTGCAAGAAAAAGTGAATAAAGAAGGTACGATTAGAATTGCGACGCATCCATCGCCAAAACCGCTTATCGCTAAGTGGATTACCAGTGGTATCGCTAAATGGATTGAGGCATCGTCAAATTCTGCTGCAGCTTTAATGGTGAAACGAGATGAGGCAGATGCTTGCGTCACTACCGCCTCGGCAGTTAGAGTGTTTACCAATCATGATCTGAAAACTCTGCACGAATTTGGTTCACCAAATATGATTTTTACAGTTGCTTCACCTCTAACTCAAGAGCAATTAAATAATATTTTATTTCAGATAAATAGGCATATATGAAAAAAGTAGCTTTCAATCTTAATAATAAAAACGGGCAATTAATTATAGCCATCATAGGTTTTGGTCGTTTTGGCCAGTTATTAACCAAAATATTTCTCAACTGGAGTAAGGCGAAAATTATTATTGTTTCCAGTAAAAAACATTTGCAAACTAATCCGCGATTATCTTTTATAAAACTTAAGGAGATAGTTGCAGCTGACCTAATTATCCCCTGCGTCCCAATATCAACGTTTGGCGATACAATAGGGAAAATTGCCAAAATCTTAAATAACTGCGCAATTGTCATGGATATCTGTTCAGTGAAAATTTTCCCGGTAGAACTTATGAAAAAAATCTTGCCAAAAAATTCACAAATTATTGCCAGTCATCCAATGTTTGGTCCAGATTCTATTCGAATTAATAAAAATCTAAAAAATTTACGATTGGTTATGCATAACGTAAGTGCGCTCAAACAAAATTACTTAAATATTCAAGATTTTTTTCGACAATTAGGTTTAAATATTATAGAGATGAGCCCTGAAAAACATGATAAACTTTTGGCTTGGAGTTTAGGATACTCTTATTTAGTGGGAAAGATTGGTCAAAGACTAAGAATAACCGATTCTCCTATTGATACGATTGATTTTCAATTATTACTGCAAAATCTGCAAATAGTAGCAAACGACAGTGAAGAGCTGTTCATTGACCTGCAAACCTACAACCCGTTTGCAACAGAAGTCCAGCAAAAATTTATACAGATGTCGCAGAAAGTAGTAAATCAAATTAATAAGACTTCCAAAAAATTATCGATAAAAGTATGATATAGTTAGTAGAAATATATGGATGCAATTTCGAATTTACTTACGCGCGGGGTGGATAAAATATATCCCAGCCGTGACGATCTGGAAAAAGTCTTACGCAGCGGCAAAAAATTAAAGCTCTATCAGGGCTTTGATCCGACAGGAACGAAGTTGCATATCGGACACGCGGTTGGATTTCGTAAACTGCGTCAGTTTCAGGATTTAGGTCATGAAGTCATATTTTTAATTGGAGATGGCACTGGTCAAGCCGGCGACCCATCGGGTAAAACTAAATTCCGGGAAAAATTCTATACCCGTGAGGAGTTACAGCAAAATGGTAAAGATTATGTCATGCAATCATCTAAAATAATGCGCTTTACGGGTGAAAATCCAGTGCGAATTTTATATAACGGCGATTGGTTGAATAAATTGGGACTGGTGGAAATCCTAAATTTGGCCGGACATTTTTCAGTCCAACAGCTAATTGAAAGGGATATGTTTCAGGAAAGAATGAAACGCAACGAATCTATTAATTTACGCGAATTTCTCTACCCGCTACTGCAAGGCTATGATTCAGTCGCCTTGCAAGTTGATTTGGAACTTGGAGGCAGTGACCAGACATTTAATATGCTTGCCGGCAGGACACTAGTCCAGGCGATTCTACATAAAGAAAAATTTGTCATGACCGTTCCACTTTTAACAGATAATAAAGGCACTAAAATCGGCAAAACCGAAGGCAATGTCATTGGTATTACTGATCCACCTAAGGAGTTATACGGAAAAATAATGTCGTTAACCGATGAGGCTATTGTTAACTGTTTTATATTGCTTACCGATAAATCTTTAACCGAGATTGCCAATATGAAAAAATCTATGGACGAGGGCGAAAATCCGATGAATTTTAAGAAAAAACTCGCATTTGAATTAGTCAAACAATATAACGATGAAACAAGCGCAGATCAATCTCAAGACTATTTTGAAAAAACATTTCAGGGACGTATATTAACCAGCCAAATTAAAGAGTATTCCTTACTTCAACTTAGCACCAATCCAGTCGGAATTATTGATTTATTAGTTTTTACTCAATTCGCTTCCAGTAAATCTGATGCGAAACGTCTGGTAGAACAAAAAGCCGTGGAAATTGATCAAACCGTGGTTGATTTGATACAAACGAACGTGACATTATCTCCAGGTATGACGCTACGTGTAGGGAAAAATCGGTTTTTGAGATTTGTTTAAAAAAATCCAATTCTGAAAATAAATATTTTTTGCATAATTTGAGAAATTGAAAATACCTGCCTGTAGACAGGATCTTTAGGTTAATAAAATGAATTGGTTTCGTAAACATAAAGGAATTTGGACAATTATCATGATTATCGCCACAATTGCTATACTGGCTTCCTCTTTTGCACCGCTTATAATGTACTTACGCTAAGGGTATGAATTGGGATACACCCATCGGTAATTTGGCTTTTGTCGGGCCAGTTTACTCTAAACGTCTGGAAAAACTAGAAATCTTTACCATTGCTGATCTACTTTATCACGCCCCCACAAGATACGAAGACTACACGAATTTTAAGAAGTTAAATACACTACATGAAGGCGATATAGTAACTATTAAAGGACGCGTTTCTCTTTCCAAAAATTTATATACCAGATCTCGTAAGCAAATTCAAACAATTAAAATCCAAGATGGTACAGGAGAAATGGAGCTTTTATGGTTCAATCAGCCATTTATTCTGCGGCAATTAATCGCCGGTAAAGAAGTGGCACTGGCTGGCACCGTAATTATGGGCAATCACGGTTTAACCTTGTCCGCTCCTGACTACGAATTGATCCGCGACAGTAAATCACTTATCCATATGGGACGTCTGGTACCGAGATATCCCGAGACCCAAGGGGTATCCTCGAAGTGGCTGCGCTCACGGATCGCTCCTTTATTAGATAATTTCAGCTTTGCTGAGTTTTTGCCCTCACAAATTTTACAAAAATACAGACTGTGGGATATTGAAAGTTCACTCAAGGCGCTGCATTTTCCGCAAAATTTAGATCAATCCGCATCTGCATTACAACGACTGGCATTTGAGGAATTGTTTGGTTTACAGCTGTTGGCCCAATTTAAACGCAAGCAATGGAATGTGCAGCAGGTTATCAAGCCGTTTCAGATTGACGAAATAAAAATGCAGAAATTTTTGGATCGGCTGCCGTTTACATTAACAGGTGCGCAAAAACGGGTAGCGGCAGAAATCATCCCCGATCTTAAAAATATTACGCCGATGAACCGCATGCTCCAGGGAGAAGTCGGTTCGGGAAAAACTGTAATCGCCGCGCTCATCTCCTACATAGCCGTGGAAAATCAAAAACGGGTACTATTTATGGCCCCGACTGAGATACTTGCACAACAGCACTATAAGACTCTCTCACAGCTGTTAACACCATTTGGCTTAAAAGTAGGAATCCAGACTGGATCAATTAAGAATATTGGATCTAGAGGTAAAAAACAGGAAACAGGGAAAAAAGAAAAAAAGAAAGAATCTTATGATATATTAGTCGGAACACATGCATTGCTAACAAATACCGTACAGATTCCAGATGTCGGTCTGATTATAATTGACGAACAGCACCGGTTTGGAGTCCGGCAAAGAACTCTGCTTAGAACCAAGAGCCAAACTCCGCATGTAATGACAATGACTGCTACGCCAATTCCGCGATCAGTGGCTTTAACTCTCTATGGCGACTTAGATCTTTCAGTGATTGATGAAATGCCGGTTGGCAGATTGCCAGTCAAAACCTGGGTAGTCCCAAAAGAAAAGCGCCAAAATGCCTATCTTTGGATCGGCGATAAAATCCGCAAATCAAAGCGCACCGAGCGTATATTCATAATTTGTCCATTTATAGATCCGTCCGAGTCTTTAAAAACGGTAAAAGCAGCCATGCAGGAATACGAGTACCTACAAAAACAAGTTTTTCCGGAATTTAAAGTGGGGCTTCTACATGGTAAACTGAAATCCCGCGCTAAGGAGATCGTGCTCGAAAATTTTAGAACGGGCGAGTTCGATATTCTCGTTTCGACGCCGGTCGTTGAGGTGGGTATTGATATTCCTGAAGCGACGGTAATGCTGATAGAAGCTGCTGATAGATTTGGATTAGCACAACTGCATCAACTTCGAGGCCGAGTCGGCAGAGGAACTGCACAATCTTATTGCCTGTTGTTTGCGGTGGATAATAGCGCCCGGCTTAAAAATATGGAAAAGGTGAGTTCCGGTATTCAGCTGGCAGAAATCGATTTAAAATTACGCGGTTGGGGCGCACTTTTTGGATTTGCCCAGCACGGACACAACAAGCTTAAATTTGCTCATACTGTAACGGTCATGGACATAGATAAAGCCAAACAGGAAGCAGTCAGACTCATTCAGTCGGATCCCCAGTTGTCGAGAAATATTGACTTGAAACAGCGCTTTATATCGGGTACAATAGCTGAAATAGCACCAGACTAATCTATCCTAGTTCCAGATAAGTAAATTAGAAAATTAATATATGGCACCACTTCCAAAACGTCGTCATTCATCTGCTCGTCAAGCTAAACGTACACATGCACTCAAACTGCAGGGTGTAACATTATCCAAATGCAGTAATTGCAAAGAATTAAAACATCCGCATTCTGTTTGTGGAAAATGCGGTTTTTATTCTGGAAGACTCGTCATCGCACAGAAGGAGAAGAAAAATACGCCGCCAAATTCGCATGCTTAATATCGCACCTTCAAACCACAATTCTTAATATGAAAACTTCCCAGGATCCTCGCCATCTGGAACGAATTGCAGCGTTGAAAAGTTTGTTTGCTTTAAGTTTTCACAAACAGCGAGTCAATTCAAAGTTGGCCCGGGAAGTACTAGTTCGCGTCAAATCAATAGATGAACGCATCGTAAAAGCTGCGCCGGAATGGCCTCTCGTAAAAGTTGCGCAAGTCGATTTGAACATACTGCGTCTGGCTATATTCGAACTAACCTTAAGAAGGGAACCACAAAGGGTAATTATCGATGAAGCGGTGGAACTTGCGAAAGAGTTTGGAAATGATAAAAGCGGCGGATTTGTTAATGGGGTATTGGGTACGATCGTAAAGGCTTTACAAGCCGAAGTAGATTAGTTAGTATCAAATGCACCATAAATTTTGAGGATTTTAAAATACAAACATATGACTATGAATCGATTTGCCACCTTACTTGAAGATTTACACTTAAGCTTTAAGAGTATCGATCTATTGGAACAGGCATTTACGCACCGTTCTTATTTGAATGAAGCCGGGAAAAACCGCCATTCGAACGAGCGATTAGAATTTTTGGGAGACGCTATCCTTTCATTTTTAGTATCTCTACATCTTTATCGCACCTATCCGGATCACCCGGAAGGGTTACTTACCAACTTGCGTTCGAGTATTGTCAAAACTGAAACACTCTCAGAAATTGCACAAGAGCTGCGCTTGGGTGATTTTCTTTTTTTAAGCCGCGGGGAACAAAAAGGCGGAGGACGAACCAATCCTTCATTGCTTGCGGACACTTTTGAGGCGTTTTTGGGAAGTGTATA
>JAHFKJ010000021.1 GCA_023245415.1 Candidatus Gottesmanbacteria bacterium | reverse complement strand
GTTGGATCCAAATCATCCGACTAAATTTGTTTATTTCAATATAGGTCAATATGCTATCCTAGCAAACAACGATCAGTTTAATCGTCTTACTTGGGATGATACTTTGCGATTTATCAAGTGATTATATAGACTTATTATAAAGTAGCCTGTTTATAGTCAATTAACGCCTCGAGATTTTTTTCGCCTTCATACCCCAATGCCCACAAAGCTACGCCGGAGATATTATGAGTTTGGGCAAGCTGTAATTTTTGCTGAAAAGAAGTTTCATTTTCATAATATATTTGGTGGAAGAACGTACCGGATTCATCAGGAAATAATATTCGGGGAGATTTCGTAATGTCAGCAAAATTTATTTGGCAATTTTTACAATCCGAAATTAATTTTTCTACGCGGTGGTTACTCGCAGTTGAAGCGCTGCCGGGAATTGCCGGCGCGTTGGGTAAATTACTTAAGGTTTCCCATTCATAACCGTAAAGGGGAATGCCTAAAATAATTTTTTCCTGGGGAATGACTTTGACAGCTTCGCTAAGCCCGGTATTTACGTCAAATTCACGTGTTTGGGGTACGCCGCCGAGCGGCGCCACTGGACCGGAATTGTAAGAGCCGGAATAATGATAGTCATACGCCATTAAAACCACGTAATCCGCAATTTTTCCAATTTCGGTGGGGTTAATTAAAAAATTTTTGACTAAAGCAGTCGGGCTAATTTCAACAGTTAAACTGCCTAATTTTTGTGCTAGCATACCTAACTTAACTTCGGCGACAAATTGAGTGAACGCTTGTTGCGCAGAGGGCGAACTTTCTACAAAACTTTCAATATCCAGATTTAAATCCGTAAATTTATATTTCTGCATTATCGGTGCTAAGTCACTTATTAAGTGCTGCGCATTTTCAACAGGATTATCAAGTAGCGCGGAAATACTGGCTTCGTCGCTATTGTGTACTAGTAAGGAAAGGGTTAAACCATTTTCATAAGCCATCTTTAAACGTTGATGTAAATTTTCCGATCGCAACGTATGCCATCCAGGCTCTTCTTCCCGGGGACTTATGAGTTGTAAAATCCGGCCGTCAGTATCAAGCGTTAGTCCGAAATAGGTCAGTGTCGTGATCGAATTTGTGTAGTTTTTCTGTGCTTTTTCCAGTAGCCAATAGGGAAGAAAACCAACAACGGTAGGTTTTTTTATTCCGAAAATTTTGTATAAAGGGTGATTACGTTGAAGCGGCAGTAAAGGTATATACTGCAAAAAAATTATCCCGCTATAAATTCCCAAAAGTAAACTTAAACTAAATAGAAATGGTTTCGCCTTTGAAAACATTTCTTAATTGTACCATCATACATATCCAATTGAATTATTTTTTAAGTTGAATTTCGTTGACAGCAAATCATTCGCATGTTATACACATGAAATAAATCATAATTATTTTCTTAAACATTGAAGGGAATACTATGAAAAAAATTCGCCCACACAGTTTCGCTTTTTGCGGAGGCGCGTTTGGAGATGAAGGAAAGGGAAGAATTGTCGATGAACTGGTACACAAAGAAAATCGCAAACGCCACGTAATTTTATATCGGGACAATGGCGGAGCCAATGCCGGCCACACGATTGAGTTGGCATCTGGAAAACGGATTGCTTTTCACCAGCTGCCATCTGGCGTCTTGGCAAAAAATACAACCGTCATTTTAGGCAAAGGCATGGTAATTCATCCCGGAGATTTACTTGAAGAAATAAATCAAGTTGCTCTGGAATCTATAGCAGCTGTTATAAAAGTGGATGAGATGGCAGTGTTATCGCTCGACACACATCGGGCTTTAGAATCAGTTCTTAAAATTTGGCAGGAAGGTGGAAAGGGAGCAACAGGGAGAGGCATCTCGCCAGCCTATGCTGATGTGTTACTGCGGCATCCGTTGCGAGTTAGAGACATAGCTCAATTTAATCTAGAAAAAATTCACAAACACTATAAATTATATGAAGCCCTTATTAAAGGTTTAGGTCAAAATCTGGCCGAGGCACAAGTGCCGGTCTTGGGAAGAGAGGAAAAAATACCGGTCGGATCGCTCGCTATCTTTACCGATCGATTGGAAAAACAAGGGAAAGGACTGATTAAATATTCTGGTGACGTGACCGCATTTCTTAAAAAGACCTGGGTTGATTCTAATAAGTATACTTATATTTTTGAAAAATCTCAGGCGATTGGTTTGGATCCGCGTTGGGGAGTATATCCTGATGTTACAGCTTCCGATACCACGTTTGCTGGAATTTTTAGTGCAACCGAAGGGATAATTGATCCATCTCAAATTGAAGTCAGAGCTGCAGTAATCAAAGCAACCTATATGTCGAGTGTAGGAACAAGAGTGTTGCCGACAACAATGCCGGAAAAATTAGCTACGCGAATTCGCGAAGATGCCCATGAATATGGGGCAACGACGCGGCGGCCGCGCGGAATAGCATATCTGGATATTCCGGCGTTAAAATTCTTTATGGAAGTTGGCGATGTAACGCATTTGGTACTGACACATATGGATATAGTTTATCCGGATACGCCAGTCAAAATTTGTACACAATATAACATCAATGGTAGACAGGTTTCATACAGGCCGGATCAGGAATACTTACTTCAGGTGAAACCCCATTATGTTGAAATGCCCGTATGGGATAAAACACAAATTTCCAAAGCTAAAAAAGTAGCCGAATTGCCTGCGAAATCTCGACGCTTCCTAAGTTTCTTAACCAATTCATTAGGGATTCCGGCATGGATGTTAACTACCGGTCCGCGCCGGGAACAGGGATTTTTTATCCACTGAAATTTATATTTCTTCAGTGGTATCTTAAGCGTTATTGCAGAATTCTTTAATGTATAATGAATGCAATGACGCAACGAAAGAAGCGATGGCTAATTATTTCGCTCCTAGTTATTTTATCTATCCTGCTTATAATTGGATTTGATATCACGACTGGATACAATCCGTTTGATACTACTAATAAACACAAAGTTGTAAATATTCTTCCTCATCCCAGTCTATCCCCGGTGCCTTCTCCAGAAACCTCATTAACTAGCTCTGTATCAGAGTCTGTTTATTCTCCAAATCATAATTTTAAATTGGGGTTTAGTATCCATAATAAAGACCAGATCCATTTTGATGTGGAATTTACAGGTAGCGGTTGGGCGCAGGGATTTAGTTTCGGCACTAATCCAGTAGCAAATGAAACCATAATCTGGAAGCAAACAGTTGATAAAGTTCGAGCAGAAAATTATTTAAACCGTAGTCGGAATTTTATAACCTGGTCAGAAAAAGAAAATAAGTTCGCATTTCTAAAGCCATCCAGCGTTGTTATTTTCGCGTATTCAATAGATCCCGTACCGCAATCGGAATTTGATTACCGGCAAACCTATTTAAGATTACTTAATTCACAGGAAATTCCTCTGGTAACTCCGATAGGCAAAAATCCCAGAATATTTTTCTCTGGAGATGGGAGCCGGTTATACTATCAGGATCAAGATGAATTGTCATATATATTTCCTGAATATAAGCTAGTACCAACTAACAAAGCTCCTAACTATTTGGAAATTGCTTATCCGATTCCCAATTCAAATGGAGTTTTTTATGTTTCCGGTTCAGCTGATGGTGAGGTATTAATTTTTGACTATGGGTCATATAAAAAACAATATGCTATACCGAAAGTCGGTAATGAACAGCCTGGCCCGGAAAAGATTATAATTTCACCTGGGCAGGATAAAGCTTGTATTGTCTGGAGTTCCTCAGGATATAGAGGATATTTTATTTTTGATCTAGCAAGCAGCCGAAAAATTGCCTTCGGAATGGAATATTCTGATTGTGTGCGTTGGTTGTCTAATGCTCAAATTATGGTTGAAGAAAATCCATACGGGACATCTGATTATGCTAACTTTATTATCGATACCCAAACAGGAGAAAAGCGTTTTATAAATGATAAAACTTTGACAAGATAAATTATGAAAGTGAAAAAGAAATTTAAGATTTACTCAGTTTTACTGATAGTCGTGTTGATCTTAGGATTCGACCTTCTATATGCAAACGATTATCTAAAAACATTTAAGAAACATGAAGCTGTAAGTATAATACCTCAACCCAGTTTTTCTCCAGTTCCCAAAGCAGCCAATGAATGGTCTGCACCGGTTTTTTCTCCTGACAGAAATTTATATGCCCGCTTCCGCATTGAACCACAGAGCGATAAAATATATCAGTTAAATCTGATCGTAGTGGATTTTAGACTTGATTCAAAAGTACCAGGAAGCGATATAAAATCGGAGTCGATAGATGAAAATCAAGAGATAGACTATAAGTCTTATCCTCAAAAATATATTTCCTGGTCTTCTAATACTAGTAAGCTTGCAGTGCTGATGCCGTCACAGGTGATAACGATTTTTGATTATGCAGTGGAGCCGGTTAGTGATCCGTTGCTTCAGTCTCAGGGTGATGAATTAAAAATCACAAAAACACAAACTGTAAATATAAAAAATGAATCTGGTGACAGTTCGCATATATTTTTTTCCGGTGATGGCAGCGAACTTTATTTCGAGAGCACTTTTGGAATAATTATAATCTCTCCGGTACATCAGGTATTTTCCACTAGTTCCGAATATCGCCCGCCCGATTCTTATCCAATTCGAAATTCACGCGGGGTGGCTTATTGGGGAAAGAGATCCCGTAACAATCGGGATAACCATAATTATGAAATTATTCTTGATTACGGTGGTACTTATCGGAAATATCCCATACACTTTGATTTTGCAGCAGATTATGTGCAAGATATTGATTTTTCACCGGATTTAAATAAAGCCTGTGTAGGATGGCGGTCATCAGGCAGCGGCGGATCACTAGTATTTGATTTATTTACCGGAAAAATGATTAAAAACACCCAAAATTGTCTCACTTAGGTCAATAATAATCAAATTGTGACATTTGAATTCTCATATAACGCTCCAATTAGGTTTTATTATTTAGTGGATTTAACTACAGGTAAGAAGACCTATTTACACAGCGAAAATTATTGATCCAGACCAAAAGTAGTGTGTATGTTTGAATTATGCTAAAAAAGCAGCACAATTGCCCGCAAAAGCTTGACGCTACCTAAATTTCCTAACCAAATCATTAGGCATTCCGGCATTGATGTGAACCACCGGTCCGCGCCGGGAACAGGGATTTTTCCTTATGCAAGCTGGTACCTTATAAATTTGATACAGGTTCAACATGGTAAGATGATAACTTATGCCACAGCAATTACTTTTAGGCAAGCCTGTTGAATATATTATCCGCCGTAGTCTCAGAGCCAGACATTTACGTATTTCAATTGATTGGGAAAAAGGATTGATAGTGACATTGCCAATTAGGATGGAAGAACTGCAGATTGAGCCATTCCTGGTACAGAAAGCCAGTTGGATTCTGAAGCATTTACAAAAACGTGCTACTTTACTTCAAAAAACACCGATTCGTGTGTCAAAGCAAGAATATTTTAAACTGAAAACTGATGCTATCCAGCTTTTGACTGAGCAAGTTGGCTTTTTTAACCGGTTTTATAAATTTACGTATAATAAAATTAGCGTCAGGAACCAAAAAACTATTTGGGGCAGTTGTACCAGATCCGGCAATCTACAGTTTAATTACAAACTTATACTTTTGCCGCGAAAATATTTGAATTACGTGGTGGTTCATGAATTATGTCATTTGCAGGAGCATAACCATTCACCTAAGTTTTGGACTCTCGTTTCAAAAATGATCCCGGATCACAAACTGATCCGAAAAGAACTACGTAAATTTATCATGCTGGTAAGTTAGACTGTCTGTCGTGAAATAATTTAAACATCATCAGACTAAAGATTACTGCGATAATTATTTTTGCCATCATAAATATAAATTCCAGAACTAATCCCGGATAAGACCAGGGTCGAATTATGAAATTTAGTAGTAATGCGATATTTGAAAGCAAGAATAAACTTAACACTCCGAAACCGGAATAAATAATATAAATAAAAAAATTATGACGAATAAAATCCCAGGTAATTTTATACGGGTCAAGGATATTAGTATGTGAAATATATAAACAGGAAAAAGGAATACAAAAGTTAAGCAGGTAAAATAAATTAACTAAAATCACGGTTATAAATTGCAGGTCATGTATAAAACCAGAATTTTGGACAAACATTCTGCCGGCATATGCTACACCAGATTGACCAAAGTTGAGAATGAGGTTGGTGATAAATAATAGAGGCAGAATTTTTTTCGATTGCGCAAATAATTCGGATCTGATAATTTTCTTTTTCTCAAATATATTTTTGATTGTGCAAAGAATAATACCCTCTGCGTAAGTAGCGATTAAAGTAATCACTAAAAAAGGTATTATTCCTAATATTTCTACCATTACCCGATTTTGTAATAGAGATTTAGAATATATACTGAATGGCCAGAAGAAAATTGTATATATAATACGACCAAAAAAAACCTGAAAACTCCAATAAAAACCTAAATCAAAATGTATTAGTTGGAAGAATGTTCCAGCTCTATAGGGAGAACCGGAAAAAAAATAATCTAAGACTTTAGTAATTGTAATATTAGGTGGCATTTTAAATTCTGTCGCAAGCACTGAGTTACGAAATTGCAGCCAGAGTGGAAATTTAAATAAGAAATCGATATCTAAGAGTAAAAAAGGAATAAGAAACAACCATTTATTTTGCCATAATAGATTTGCTGCGAATTTGAAACTGTGCACAAAAGATTTCCGTAAATGAGAAACAGGTCTTACTTCAGACTGTATAATTCGCTGTTTAAATGAGCTTAATAGGTAAAATAAGCCAACTCCAAGTGCAATTAAGATAACCAGCATTTGTTCGGACATTTGCTGTGTATTATACCATTCAATTTGAATTTATACTTAATAAAAGGGTAAAATGAAAATCTGATTATGATCGTAAAAATACTTCTGTTTACAACCTTCGGCAGTATTTTATCTCTTGTTGGCGGAGTAATTTTATTGTTTAAGAAAAATTTAAGCGCTCAATTTTCACTGGTACTCACAAGTTTTGCCGCCGGAGTACTTCTGGCAACCGCGTTTTTAGACTTGTTTCCGGATGCCGTAGAACAATTAAAAAACCAAACTGGAGCTGGCGGCGTTTTTTTACCAGCATTATCGGGGATTGTGCTCTTTTTCCTTTTTGAAAGGACATTTATCTGGTTTCACCATCATCACGAAGACCATGGTGCCAAACCGACTATTTGGACCATAGCCTTGGGTGATGGAGTGCATAATTTTATTGACGGAGTTGCCATTTCCGCAGCTTTTTTATCCAATCCTGGGCTCGGATTGATCACCGCTATTGCGGTTGCCGCTCATGAAATACCACAGGAGATAGCCGATTTTAGCGTATTGTTAGCTCAGGGTGTTTCCAAAACAAAAACCTTGCTATTTAACTTAGGTTCAGCCTTAACTGCTTATGTTGGTGCGATTACGATGTATCTTTTTTCCCGTCAGTTGGAAATGTATTTGGGAGTAATTATTGCATTTACCGCAGGCCAGTTTGCTTATATAGCTTTATCAGACTTAATTCCGGAATTGCATCATACTCCGAATAGAAACGACACCTTGGTGCAGTCGCTGACATTTTTAGGCGGAATTGGTATAGTAATAATTACAAAAAATTTCATCCACGGGGTATAAGAAGTGGATAAGTACAATGAGTATTACCAGCAAAGGGGGTGAAATTTATGAATAAAAATACCGTAATTATCGGAGTTATCGCAGTTATTGTGGTAGTAGGGGGGCTTATGTTAACCAGGCAAAATCCTGCTGTAGAACCAAAACCATCGGTAGAAGAAAAAAATAACGAAGTCATGGAAAAAAAAGCCACTGCTAGCATGGAAAAAACAGACGGTGCGATGATGACGAAAGAAACAGCCATAACTATCGAGAACTTTGCATTTAGTCCTGCTACAATAACGGTAAAAAAAGGTACCAAAGTTACCTGGACCAATCAAGATAGTGTGAAACACACGGTGACATCTGACACAGGTAGTGAAATTAGCGGTCCATTAATCGGAAAAGGGGAAACGTTTAGTTATGTATTTGATACAGTTGGATCATTCTCTTATCATTGTCAACCGCATCCGAATATGAAAGCAAATGTAATAGTTGAGTAATTTGAATTTTTTGGTATAGTATGACGCGAAGGTTTTAAAGCCTTCGCGTTTTTATTTATCCACAAAAAAATTCGCGAAATTAACTATGGCTTTACCAGAATTAAAAAGATTAACAGAAAGTTCTTCAAATCCGCAAGAATTATCATTAACTCAAAAAATTGCGCTATTTGCCGATATGCGCAGTCGTAGAGTAGAATTTATACCACAAGAATTTCCCCTTGATACGTACACAGCTATACGAACGACTGATTTCAAAGGTAAAAATACATACTGGAATATGATTGATCCAAAAAGAATCGGATGGGTATCACTGGTTTTACCAAAACCTATGTTATATCCTACAGAAAATGTCAATTTTGACAAATTGCCCGGTTTAGCCGTATTTAGCATTGATCCACTGCAGACTCGACCAGTAACAGTAGTACCAGAATTAACTTTTGCAGAGGTTTGTCAAAGCTTCCGTGATTTAGGAAGAAAACCAGGGATTCTGTCTTTTACTGCAATTGCAAATGCACTCGAGGCTCAGATTATGGTTATACAACCTCAATATGATTCTCAAGATAGTTTAGAAGTCATTGACCCAGATTTGCAAATTCCAGATGCTGAAGTAGTCCAGATAGTATTAGATACTTTTTCGTTTTATGGATCTGATACAAACCGCAAGATTAAGGAATTATCGGCGATTATGGATAACCCTAATGTAGTGATCGTAAAAAATACTGATCAAACAGTAATTAAAATTCCCAAAGAAATATTCTTTAGAAGTTTAGCTTATACAGGTCAAGAGGACTTTCGTCCAGTAACTATCTATACACCATTAAAACAGGCGCAAGCAAGCATGCTCGTTGGCATGGATTTTAGTTCGATAACAAGTCGTGATGGGAAAGGTAGCATCGATTATAGCCGCGTCAAAGATTGGTTAGTTTTCACACAAGGACAAGCCGCATACGATGATCTGATAGTGCGTTTACATCGTGAAAATCCTGATAAAAATCCAGGTGCCAATCTGATTGCACAACTGAGAGTTGAGTTAACTGCGGAAACAAATCATCAGTTAGTAAATGATCTTACTAAGATTGTGATGGCTATTGGACTCATAAAGAACTTCACGTTATCTGATACAGATAAGATCAGTCCGCTAATAAATATAATCAATCTCGCAATTGAAGGTATTAGAACCGCTTTACCCGGTTATAAAGAAATTTCGGCGATGGAATCAATAGCATTGACTCCAATAGACTTAGGGATAGAATTATTGAATGTATTAGCTTATGTTGAAAAGATGTATTCAGTGACAGTAATTAAAGATTTTGACATTAATGACATGCAACAAATTAAAGCTTTTGGGTTTTCACATATTTTACAACCCATCGTTGGTAATATATTTAGCAATGTGGAAAAAGTTCTTCATGAGGATCCCCAGCGAGCAATTCGAGTCAGATTAAAAAAAAGCACAGTTGATAATAAATTATATTATGTACTGATTTTCACAGATAACGGTCCTGGGTTCAATGATGTTGTCTTGCAGCAGTTTGGTAGAGGATCAGAAATAATTGAATCCGATTTCAAAGGAACCGGATTGGGAAGCAAGTTGGCAAAAAGTATTCTTTCTATTATTTCACCGGAAATTACAAATCCCTATAACATCCAAAATGTTGACCCATCCGGTCTTGATGACTTAGATGAATTTAGAGGTGGAGAAGTGTGCATGTGGTTTCCGGCAATTAACTAATTGATGTTTATGTTGTGATTTTTCCCCACTCTCACTTTTAATAAATGATTATTCATGATAATTTGTTATACAATACAGCCATGAAACGATCCAAAAAATCAAAGACACTTCAGGATTATATCGATATTATAAAAGAACTGGAAAAAAATGATTTGCGGGATAAGGAATATGGAAGTATCCTGATACTTGCCCTTACCGAAGAAGTAGGAGAGATCGCCCGGGCGTATCTAGCCGAACACGGACGCAAGCCCACGAACTTGAAGGCCCAGCGGGATGAAACGTATAAACAAGAAATAGGGGATTTACTCATTTCCATCATTAAACTGGCAATATACAAAAATATCAATCTCGATAAGCGCATTAAATATACGATCCGCAAGATTCGCTACCGCAAACTACACCCTAAAAAATAACTAATTTTTTAAATTAGTTAATTGATCTACACAAGTCTTGGAAATTAGGTTCGAAGGTGTCGCAAATATGTTGCTGGTCACTTTTCTTGATAAAAATACCTGGTATGCGAGCTGCTAAGGTTTGATAGCAGACATTTTTATTATTTTCCGGCAGAATTGTGCAGAGTTGACCGGCTTGACCTTGCAGTTTTTCACCCCAGAAATCAATCACTACATTAAGAGCTCCATTAATACAATCGTCAAAAAATTCTGATTGTGCCAGTTGGCACTGGATGATTATTTTATGGGGGCCTCGTAAGGTTTTCCCAGCAATGTCGCGACCCATGCTTTTAAAACAAACGTCACGGAGGGACTGAGGAGCTTTTTGACATTCTTGGTTTACGTATTTGAAATCATTGTTACCTATATCAAGCATTCGGCTGGTTTGCATCATGTAACATTCGTATTGGATTGCCCCATCTTGATCAACACCATTACAAGGAAAGTGTGGATCGGAGTTGACCCAGTGAGTAGTGTGTCCTGGAGTAACACCTTTTCCCTCAGACACTAATATATTTTCCATAAAGACTCCGCCATAGCATGAGCTTCGGGCAAAACCATTGGCGAGATTTTTGCAGGTTTTTAATGCCTCGGGCATATCGTAGTTAACATAAGCCATGACTCCATGGCCGATTCCGTGGAGACATTCAAAGTTGCTAAAATTAGTCGGTAGTTTATTGCATAAAGCCACGATATCTTGTTCTAAACTTTGATTGCCTTTTTGTTTCAAAAATGATTCCATTGCTCCATGAATAAACCCAGAATGACAGTTAAAATAACTATGTTTAAATACGGTAGAACCAAATAGTTCAAACGCTGCTCGACCGACTTGATGAGCTTCTTGATGACAGTCAACATTTGATCCGTTGCCGGAGTCTTGAATTAATTTGTCCATGACTTTTTCATTTCCTTCAATTTCTAACCAATATCGTAAATTGTCTGATTCAAGTGCAGTTTGGTGCATATCAACTTTGTTGAAGTTTTTGGCTAATTCCTGGGGAAAGACTTTGTAGTAGAGTTTATCCAAGTTTATTTTAAATTTATAAAAGAATGTTACCATGTTTTTTGAAAGTGTAGTAGCTGAAATAATATTCTTTTGAGACGGATCAGTTTTTACGACAATAGTTCCTCCAAACAGGGGAATTAAATGATCATGAAACCGCCATGAACCAACTTTGTCAAATGTAAAATCCCACGACTGGCCGGCTGGTATCGGTTTCTTAGAATCAAACTTCGGGTAAATTTCATGAGTTGGATGGATATTTGATGCTGGCCATCTATCCTGAGTATCATTATTAATAAACTTGACGGTGGTGTTTTGCATAATTTCCAGACTTTGTGGAAAAAAGCCTTTCGATATGAGACGCATGGTTGTGTAAGTTTTACTTTTATGTGTTTGAGTGTAGTAAATAGTAACTGCGACTATTATGAAACAGAAACTAATGACGGTGAATTTACGCATATAGATAAATTTAGTATAACATTCAAGATTCTCGTTTTCTTTTTCTTTTTTTTTGGAACATTTGACGATAAACTTAATGAGGCAAAATGTGGATTATAAGGATTTAATTTTCAAAAAGAGATACCCAGAAGTATTTTCTAAACTTAGAGTGTTATCGAGTTTATTTAATCTTGCAGAAATTGACGTCAGATATAACTGAATTTTCAATTGATCCGTTTCAGTTTCTATAGTCATGGCTGATTTTGGTAAATGGTATTCTGACATCGAATAAATAGATAAAAGTTTCCTTACCAGAGGTTCCAGTTGTATTTCTTCGATTGTGTGGCCATTTTCTTTAATCGTAATCGTCTTTTTATTTGTAGTTTCAGAGATTACATAAACGGTGGACGATCCCGGAGGGTTAATAACTACATTTTCAAAATTTTGGAATCTTTCAAAAAACGGTAAAAAATAATCGAAATCACGAATTGAATAGTATGTTTCTTTTTGATTTGCAGTATTTGCAAATGTGAAATATTGAGTCGTTTGTTTATTTTCCAAATCAGTATTTGAATTTAAACTTAAAGATGTCAATAATTTATTTTCCTGTTCGTATGAATTGTCAGTAGTAGATTTCGACACATCTAAGTCAACTAAGGATTGAATTTTAGATAACCCAAAATTTTTATTTATATAACGAATAATAGAAACAATTTCTTTTTCATCTTGCGGATTTGCCCTATTTTTGAGTGTATTTAATTTTTCGCCAGTCCACATCTGATTCTTTTGCGCCAGTGTTTTCAAACGGCCGACTTGACTCGCAAAAGAAACAGCAAATACATTCCAGGGGCCAAAACTGCTTAAAAAAATCGCTAAACATAAAGATATTGGTATGATTTTAAGTTTTTGATTTTTGGAAAAGATGAAAAAGCAGCATAAAAAAGTCAGCCAAATACCACTAAGTAGTACGAAATAACGGTTTTCGGTAATTCCAAATTCTGCAACTCTTATGCCGATTGCACAGAATAAAACAATAAGCAGCGGCGCGAGGTACTTGAAAAAATACTGGTTAAAAAATTGAACCAATCTATTTTCTTTTTGATCGCGAATCGGATAAGTGAGTAAGAAGATACCTATACCTGCCAACGCGAATCCTAATATCTGATAGGCGACCCCGCCTTTGGGCCAGTTCCACAACAGGAAAATCTGTAAGGTGTAAGCATATAAAATAAGCGCATACAATGTATGTAATGGCAGCAATATATATTTGGCTAGAAATTTCCAGACATTTGGAATGGATTGGTTTAACTGGGAAAAATCTTCCGGAATATTTCCCAGGAAAAAACAGATACCAAAAATTCCAAATGACAGAGTTACCAGTGTAACATACACTTTCCAACTGACATTTATTGCAAATAAATAATTAATTGCACCCAATATAAACGTAGTGCCGATAAATAATATCGCCGAAAAGGTGATAGCCAAGGATAATAAATTGATGATTTTTTGCGTATACTGCCAGTATTTGTCGTTTGTATCTTTGATAACCGGTAGGGTGAAGTTTAAAATAATTAAACCTAAGCTTGATAAAACCGTGCGCAAACTTAAACTAAAATAATATTGGTTTACGTCAAGGGGTAAACAAAAAAAATAATAAAAACCTACAAAAGCAAAGATGCATAGATAAAGAGAAAATTTCTTAAGTGCTGATATGCCGTTTTTTTCTCCATAAAGGTCAATGCTCAATATTCCCAAGCCGGCAAATAAACAGACGATAATAAACTTAATAATCAACCAGAACTCAGGCATCGGCGGATCGGTAAAAACTCCGATCAAAATCGTAGCAGTTGCAAGAATCGATGCAGCGATTACCAGGGGAAATCGTACAAATGCCCGCTGAATTTTTAGATGAAATCCGGCAAGTATTGTAGTTTGAGTAAACCTCATTACAGTGGAATTATACCCTACGCAATTGAAAATTGCTCCCTGCCTACCGACAGGCGTTCCGTCGGCCAAAGCCTATGGCGGCGTGCGATCGGTAAACAGACGAGCATTACTCGCGCGATTAACTCAGGGTTATCCTGAGAGCGTTGTCGAAGGATAACGTCAAGCAGAGCCTGATCTAGCTTTGCTAGACATTCTATATTGATCCCGAGAAAATCGGGATCAAGTAAGAATAGTATATAACACAAGCTAATTGAGGTTAAATTGCCCTGGCATGGTACAATTCTTGGGTATCTATGGCCAAAAACGGATTCTTTAACAGCCTTACCTATGGAAAATGCGATTTAGTAGCTCTACGCCGTTATGTGCTGGCTTATCTTGCCGTAGCACCACATTACTCCTATCGTCTGGTAATTGGGACTGACAGTCAAGTTAAAAACGGTCATGCAACTGATTTTGTCATGGCTTTGATAATACATCGGGTAGGCGCGGGAGGAATTTACTTTTGGAAGCGGATAGTTGAGACAAAACAGTATGTATTGAAGCAACGGATTTATCAGGAAGCAGTGTATTCACTTCAAACTGCCGAGGAAGTGGTGGAGTTACTGAAAAAAGACGGGATAACCAAATACGACTTGGAGATTCATGTAGATATTGGACATGTGGGTCCGACGCGGGAAATGATATCCGAGATTGTTGGTATGATTCGGGGTTCAGGCTACCAGGTTAAAACAAAACCAGATTCTTACGCTGCAAGTAAAGTGGCTGATAGGTATACCTAAAAATTATTATTTTCTAATTACTAATTTCAAATATAATTGTTGTTTATTTAATTCGGGCTTGGAGAGGGAATTGGTTTCGGTGATGGTAGTGGAGGGCAGCCGCCCTTTGGTTGGGTACCCTGGAGAAAGTATTCATTTCTGCCATAACATGTCAGTTTGACTAATTTTTCAGTTTCTTGAAAGGGTTCGTCAGCTTTATCTTTTATAACCTCCTGCATGATTTGATTCCAAATTGGCGCAGCTCCGGTGACTCCTGAAGTTAAATACGGATCCATCGGTGTATTGTCATTGTTTCCAACCCAGACCCCCGTTACATAAGAAGGCGTATATCCTATAGTCCAATTATCACGTTTTTCATTGGTAGTTCCAGTTTTAACCGCAACAGTTTTTCCCTGAATCACCAGCGCTGAATTGGAGCCAAAGGCTGGAGTCCGCGCCTGATTATCAGATAAAATTGACGATAATATATATGAAGTTTCGGATGAAATGACGCGTTCTCCTTTTGACTTAGGCCTTTCATAATAGACGCGTCCGGTATAATCAGTAATTTTAAGAATGGGATCTAAATTGACGCGCTCACCTTTGTTGGCAAAGACTCCAAACGCAGTGGCCATATCATACAGGGTGACTTCACCTCCTCCCAGTGTAAGTGACAGGCCAAAACGCGATTCGTCAGTCCAGGTGCTGATACCCATGCTTTTTCCATAATCAATGAGCGTTTTGACGCCGATATTGTTTAACGTTTTGACTGCCGGGACATTGTAAGAGTTTGCCAGAGCAGTTCTTAGTGTTACAGTGCCATGAAAACGGCCGTCATAATTTACCGGAGCATACGTTGGTTGTCCAGGTACTGTATAGGCTATTGGTGAATCATCAATAAAAGTAGCTGCAGTGAACCCTTTCTCCAAAGCTGCAGCATACATCAGAGGTTTGATAGATGAACCAGGCTGGCGAGGACTGATAACAACATTAACATTTCCATGATCAGCATCATCGAAATAGTTTTTCGATCCCACCATTGCGAGTATTTCTCCTGTTTGAGCATTGGTCACAATAGCAGCTCCATTGCCGACGCGAAGTTTTTGCAGATCAGTAATATTTTTTGTGACTATGTCCTGGACTTTTTCTTGAAGAGGCAGATCAAGACTGGTATATATACGGAGTCCACCCTGATCTACGACACGCTCGCCGTATTTTTCGGTTAGAAACTCGCGAATATACATCACAAAGTGCGGCGCTTTAATATTGTTTACTTGCGGACGAATGGTAAGTGAGGCTTTTTTGGCCATATCATTTTCTTCTTTGGTGATATATCCCAGTTCCTTCATACTTTGCAACACTTCTTCCTGGCGGGTTTTTGCAAGTTCTGGATGTGTTCCATAGGGCGAATAATAAGTGGGCGCAGCCGGAAGTCCTGCCAAATAAGCAGCTTCGGCAAGTGTCAGATCATGCACTCTTTTACCAAAAAAATTTTCCGCTGCTGCCTCAATTCCCCATGCAGTTCCGCCGTATGGAACTTGATTTAAATACATTTCCAGAATTTGGTCTTTGGTATAAATCCGTTCTGCCCAAAAAGCTAAAATAATTTCCAGAGATTTACGTTTAAACGTAACTTCAGGTGTCAGAAGGGCGTTTTTTATTAACTGCTGAGTGATAGTTGACCCGCCCTGGAGTTGTTTATTAAAAAGTGATTCTCGAGTTGCCCGGGCTATACCAATAATGGAAAAACCTGGATGATGATAAAATTGCTTATCTTCAATCGCGATAGTCGCCTGTTTGACGATATCTGGGATATCGGCAAACTGTATTGGTTTGCGGTCTTCGTTTTGATAAATCTCGTAGAGAATGTTGCCGTTGCGGTCAAAAATTTGGGTAGTTACAGGGATAGTTCTGACAGATAATGCGTGCGGATTGGGAAGCAGTTTTAAAAATAAATATAAATTGTATGGTACAAATATTAGAATTAACGTCGCCAGTACACCGAAACTAAATCCGATCACTGTCTTTGGGATACGAAATACCGAGATAAGTCTTATAAAAATTTTTGAAAATGAAATTTTCGGCCAGAAGAGTGTGGGTAAGTGAATACTTAAATTCGGGAATTTAATTTTTTTTGGGAAATTGATCAATGAAAGAAATTTTTCTGAAAGCGTTTTTCTAAATTTTGCTGATCGGGCTTTTTTGAAGGAAAAAACAAGCATTTTCTGCAGTTTTTGAGCCTTAATTTTTTTGGGAGTAGAAACTTTTTCTAGCACTGTTAAAATTTGCGTCTTTAAGTATTTTGAAATTTGCCCGATCTTCATTATTCCAAAAGTAATTCCAGAAAACAATTCAGCTGAAATGAAATCAGCAAGTTTGAGAAAGTTTCTCCAAACGAATTTAAGAATACTAAAGGTTAGTTTTATTTCCACCAATAGTTTTTGTACAATGAATATTATCGTATCACCGATCCGCGCGAAAATGAAAATAATGTAAGACACCAGTCCAGATTTTTGGCGAATATTTTTATTTTGAGTTGCTGCAACAGCTTTTTTTTTATTTACAAGCATATCATGCGCGTTATATCATAAGTTATGGGGTTTGTGAAGATATGACTTTACGCATGTTAAGACAGTGTGTCATAATTGAAATATGCTGCAAATTAAAACATCTCCAGTAAACCAATTTCGTTTCCAGTCGCAAAAACCACCACTAAAAATACCTCATGTGTTTAAATCTCCTATTGGCTGGATATTCATTTTATGTGTAGTTAGTTTCTTAATTATCTTGAGTCTAGTATTTGCGCCGAAGCAAAATGATGACCATCAGGTACAGCCATTACCGTCGGAAATTCCCAGTCAATTGTTTTCGATAGTGCCAGTCCTTAAGTTTCAACAACTTGAAGGTTGGAATGAATTTCAAAGTTCAACCTATCAGTATCGACTCAAAATACCTCCCGAGTGGGTAATTCAACAGGGAGGCGTGGAAGAATCGCGAATAGAACTTATCGGTCCAGATGATCAAAAACAACCGTCAATACTGCTTATTAATATTGCAAATACTGCATATGCTAGTGTGAGTGCATATCTTAAAGACGTTGATGAATATAGCAAGACAAGTTATGAAGGATCCCCAAGTGCGCAGGTGAAGAAAACTCAACTATTATCATTAGATAACGTAGATGTGGTGGTCAGAGAGGAATATTTGCCGGGAGCGGATCTGGAAGTTGCGTCGTTGTATGGAGTGAAAAATGGCTATGCTTACTTAATTCGCATAAGACCTGCTGGTTCCAATAGATTGGCGTCAGAGCAAATAGACTTGTTTAGGCGCATATCAGGAACACTTCATTTTTTGGATGAATACGATAATCTAAAGTGGCAAGTCTATCAGGATAAAAAATTAAACATCACACTTCGTTATCCGCAAAGACTTCAAGTTACACCTGATAAATATGCGGCCAATCCAGCGGTAAGACTTATAGGCAGTTCGAAAACCGACGCCATATATCTTAATTACATTCTGTTTGCGGGTTCGGTTGATGATCTAATTAATCAAACTGTTGCAGGCAGGATTAACTTTCCCCTGTATCAGGTGAGTGTTACCGATTATTCAGAAAATTTTTCAATTTTTGGAAATAAAGCCGTACGATACAAAGGTAAAGGAGGCGACACATTGGTATTTGCGACGAATGGCACCTCTGGTTTTTTACTTTATACAAGCATCAAAGATCTTAATGAAGTTAATTTAATCTTAAACAGTTTAAAACGACTTAGTGATGTAGAAGAGGGGATATGCGTACCTATTATTTGTCCTGTTGTGACTTCCGGTTGTTCCTGGAAAATGACGCTTGATCGTTGCAAATGCGGGGAACTGATGTGTGATCGTTAAAAATTAGATTTTAAACACTATAATTTATATATTTCTTGGATTCTTTAAAAGGAAAAACCGATGGAACGTTGTAGTGTAGTAATACCAATATTAGGAGAACCAGGTATTTGCGGAAAATTTCCTAAATATTGTGTTGTCATGAATAATGATAATATTGGGGAGGGTAATTTAGAACATCTTTCAGAGTCATTGAAAAAAGTTAATCCAAAATTGCTAAATATCGTTAAAAGAGCATATGTCTCCGAAGGTCAATTCGGACAAATTTGTGGCGCCCACGATATTATCTTTGCTGCCGTAGTTTTTGAAATGAATCGCAGAAATCAAACGTAACGAAGAGCATGTTTAGAAAAGTTGCTTTTGAGATAGTAGTGCTTGCGTTCGAGCGAGATGCCCAAGAAGGAGAAGCGTGAAAAATTGTATCCAAGGTAATAAAGTAGCAATTGGTGAATGATATGCAATCGAATGTGGGTAATTATGGCCAAAAATTGATTTTTTAAACAGGCTCTTTAGAATAATTGGTTAAAAATATCTATCGAATAATTTGCGGCGGGCCATCCTGTGTACAGTCAATACAATAAGCACCCAAGGGGTCTCGGACCACACTTTTTTCCTGCATTTCCACGTTGTCAGTTTGACCGGGACTAGCGGGTTTTCCAGTAGTTTTGTCAATCGCGATCTGCGCTTTCATATTTTCGCGTTCCTTGGGTTCAGTGCCTTTGATAAAATATTCAAAACGTGGTCCGCATGAATTGTCATCCTGTGGAAGCAGTCCTGAGATAGGGCAGATCTGCAGGCCGACAATTCCATCAGGTTTTTTCGGCCAGGTTTCTTTTTTATCTTTTAGAGCATGTTCCATTATCTTATTCCAGATGGGTGCAGCTCCGGTGACACCTGAAGTTAAATATGGGTTCATCGGTGAGTTGTCGTTGTTTCCTACCCAGGCCGCAACGGCAATATCGGGTGTAAAACCGATGGTCCAGTTGTCGCGTAAGTCATCGGTAGTTCCGGTTTTTACCGAAACCGCTGGATGGTTTTTGACTTGCAAAGCATTATTCGGACCAAACGCCTGAGATCGGGCATTTGGATCAAGCAGGATGTGGGAGATAAGAAACGCAGTTTCCGGAGAAAGCACGCGCGGACCTTTAATCAGCAGGAATGAAGGATTTTCTTTATTAAGATTAGGATCCTTATATTCTTCCAATATTTTGCCTTTCGCATCTTCAACTTTTAACACAGAGACTAAGTCTTTGCGAATACCACTGTTGGCAAATACTCCAAACGCAGTTACCATTTCAGTCATTGGTACTTCACCGCCTCCAAGTGTTAATGATAAACCAAAGCGTGATGGATCGTTAAGTGTAGTAATACCAAAAGCAGAAGCTGAAGCAACCATAGTCGGTACTGTATTAATTTTGAGCATTTTGACAGCTGGAATATTAAACGAGTTTCCGAGTGCAAATCTTAGTTGTACTGGTCCGTGAAATCGACCATCGTAATTCATGGGGCAATACAATTGGGGTATCGCCTGAAAACAGGTGGGAACATCGTTAAATACCGTTCCCGGCGTGACGACATGATTTTCTAAACCGATTGAATAATTTATTGGTTTAATCGCGCTTCCCGGTTGACGGTGAGCAATAGTCACGTTAAAATTTCCCGAATCTGTAGCGTCATAATCTTTTGATCCCACCATGGTCAGAATTTCACCAGTTGTCGGTCTAGTCACTATGGCAGCACCATTTGTTACATGCATTTTGTCAAGTTGAGCTACTTCAGATGCAACGGTACTTTCTGCATAATCCTGCAGATCCAGATCGAGTGTGGTAGTTACTTTCAGGCCTCCTTGTTCTACGAGTTTTTCACCATATTTTTCTACCAGCTGTTCTTTGACATACATCACAAAGTGGGGAGCGCGGATATTTGTCGTAGGAGGCTTAAATTTTAAATCTTCATGGCTGGCTGCGTCATACTGTTCTTGATTTATATAGCCATCTTCAACCATACGTTTTAAAACATCCAATTGTCTGCCTTTAGCCAGTTGGGGGTGA
The DNA here is from genome assembly GCA_023245415.1 of Candidatus Gottesmanbacteria bacterium. Taxonomy (GTDB): domain Bacteria; phylum Patescibacteriota; class Microgenomatia; order UBA10105; family UBA10105; genus JAHFKJ01. Next base: position 5,401 of record JAHFKJ010000021.1, on the reverse strand, counting down.
GCTCCGTATGGAGAATAAAGTGTTGGTGCAGCAGGAAGACCCGCCAGTTGTGAAGCTTCGGCCAGAGTCAAGTTATCAACTTTTTTCCCAAAATAACGCTCAGATGCGGCTTCAATTCCCCAAGCAGTACCGCCATAGGGAACGTAATTAAGATACATCTCCAGTATTTGGTCTTTGGAGTAATGAAATTCGACGAGTGTAGCTAATATAATTTCTTTTATTTTACGTGATATAGTCCGCTGTGGAGAGAGGAGAGCAGTTTTTACGAGTTGTTGCGTAATCGTGGAACCACCTTGAAGTTTCTGGTGAAGCAGTGTATCTCTGGCGGCTCGAAGTATTCCGCCAATTGGGTTGATCCCTTTATGCCGATAAAAATCTTTATCTTCAATTGAGATAGTAGCTTGACGGACAAACAAGGGAATTTGGGATAAAGGGACAACCGTCCGGTTTTTGTCAACGTAAATATCAAATAATAATTTACCATTGCGGTCATAAATTTTGCTAGTTTGGGCAATTTCCGTAGTTGATAAGGTTTCCGGTGAAGGAAAGTCTACGAAAATGTAAAAATAAATGAATATGCCGTTAAAAATTATTAAAACAAACAGGATGAGCCACTTGAATTTATTAATCTGAGTGTATATTTTCACGCCCAATTTCGGCTGATGTGCTGGAGGAGGAGGAAGTAGCAACAGTTGCTTTTTCGACGTCGATTTTTTAATTGCGAGTTTCTTGCGTGTTTTTGCCATGGCGGTATTATATACTAATACTTGAGCCTACGTTATTAAAAAGATTTACATCCTAATCATGTTTTCTTTATCGTTAATCTCCGCGTATTGGATCGATTTATTGATTATATGTTTTATCATTTTTTTAATGTGGGATAATTGGAATAAAGGATTTTTATCCAACACGGTGGAATTTACTATTTTCCTGGCTTCATTTATTTCAGCGATTATCTTCTATCCGATTATTGCATATTTATTTATTGAATATGTAGCCTTTCCTTATGGTCTTGCTAATGGTGTCAGTTTATTTATATTAACCGTTGTGTTTCAGGAACTTTATACTTCTGCCTCCGCAGTATATATTGAAGAGGTTCCCGAAAAGTGGCCGTTTTCAAAATTGTACAACAAGTTTGCTTTTTTGCCGATTGTTGGACAGAGCATTATAATTACAGCTTTTTTTAGTGTCGTGATGTTATGTCTACCTATTAGTAGTCGTCTAAAAGTTGCTTTAGCAAGCTCAAAAATTGCCCCAGTTTTATATTTAAATGTACAAAAATTCGAAAACAGTCTTAATAAAATCTTACCCATGCGTCTTGGTAATACGCTAATTTTTTTAGCCGTTAACCCGCGGCTTCCAGAAAATGTAAAACTTCACTTTACCGTAAATGATTTAAATTGGGATGAAGCTTACGAGCAGGAATTGTTTAAGCTTATCAATAAAGAAAGAATACGTATGAATTTCATGCCATTTGTGTACGACACAGCGTTGCAGACTATTGCCCGCGGGCACGTTTCTCATTTAGCCAAACTGGGATATCTGTCCAATTGGGATGAAAACGGAAAAAATTCGACAATACGCATGAACGATGCCGGCATCTCGTTTCTAAAATCAACTGAAATAGTGGCGCTAAGTCCTGACTCATCAGTGACCATGTTGGGAATTATGACAGTAGATACATATCGGCTATCTTTGCTGTCTCCAAATTTAGTTAAGTCAGGCATTGGAGTTGTGGATGCAGGAATTTACGGAAGACTCGTTGTTATTGAGTTGACGGATTAAAAATCCATATTTTGTTGCCAAAGTCGGTGGCTTTGCTATATAATAGTATAATATAATAGAAAGCCTGCATGAAAAAAATAATTATTGTTCTTTTATTATTTTTAGCCGTTGGTGGGACAATAATATTTTTTGTTCTGAGAAGTCGAGGTAATCAGGGACAGGCAGTATTGAAGGTTTCTTCAGTGCCGGTTGCTAACGTTTTCTTAGATAATCAAAATATTGGAAAAACTCCTATTGAGCAAAAGGTTGCTCCTGGTGAATTTACTATCAAGTTGATTCCGGAAACGACGGTAGAATCAGTAGTGTCCTGGGAAGACAAAATTAAACTCAATCCGAATCTTTTGACCTATGTGAATCGGGAATTAGGTAGCAGTGAATTGACTTCAGGCGGAGAGACGTTGATTCTGGAAAAGTCCACAGGTAAAAAAGGCGAACTGGTTGTACTTTCCAGTCCCGATGGAGCGACGGTAAAACTGTCAGGAAATGAAAAAAGTACGACGCCGGTCGTGTTATCCGATATCGATGCGGGGAATTATGATCTTGCTGTTGAAGCAGTCGGATTTAAAAATCGCACTGTTAAAATTAAAATTACCTCCGGTTACAAATTAACGGCCACATATCAGTTGATCGCAAATCAAGAAGAATTAGCATCTCCGACACCCGAGGCAAGTACTTCAGGAACACCTAAGCCTTCTGCCAAACCAGGAACTTCCGCAAAACCTTTCCCCGCAACATCATCAGCTTCTCCCAAGGCCAAAGCGTCACCACCACCCAAGCCGTATATTGAAGTGCTCGATACCCCCACTGGATTTTTAAATGTCCGAAAAGATGCTTCAAAAGATGCCGAGATTTTGTCACAAATCAAGCCGGGTGAACTTTATTCACTACTGGATGAGCAATCGGCTGGTGGGATCGTCTGGTATAAAATAACCTATGACTCAGATAAAGAAGGTTGGGTTTCCAGCCAATACGCGAAAAAATTTGAATAACGAAAATTATCCCCCGATCAAATAAATGATAAGTACCGCAAAAGTGCCCCACAATATAATCGTTGTTAATAGAGGAACATCCGAAGTTAAAATTTGTTCGGGGGACTCGCCTTTACCTTCATAAATCAACTGCATATAGCGCATAATGCCAAACAATACAAAGGGTAATGTAGCCATAAGCCATTTGCGGTCCGGCGGAAAGGTCTCGATAAGGAAGCTCCGATAAAACCATTGTGACTGCGGCGGCCGCTCCAAAAAAGTATAAAACGCATACGTAATCCAGGTAGAGTTTGCAAACATCGCCGTATATGTATCTAAAAGCTTCTCGGAATAATGCCCTAAAGTATCCCGGGTATCTTTGAGATTAGTACCCATATTTTGCAGAAGCGTAAGTTCCGAACGGCGTTTACCTATAGCTAGAAAAAGCGATAAAGAAAAAACTGCAAGTGTCAGCCACACCGACAAATGATAGCCTGTGGCAGCCTCACCCGCATAAACGCGCAAGAAGTAGCCAAGTGCAATAATAATTATATCAATCACCGTCAGATGTTTAAAAAATAAGGTATAGGAAAATGATAATACTGCAAAAATGAGTGACATAAGAAAAAACCCGCTATTTATAAAAAAACTTAAAAATAAAGCTCCTGCCAGAAAACAAAAAGCCAATGTTATTGCTAAAACCGGGGATAAATTACCGCTTGCTACCGGCCGGAAACGTTTAAACGGGTGCTTGCGGTCTTTTGCGACGTCCATACAGTCGTTAAATAAATAATTAGCTGAAGCTATCGCACAAAAAATGACGAAGGCTTTTATGCTTAAAAGGAAAAGTTGAGGATTAAACAGTTGTCCGGTAAAAATGATCGAAGCAAACAATGCTAAATTTTTCAGCCATTGTCGAGGTCTGACGGCTCTTAATATTACCCATGGCAATAATAAATCCTGCTTCATAGTTCATCCTAAATTTCATTATCGAAGTTTTTATGTTTGATGAGTATTGAGAGCCAAAGTAATACCCCAAAAACTATTACGCCAATACTCACAAACACATAAAATTTCTGGGCACTGGTTAGCTCTAGTGCGATTAATCCGAGTATAGCCGAAACCAGCCAGTAAAACAATGCAATTTTTCGCTTACTCCAACCTAAATCAAGCAATCGATGATGTAAGTGATAGCGGTCGGCTTTAAAAGGAGAAGTTTTATTTAAAATCCGTCGAACAAGAGCATAGACAGCGTCTAACATGGGTATTGCAAGTATAAGCAGGGCAGAACCGATTTTTCCTCCTGATAGAATCGCGATGGTTGCAAGTAATAATCCAGCAAGTGTTTTTCCTCCATATCCCGGCATAATTTTTTGCGGATAAAAATTCCACGGTAAAAATCCTAAAAATGCACCCGCGGTGATAAAAGCTAAAGTTGCTACTGATGACTGCGAAATATCGTGTGCCGAAAATTTGAGACTTAAGATACCTAAAATAACTGCAGTAATAGCCACAAATCCGGGCATTTGTCCGTCAATCCCGGATGACCAGCCAATGATATTCATCGTCCAAACTATCCATAATACGGCAAATAAATCTGCCCACAGCAAAAGAGAATGGGTACCAAAAAATGAACCAGATATTCTCAGCGTATCAAGATGGATGATACCGCCTAAGGGATTGGTAATAAAAGGAATGCCGACTCCGGAAAGTACTACGATTGAAGCGATAACAATATTGGCTGCAAATCTTAAGTACGGTGATACATCACGATAGTCATCAATAACTCCAATTACTACAGTCAATATGCTGGCTATTAAAAGACCAATAACGGGTTTATTAAAAGGTAAAAACAGGCTGGCTCCTAAAATCCCGACAAGAAGTGCGATGCCACCAGCTCGAGCAACAGGTTTGGAATGTACCTGCGCCGGATGTCGGCGTTTTTTTGGATCATCTACTAAATGAAAAGTGTGAGCTATTTTAATTACTAAAGGTGTGATTGCGAATGTAAGAATGAACGCTACTATTGGACTAATCAATGTATTGATCATAAAGTGATAAGTAGAACTATTCGTGTAACTGTATAAATTGCAAGTATGGTAGCAAGCATTCCTCCACAGAGTAAAATACTTGCAAAAAAAGGCCATTTTGGTCTAAGTAGTGCACTAACTAAGGTGTTTAAGGTGTACATGAACGCTCCGGCAAATAATAGAAAAAATAGGTTGAGCGGATCTGACAATTGTTCTTCACCCCAGGGTAGTGAATAAAAAAGCGGAATCTGACCGGGAAGTTTATGCCAGAGTATGACCAGTAACACCAGACATAATAATATACTGATCAGTACTATACGTGAAGTCCAGACAAAAACCTGATCATGTTTCAACTGACTAAAATACACTCTTAATTCAATTAGATTCATAAATTTGTTTTATCGAAGTTTTGATATCAAACGAAAACTACCATTTTCCGCAATCACGATAGCTCGGTTGGGAAATAACGGATAGTCTTCGGCCCACTGACTTTCCGGCATGCCGATCGCCCCTGTATAGCGGGGGGGCATTTGCAGTTTTGGATTATACAGAAATACTGGTATATTTTGCGGACGATAATAAAGTGTTTCAAAAAAAATGAGTGGGGTTGCAGCATAA
>JAHFKJ010000051.1 GCA_023245415.1 Candidatus Gottesmanbacteria bacterium | reverse complement strand
TTATTAATTGTTTTCATCAGCACAGCATAGCTGTGCTTCCCAAACTTCGGAAGTGAATATCTAGCTCGATGAACGTCTGACATACGATACATTTATTCCCATATGTATCGCGACCTAGACAGAACGGCGGAAGTTTTTGATATGGAGCCTATAGGGGTGGAATTTAGATTAATTTCGGATCAGCAGTTCACTGCGTTCGTATATTTTCAAAACCGATTTTCCTGACGGAATTTTTGGCTTGACGTAGTGCATAGTAAGTTGCGTCTGATAAAGCTTTATCGCCAGATCCGGACAATAATAATTGTTGCCAAAATCTCCACCCATGCAGACATTTTTTCCATAAATTGAGACGGCTAAATCCTGGTCCCGTTGGTCAAGCGCCTGGGTATCGGGATGCCCCCAGGGCATATCGTAGAGGGTTTCTTCATCGACGCCAAAAAGCGCACCCCAGGCGACAAAAGTGGTGGGAATATTTTTGCCCGCAGTGATCTTACCAATATTATTTATCCCTATCCGGCTGGCTATAGGGGAAATAAACAAGATATGTGCAGGCTGAAATTTTTTCAGTAGCGACTGCATAGTAGAAGCCAGATTTCTGCCGATACAGATACTATCTGCAATGATCCATAAGCCTTTTGGGTGCAAGCCTTCGATGTTTTCATAAAGATAGGCGGTGCGAATTTCACCGTCACCTTTGATATGGCTGGCGCCGATGAAGGCATCGCCAAAGTGCGGAGAGATACCAATTTCATCAAGAGCCCGATTCAGACCGCAAGAGAGCGTTTCTCTAAGAACGGTTACAGTTGAGATTTCCCCAGGCTTAAACCTCTTGAGAATTTTTTTCACCGGAGCTATTTGCAGTGATTGAATTGTAGCCTGATAGGTATCTTTTTCACGATCAGCGCCTAAATTCAGCCTGCCTGGTATAAACACTGAAGAGTGAGAGCGTTTTTCCAAAAAACCCGTATTGATAGCCCGGGAATGGCGCGATTGCATCACAAAAATAGGTTGGGAAAAAAGCGATGGAGCAAATTCTTTGTAAACTACTTGAGTCTTAAGCCGGTGTGTCACAAATCCGATAATAAAAGGCGGAATGTCTAGTTGTCAAGGAGTTTATCCCCCTTCGCGAAAAACCGCGAGTGCCCTTCGACTTCGTTCAGGATGGTGAGCTTGTCGAACCATAAGCTCGAGGATGAAAGCGAAGAATTTTCGCTTCGGAGGGATTTCGCTCGCCGAAGAATTTGAGGGTACCACGTTCCACTTCGTGTGACGTGGAGCTTCATAGGCTATACGCGTTTAAATTAGAGTTGCCGATGCGAACACGGGGCAGCTCTAACCGTTTTTGTTTACACAATGTTCGCCCCGGCTCTGTGGTAAAAGCTAACTGGTAGTTCAGTTTATTTAAAAATGTTATCGCCTGGGGTGCTTCTATGCCATAGGGATAGGCAAAAACTTTGGGTATATTGAGTCCATGCTGGGTAAGTTGGGTATCAGCAGTCGAAATTTCCTTTTCCACGACAGCTGCTGCACCAGCGACATTATGGTGTGACCAGGTATGGTTAGCAACCAGAATTAATCCGCCATTTTTGAGATCTTCAACATCATTCCAGGTGACATAGCCGGTGTTGCCAGTCAAACCGGTAGGTAAAAAAAGCGTACCGGCAAAACCAAATTCTCTTAAAATCGGAAATGCGGTTGCATGAAAATCGCTGTAACCGTCGTCAAATGTCAGCAGGATTGATTTTCCCGGTAATTTGGTACCCGTATCAAAAAAATTAATTACGTCCTGCATGCGGATCACGGTATAGCCATTACCTTGTAAATATTGCATCTGTATCCGAAAAAAATTATCGCCCACAGTAAATTGTTTGTGGTTTTCTTTTTGGGCCTGATCCAAATTTTCAACATGATGATAAAACAGAGTCGGCGCATATGTACAAGGTCCAAAGCGGGCATTCATTTCAGAAAATGATAGCGGACTAGGAGAAGAGGTAGGTGACGGAGATACAGTTGGTGAAGGGTATGGACTACTCGCGGACAATGGTGAAGGATTAATTACCGGTTGTATTTGGTTCCTGATTAAGATGCGTAACTCGACAATTATTAGAACGATACCCAGAAAAAATATAATCGCCATAATTCGTAAAAATGGTACTCGAACCCGATTTTTCATAAGTGGTTATAATTGATCAATGACTTACTTCCTGACAAGATGTTAAACTAAAATCATGTTTTGTGCACGTATGGCGACTGTGGTATACTTTTAGTCTTCTTAAATATTAATTATGGAACAAACACCGCTAAATGGGAAAAACTCTAAACGGCCAAAACGGGTTGAGCTGCGGATGCAGTTTAACCTCAAAAATCTATTTTTAATTTTATTCATCGGTTTTCTGGCATTCTCATTTTTCCTATCCGTAGTGCAATCTCCGGGAATACATGATGAGAAGCCATTGTCTGAAGTGATAGCCGACGTGAAGACGGGAAAAATTCACAAGATTGAAGTCGATGAAATCAAACTTAAAGTGACATATGCTGACGGCAAAGAAGTAATGTCGCGTAAAGAACCGCAGGACAGCATTTACAAAATTTTTGACAGTGCCAAAGTTGACTTGAGTAGCGTGGAGATTTTAGTTAAAGATAATTCATTCGGCCAAATGTGGGTGTCAGTTCTCTCAAACATATTGCCCTTAGTGCTGATGGTAGTATTTTTCCTATTTCTAATTCGTCAGGCTAGAGGGGCTCAGGACAGTATTTTTTCATTCGGTCAATCCCGCGCAAAACTATTTAACAAAGACCATCCGCGGATCACTTTCGCAGATGTGGCTGGCGTTGATGAAGCCAAAAAAGAGCTCGAGGAAGTCGTTGATTTCCTCAAACATCCGGGAAAATATCGGGCATTAGGAGCCCGTACTCCCAAAGGCGTGATTTTGATAGGTCCTGCCGGGACGGGAAAGTGTGTGACCGGGGAGACCATGGTATGGACTAACAAAGGACTGATGGAAATACGGGATATACCCCGTTATTATTTTGTTGATCCTAAGTCACATGAAACCCATGGGGCAGGATTGGCCAGCTTCAATATTGAAAACACCTCATCAGAAGACAAATATGCTTCTCACTGGTACGATCTGGGAGAGCAAAACACTGTGCAAATTCAGCTTGCACAAGGATTCTCTCTGGAAGGTACGTCCGAACATCCAGTGATAGTGATGACCAATAGCGGGGTTTTGAAATTTCGCAAACTTGCTGATGTATTGCCAGGTGATCAAGTTGCCATCCAATTTGGCAGACAATTTTTTGGCACTCTTGATTTGGTCGACAATGATACCGCTTATCTTATGGGTATATTGACTGGAGATGGTAACTTGAGTCATTCTAGCAGAATAGGACTGACTGGAATTGATGAAGAAATCATCAACTTTTTTAAATCATATGTTACTAAACGATATAGTGATAGCGCTATTACTACTAATGGTCAATCTTTTTTAGTGTCCAGTTGGGATTTTAAGCGATATCTTTATCAGATGGGCATGTCATATCTACTTTCTTTTGACAAAGTAGTGCCTCATACTATTCTTCAGGCTTCGAAATCGATCCAAGTTTTGTTCCTGCAAGGACTTTTTGATACAGATGCATCTATAGGTAGAAATCGGGCGGAATTCGAATACACGACAGTGAGTGAACGTATGGCGCGTCAGGTGCAGATGATGCTCTTAAATTTAGGTGTGATTGCTGGTTTAAATCAAAAAGGTAAAGTTACTAATGGATACCACCGGCCGGTATATCGCATCACTTTAACCGGATCAGGACTGGTGGCATTTGGAAAAACTGTAGGGTTTAGATTAAAACGCAAGCAACAACTAGTTGAACAACATCTTCAGAAAATGTCGCGCGTGAATACAAATATCGATGTAATTCCTGGAATCGCTCATTTAGTTGAGGAATCTTGGCGAGTGATTTCAGGAATGAAGTTAAGTAAGGAAAAGCTTTCTAAAACAATTGATAAAGTCAGGCGACGCATGCGAGTATCCCGTCAAACGCTAAAGGAATATGTGCAATATGCTGGCTCTTTGAGTATTGAGATTCCTCATTTGGAATATTTGCGAAGCTTGCTTGAAGCAAATCTTTTCTTTTCTCCAGTAGTATCTGTACGATCTGGATATCAGCGGGTGTATGATTTTACCGTACCGCAAACTCATAGTTTCTTAGGGAATGGTTTTATCAATCACAATACGCTTATGGCGCGGGCTGTGGCCGGGGAAGCCAGTGTGCCGTTTTTTTCAATCGCGGGCAGCGAATTTATGGAAATGCTGGTGGGGGTTGGGGCATCGCGGGCTCGGGATTTATTTCTGTCTGCCAAAAAAAGTGCACCGGCCATCATTTTTATAGATGAAATTGATGCAATTGGTAGAATGCGCAGCTCTGGAGTCATGGGCGGACATGATGAGCGCGAACAGACGCTCAATCAAATCCTGGTGGAGATGGATGGGTTCGCACCAAATGAACAGGTCGTGGTTATTGCAGCCACAAATCGCGGTGATCTTCTGGATCCGGCGCTGATGCGTCCCGGCAGATTTGACCGGCGCGTCGTATTTGATTTTCCGGATATAGAAGGCCGGAAAGCGATACTTTCGATCCATATGAAAGGCAAACCATTTGAAAAAGATGCGGATTGGGAAAAAACCGCCAAAAGAACGGTAGGTTTTAGCGGAGCAGATCTTGAGAATATGCTCAATGAAGCTGCAATTGCAGCAGCTAGGGCAAATAAACGCGCCATCAGTATGGCAGATCTGGAAGAAGCAGCGACCAAGGTGAAACTGGGACCGGAAAAAAAGCGCCTGCAGTCGGATATGGATCGGAAAATGACGGCATATCATGAAGCCGGACACGCGATCGTCACCTATGAACTGCCCAATATGGATCCGGTGCATCGGATCAGCATCATATCGCGGGGGCTGGCTCTGGGATTTACACTTATCCCGCCAGCCCGGGATAGGGTTCATGAAACTAAGTCCCGGCTTCTTAATCAAATTGCGTCGATGCTTGGCGGACGGGCTGCGGAAGAGTTAGTGTTTAATGAGTTGACGACCGGAGCCTCAAACGATATTGATAAGGCGACAAGTATTGCCCGGCAGATGGTGATTGAGTTTGGGATGAGTGAAATCGGACCCATCAACTTCGGTCCGCAGATGGACGTCACTGAATGGGGGAAAGCTTACTATGAAAGCCCAAGCGTTTCCCCAGAGATGATGTCTAAAATTGACAACGAGGTGAAAAAGATTCTTGACAACGCATATAAGCTGGCGTTTGCGACACTGAAAAAAGTCCGCACCAGACTCGATGATGTAGCAGAAGAGCTGGTTAAAAAAGAAACCCTCGAAGGCGACGAATTTGCACAAATTATGAGGGGTGTTCCTTCAGAAGTTGTTCCGGCTATGGTAACGAATTAAACTTCGCTGCCCAGATTCATGGTTCAAATTTTTTCTGATGCGCAACTGGTTTGGGTTTATTAGTTTTTTGCACCGTCAAGGCTTCGTCCTTTAATCTTAAGCGATCTGCAAAAAATTTTACCCACTTTAGCTGATTTAAAATACCCTCTTTATGAGTATGTTACAAGCGTGCTACAATAAAATAGCATGAAAATAAATTTACGTCCACCTCAGATTGATTCCTCTTCTCCACAGCTGTCGCAAAGACATTTCTGGTTTTCGCTATTCAAGCAGTTTTTACCCGTTTTTGTGGTAGCGGCACTACTTCCTGTAGGGCTTGCGGTTGTCTTAAATCCCCAAGGCTTAACCATATTTTCCCGGGCTCAAAAAAGTCAGGAACTGCGTCTGTGGCTTGAGCCTCCGACATTGAAAGTCCGCCCTGGTGAACGGATTAAACTTAGCGTAATGGCCGAGTTTGCCGATGATACGAAGCTGATTCCCACGCTGTCTCTGATAATAGAATCTGACGCGTCAGTACAAATAAATCCGGCCGCAATTTCCTATAACAAACCTTTTCGCGGCAGTTTAAAGATCGCCACCATAACGGTAACTCCGACACAAACGGGCGTATTTAGCGTCAATATTCCGCAGGAAACAGTTATTACCACGGCTTTGGAAGCAGTACATATCATTACCAGTCCGGTACTTTTGGAAGTGCAATAGGTTTTAT
>JAHFKJ010000020.1:19211-26072 GCA_023245415.1 Candidatus Gottesmanbacteria bacterium | reverse complement strand
GTGGACGCAACGGGCAGCTACGGCCAGGTATCAAAAAGTATCCGGGTACTTGTAAACAGCAGCGTGGTAATAATAGCTGATAGTTTTACAGGATCCGGTCCATTGGATATCAAAAATTGGGTAACAAATTACAATTCACAGTCAGCTTTCACCCGGACAAATGACCAGCTGCAACTCACCGCGCAGTCAGCACCTGTTTCCGCAAAGCCGTATATTTCCGCAATTACTCCGGCAATCAACGGCACACCGCTAACTATGCTCGGAGATTTTGATGCAAGCGTTGATTTGACGGGTGTTAATTCTGCCTCAACTGATCCGGTGTGGCAGGAACTTGATTTTTACGGACGCATTTCCATAAGGCGGACAAAAAATCCCGCAGGCATTGATACGCTTAAGTCCTGGTTCACCATATATTCTCCCACCTGTACTACCTGCCGCCAAAAAAATATGAGTCTGCCGTTTCCTGCCAATGCTGCCGTTGTTCGGGTCCGTATACTTCGGGCCGGTCCGACGTTGCAGTTCATGAATATACCTCCAGCAACTGACATAACTACAACCACACCAAGCAATCTTATTCCAGGAAACACCGTTGACCAGTACTTGAAGAATACCGCATAACAACGTCTCTTTTGCTATTCTTCTCCTGCCAAATCTCCTTTGCTTATTAGATGGTAAACATGAAAGTAGTTCATTAAATACATTTTTCGATACCAATTTCGTATGATCATACATAGGCAGTTACCTCCTTAGGGTGCTGCCTATATTTTAGGCACAATGACTGAATAAACTCAAATTAGTTTGAGTTTTGTAATGGGTTTCGGGGGTGTGGCGACACTTTACCTCTTACAGGTGTTGCCGCCTCGCTATCATCGTACACAGGTTCTTTAGGCCAGACAAATAAATGGGTTTAGCGATCATGAACTACGTTCGCTACAGTGAATAAAATGGGGAACAGGTCGGCGTATAGTTTTCATTGGAGGACAACTAGTCGCACGAAGGCCGGTGTTTATTTGGTGTCGTGACCCAAGTTTAGATAAATAAGAAAGACGGAAAGATGAAAAAAATACAGTTAGGTTTAGAGTTTTCCCACCAGTATGAGGTAGAAATAGTTGATGAGTGGTCAGGATGCCCTAATCAAGTGCGAAGGATTTACTTCCCTAGAGCCGCAGAGGGAGGGGGCAGTAGCGGGGGGCTCCTAGTCGAAGTTACGCCTCGAATAGGAGATGTATGGTTAGGGGTTTTTGCATCTGGCTACCGTTCGCCAGCTTCTCTCAGTAAAGTTTTTAGTTGTCCAAATGAGAAATGTGTATGTGTGATTTCATCAGGCACTGGCTATATTGTCCGGGTAGATAAACCTGGTACTTGGGAGGAAATTAAACTGCATCCGATCATAGACGCGCGTTCCATACTTGATAGGAGCCTAATTGTTTTTGCAAGCTTTACTGAGTTAGTCGCAAATGGTACGGCGGGTATGGTTTGGCGCACAGCTCGTCTCTCGTGGGATGGCCTCAAGATCATTGATGTCACGTCCGAAGTTATCCGGGGCCTAGCTTGGGATTCGCCGCTCAATAAGGAAGTGGAATTTACGGTGAATCTCCGAACCGGTCAGCACGAAGGTGGATCTAGTCCTGATAAATATAGTATCTCCCGTTAGCGGACTTTCCATCTCTTCTCATCATCACCATAAAATACTCTCACTCACGTCACATAAGAAAGGATGATTTACGATATCGACCCCCGTAGCAACGTCCCAATTCTTCTATTTAGAGATGTTCGCCTCTTGTAAACACAACAATGTTTGTCTCAAAAACCTCCGTTTTTGAAACACCTCCTCTTGCCCCACTCCAGTGTACCCACGTACCCACCCCCGGGGTGTGGTAAGTAGACACCTCGGGATATTCTTTAATTAACTTAAATTAAGGTGCCACCTTTAGCATTAAGCAGATTGACGTCTTGAACCCAAAACTCTTATTTGCTATAATTGCGTTACCTCATTTTAGTCTTAAGATCTGTGAACTAATTTGAGGCAGAGACCGGAAAGAGGTTTCGAAAGAGGTAAATCTCACTTTGTTTTAACCACCTTAGCTTCGATTCCCCGGAAACTCTTTTCTAAAAACTAGATATATAGTGAGAAAGTTCGTTAGTATACTATCCCTCTAGCTTTACTATCTCACTACACATTATGGCTACCAAGAAAATAAAAACTATCGTAAAACTTAATTTACCGGCTGCGGTAGCTACCCCGGCTCCTCCGGTCGGACCGGCTTTAGGCCAACACGGCATCGCCATCATGGAATTTATCAAAGCTTACAACGAACGCACCCAAAAACTTAAAGGCCAGATTATTCCAGCTGTGATCACTATTTTTGAAGACCGGACATTCTCATTTGTCACCAAACTTCCCCCGGTCGCAGCGCTCATCAAAAAAGCTTTAAATCTGACACTCGGAGCCAAAACACCATCACGCGAGACTGTCGGAAAACTCACGAAATCTCAAATTACGCAAATTGCGACCGAAAAACTTCCCGATTTAAATACCGATAATCTGGAGGCAGCGCAAAAAATCGTCGCCGGCACAGCCAGAAGCATGGGAGTAGAAGTAGAAACCCTTAAATAAGCATATGGGAAAAATACGCGTCAGAACACTGGGAGATGAATCCCAGGAAAAAGCCCAAAAACAGGAAGCCAAAAACCGCAAAGTTGCTAAAGATATTAAAAAAGGCAAGGCCCATACCAAAGGCCTCGGACTTAAGGGCGGCCAGCAAATTGCGGTCGTTGAAGGTGACCAGCTGAAACCTGAAATTGAGGCCATGCTTCATGAAGGGTCCGAATTGTCAGGTGTTGAGGAAAAAAAGTCTGTTAAAGGCGGATCTGCATCAAGCGGAAAAAAAATTGTTAAAAAATTACGTTCTAGGCGTTATAAACAAATAAGTGCATTTGTCGACAAACGCAAATCATACCCACTTGAGATCGCAATCGAACTGCTGAAGAAAACAGCCAATACCAAATTCGATGCGACGGTAGAGGCGCATATCAATCTTAATCCGGAAATGTTATCTGCTGAAAATAAAGGACTTTCAGGCAGCGTCAATCTGCCCCATGGCACGGGAAAGCAAAAGATTGTGGCCATAGCTGATGAAAACCTGATCAAAAAAATCGAGGCAGGCAAAATTGAATTTGATATACTGGTCGCCCACCCCTCAATCATGCCAAAACTGGCTAAATTTGCCCGTGTTTTAGGTCCCAAAGGCTTGATGCCAAATCCTAAAAACGGCACGGTTTCGGAAAATGCAGAAAAGAGAGCTAAAGAACTGGCTGGGGGAGAAACGCAGTGGAAAACAGAACCCAAGAATCCGCTGATTCACTTTAGCATTGGCAAAGTTTCATTTAAGGGAGACAAATTGCAAGCCAATATCAAAAGTTTGATTAAATCAATCGGGACAAATAAAATCCTCAAATTTACCCTCTCCTCGACGATGGGTCCGGGGATATGCGTGGATGTGGGAAGTAGAGTTGATCCCTAAAACGCTATTTCGATCCAAATGGAAAACCAGAAGTCAATCGATTTGGCTGATCCGGATTACTGATAAATTCAGGCAATACCGCATGACTGGATAAATTAGCTCGTAAAATAGCGTAGAAAAAATGCAGACTTCCTTGGCTCTCGCGCAAATTTCCCGTTCCCTCTATATCTAACGCACCTACATGTGTCCCCTGCCAAATTCTTTTTAAGAACTGTTCAGCTCCAGCCGTTTTCGCTTGCGTGTCTGCTTCTTTCCAGTTTGGTTGTTTGTTATTTTCATTAGAATTATAGTTGAGAACTTTATTTGCATCAGATAATAGCTGACGTCGTTGTGGCGTCATGATGACCTGTTCTGCCAACTGCACTATCACGCCATCAGCAGTTCCGCTAGGCGTCTCACTCAATAATTTATCAAATGGATTTCCCATTCTATGAATATTGTTTTCACTCTCTATATCCTGCTGATATTGAGCTAACATTCGACTGAATTTTGTCATTAATTGAGAATTCAATCGGGGTGCGAAATGGTCAATTGCCTGATAAATATCAGGCACAACTTGCTTTAGCGCATATCCGACCAGAACTTTTCTGAATTGACCACCTACGGGCTGATTTGTGTAAATTGCACTTAAAGTTTGTACCCCCCCCATCATCTGTAGCAGTGTTCTTTCGTCATCTGACAATTGCAGAAAATCGTATAAACCTTGAACTTCATGTTGTAATTGAGATAGACCGATAAAAGCCCATTGCGGTGTTTCAAGTTCACTTGAAATAGTTTCAACTGCACCAGCGGGAATGATATCGCCCCTAAGGGGCATTCCTAAATGTTTTCTTAAAGTCGTCTGCAATCCTGCAACATTTTTTGGATCTGCCATCGCTGCCTGGATTTTGGGCAGTTGTGCATCTGCTATTCCAGTTAAATTTATGGTTATTCCACCATCTAATATTATAGCTACATCGCCTTTATCAAAAAGTACTTCCGGTTTATTTAAAGGGAATTCTGAACCTGTCTCTTCACTCATACAATTTTGATTGTATACTAATCTTACTGTATCTTGTAACTTTTATTCAATAATTATAACACCTGGGAAGTGTTGTAGATTTGACACCTATTAAAATAGACTTATACTAAAATGTATAATATGCCAGGAAGACCT
Source organism: Candidatus Gottesmanbacteria bacterium (assembly GCA_023245415.1). GTDB lineage: Bacteria > Patescibacteriota > Microgenomatia > UBA10105 > UBA10105 > JAHFKJ01. Next base: position 21,392 of record JAHFKJ010000020.1, on the reverse strand, counting down.
ATACCTTTAGCTACTGGAGAAATATATCATGTATTTAATCGCGGACTCGACCATCGGCAAACTTTTTTAAGAAAACGCGATTACAAAAGAGCTTCTGAAGCGTTAGCGTATTACCGTTTTGTTAATCCACCACTCAGGTTGGCATATTTCTACACTTTGAGTTATGACCGAAAGGAATTATTTCTTGAAAATCTGCATCAGCATAAAACTCATGCGGACGTACTCGCTTATTGCCTGATGCCAAATCATTTTCATCTAATTTTGCGCCAACGAGAAGACAGAGGAATTTCAAAATTTTTGAGTAATTATCAAAATAGTTATACCCGATATTTCAACACTAAGAATCAACGAATCGGTTCCTTGTTTTTGGATCAGTTTAAGGCGGTACGTATCGAAACTGATGTACAGATATTATATGTAAGCCGTTACATCCACCTCAATCCGTTTAAATCGTTTGTAGTAAAGTCTTTATCTGAACTCTATCTTTATCCCTGGTCGTCGCTGCCGGAGTATATGAAAAAAAAATCGGGCTTGTGTGACACGACTACTATCTTAACGTATTTTAAAACTCGACAACAATATGTGGAGTTTGTAACTGATCAAGCAGATTATCAACGCAATCTGAATAATATTAAACACTTGTCACTAGACTAGAGTAAGTTGGCAAATTCCTAGGTGTTATATTTAAAACACCTCCCAGGTGTTAAAGTATAGTTTTTTGTCTCTCTAAGGCTATTGTATCACGATATACCGGGAATAGACGTAAACACAAAATAATTCACTGCAAAGGGATCAACCCTAAAATTCAACCCTAAAATTATCGTTTAGATATAGTACTTCTTAATGAACTATCGGCCTGTGATCTAGATTTAATAATATATTTATTAAAAAGAGTTTTTGCATTATTTTCAAAAAAATGATAGCATCATAATCATGTCACAAAGCTCTAAAGAACAAATCGTAGCAGTTAATCCAATAGTTCATATCCAGGCTGTCAGAGAAAATTTAAAATACTATAGGAGTATATCCAAATCGACTGACTCAGAACAAATAAAACAAGCATACATTACTACTTATAGAGCCATGAACACTGCCTGGAATGCATTTACAGATGATCCATACTTAAAGACTATTCGTGACTTAATAATTGAACGTAAAGCAAAAGAAATTGTTGTTGCTAGACCAAGCCTATCACCTGATCCGGTAGAGCAAAGCCGATACCTGTCAACTTCACGGGAACTTTTTTCATGGTATCCGGATTGGACAGATGGAAACCCAATTACTCAGAAAGATAAGTCACTTGCCAGAAACAATGTCATGACCAATGCTTCCCGGGTACTAGACGTACTCGAAGAAGCTCTGGGAATTAAACCGGACCTGAAACTGATCGATGCCGGCATGCTCAAACATTATGCGGTTCAGGCAAGTTTTGTGCCCCCGGACAGACAGCATGAATTTTATAAATCCCGGGCAATACTGCAGATGGCGATGACCCAAGGCGGGACTGTGGTTGGGGTTAATTCGGGTATATATAATCTAGAATCAAGGTCTCCCGTCTATTTTTGGCATACATCAGATGATACGAAATTGTCCTCTGTCATGAAGAATTTACAAGTAAAAGAAGATGGTTTGGGCGGGGTAGAAGTTGCTTATGAACCAGATGAAGATATAACTGTAACAAATTTATGGGCCGTTTCAAATGACGAGTTCGGAACGGAAGTAGTAGATTCAACGAGTAATGAAGTCAGAATTAAACCAAAACATGCTGTCACCGGACAACACATCTCTATCGAACTGACTATCAAGAATCCTTCTCAAGATCAACAAAAGCGGATCGAAAATGGCGAAGAGGTTGCTTATAATTTTTACACGAATTATAAAATAGTGATATTTCCCAAATCCCAAATTCCCTCAGGTCAAGTGATTTAAGCGCAAGGAAAGAAGAGGCAGGCGATAGCAAAAGGTCCTCCGTCTTATATATTAAACACCTCCCAGGTGTTAAAATATTTACTTAAGAGACTCGATTGATTCTGTTACTTGACAAATCACCTAATATACTATATATTAGGTGAATAAACTCACCTAAAACTATACTTATTCAGAGAACTATACAGCAGCGGATCGAAAATTCCCTTTTTAAGGGTAAAGCGATTATTATATACGGCCCGCGGCAGATTGGTA
>JAHFKJ010000020.1:559-19201 GCA_023245415.1 Candidatus Gottesmanbacteria bacterium | reverse complement strand
CTCGTTAGAGCTATCCAGAAACGAATCGATGTCAATTCTGTCTACTTCAACTGCGATGAACCCGACATTAGATCCGCCTTAACGGATAAATCTTCGACAGAACTTTTGAGTTTTATCGGTGACAAAAAACTCGTAATTATTGATGAAGCGCAGCGGGTAAAAAATATTGGACTAACGATCAAACTGCTCGTTGATACCAAACCCGCACTGCAAATTATAGCCACAGGCTCTTCTGCCTTTGACCTGGCAAACAAAATTGCCGAGCCCCTTACCGGTCGCACGTATGAATTTCGTCTCTACCCGGTCTCACTTGCAGAACTTTCCGCGGTATATTCTTCTCTTGAACTCAACCGTTTGCGGGAACGCTTTATGATCTATGGTCTTTACCCTGAAGTCGTCATCGAACCGAGTCAAGCTGAAACTTTGCTACGGTCAATCACCACGAGCTATTTGTATAAAGACGCTCTCGAATACCAGCACCTCAAACAACCTGAAATCCTGCAAAAACTGCTTGAGGCGCTTGCACTGCAAATTGGCAACGAAGTCTCATATAATGAACTAGCTAATTTAGTTGGAGTCGACAAGATTACCGTGGCCTCATACATCCGCATATTAGAACAGGCATTCGTGATTTACCGCCTGCCTCCTTTAAGCCGAAATGTGCGTAAAGAATTGGGAAAACTGCGTAAAATATATTTCTACGATCTGGGAATACGCAATAGTCTCATCAAAAATCTGAATCTGCTCAGTCTGCGCCAGGACACAGGTGTTTTATGGGAAAATTTCATCATCAACGAACGTATAAAAATGCTGGAAAATGCTGGAATATCGGTAAACCATTACTTTTGGCGAACGCTTTCGCAACAGAAAATAGATCTGGTCGAAGAACATCGAGGGAAACTATCTGCGTTTGAAATAAAATGGGGTGAGAAGATAAAAAGTCCACCGCGTCAATGGCATGTGTTATATCCGCAGGCATCTTTTACTACAATCAATCAGAATAATTATTTAAATTTTCTCACAAAACGATAAAGAACTGGCAAAATCCACCTCTCTCTTGTATTTAAAGTTTTAAACACAAGGAAAGAAGCGCGAAGTGTTTTGATGAGAAATACTGCTGGATATTTGCAGCAACTGCCTATTTACTGGTACAATTGTCGTTATGACACAAGATAAGGCGATACTGAAATGGAAAGAAAGTGCAACAGATGATTTAGATACAGCACAAATATTATTTGTCAGTAAAAAATACGTCTATTGTCTATTCTTTTGTCATCTGGCACTAGAAAAAATGCTCAAATCGCTCTGTATTTTACAGATGAATGATGCTCCCCCAATTACCCATGACCTTCTCAAACTTGCCCTAACCGCAAAATTAACACTTACAAGCATTCAGGAAAACAACCTACGTGAAATAACCACTTTTAATATCGAAGCCCGTTATGATATCTATAAACAACGCCTTTACAAAAAAGCTACGGAAGAATTTACCAGTTCATATCTTGCATTAACAAGGGAACTATTTTTATGGATAGAGCAACATCTAAAACATTGACTCAACAAGAGGCGATTCATTATGTTAAACAGTTTGTCAATCGGGCTCGATATCACGGTTTGAAAGTTGATCATGTATATCTTTTTGGCTCATATGCAAAAAATGCTCAGCAAAAAAACAGTGACGTGGATATATGTGTCGTTTCTACCGATTTTGGCAGAGATTATCATCTGGAAGAAGTGGAGCTGTTAAAAATCGTCCATGAGTTCTCTACTCCTGCAGATGTAATTCCATATCATCCTAAAGATTTGGCTGATAAATATGATCCGCTTGCTAAAGAAGTCAGGACCAAAGGCATTCAGATCATCTAAAGGTAAAAATCAACACCTCTCTCCTGTATTTAAAGAATTATACGCAAGGAAAGAAGAGGCAGGCGATAGTAAAACGTCCTCCGTCTTATATATAACACCTCCCAGGTGTTAAAGTGTTCATAGTTGAATTCTTTTAAGAAATGCGTTTGCGAGCGGGAACTGCTCAGGTTCATTTCCAGCTCGAATAGCAAATTCGGTAAGCGCTTGAAGTATTACTGTGGCTTTGCGCAATCCCGAGTGGTCAAAATCTCCCATGTATTCAGGATATGTCTGAAGCAAGTAATCTAAAGCACTTTTTTGATCAGGATATTTTGATGGCAACTCATTTGCTGCACCTATAATCCACGGGTTTTGTTCAATAAACTCTTGTGCTTTGGGTTTTTTATTAAAATACGCTTCATCAAAAATTTGACCTGAATAAACCATTGCCACAGCTTCAGTTATATAACTTCGTGAGACATTTAATATAATAGAGGCTCCTTTTTTATGCGAAGCAATTATTTCGTCTAATTTTTGCGTCTCATCTTCACTGATGTTTCTTTTAAATACTTCATATGCTTCAGTAACAAAGTCTTTACTCCATAATGAGTCGCCTTCTAATTCTTGAGTGTCCTGCCATCCAGCCATTTGAGCAATAAAAGAACCGGTGTATTTTTGAAGAATTTTTTGCATGGATTTATCTTTATTGGGTAGTTGTGCTTCCAATTTTTGCGCCCATTCTAGATGATCAAGAAATTGTTGATGTTTATATGGTATTCTATGTGAAACAAATAGTACCGCCATCTTTTTAGAATCATATATAAAAGAGTTATCTTCATGATATGCATTTACTAATTCGTTCTGTAAAAAACTTGCTCTCGGTCTATATTTTGATATATCTCTTTTTGAGACTGTTTCATCTAACTGTCGCAATCTAATCTTTGAATCAAATCCTTCTTCTCTCGCCCTATCACTTGTATGAACTGTTACATCTGTAACATACTTAACAGCAACCTCGTCCATTAGATATTGAGCCAATGCGAAATCTTCGTTACTAGCCTGACGGGGTATTCCATTTATCCTTTCAATGGTTTTTACTCTTGCAGTTATTTGTACACCACTAATGAAACCTCCAAATCTTGACTCTACAGCATATTGCCATAAATAATAAGCCTTGCGAAATTGGTTAATAAACGAGGAACTAAAAAGTTTCTCAGAACCTGAAGGAATGTAATAATCCATATCTACAAATAGTGCATCATTCTTAGGGTCTGCAAAATGGTTAAGTATTTTCCTGACATAAGTAGAATCAACCCGAGTATCTGCACCCAATATAGAAACTATTCCGCTATGAGGAGATATGCTACTAAAACGTTCTGCTTCGTGTTTTAATCCTAAATCTCGAATAATACCCATATTTTTTTTATCCCTCCGGTAGATAAATCCAAACAATGTATATTTAGCCTTTTACTTCGAGCATCTTTTAATACTCTGGTACGGTACGCATTTATGTTTTCGGGAATCGAACTACTACCTTGCACATATCGAACTGCTTCCATAGCATGTTGGTTTTCTAAAAAAGCTGGTGACCTTGCTTGACTTTCTTCAACCCGGTTATTGATAATAAAAAGAAGTTCAATACTTTCTGGACTGGCAGTTTGTTTCGTAAATGCCTCTATAAAACGAAAAATGTTTCCGTTATCATATTCGGCATAAACGGGAACATTGACAGCAAGCTGCATTTGAGGAGACGGCAGCTTTTCTGCTGTTAGTATTGTCAGTTGATTTAAATTATCTAATTGTGCTTCATTCATAACTGTTAGAGATCATATCAATTGTAGCAAAAATCTAATTAGATGAATTTTTATTTAATCTATAAAAGAAGATGTATACTTTAATAACTCAGGTTTGCAACCTAATTATTCAGTATAAACCCATCTAATCCTCTTTGCTGAGCTAAAAGCTTGCAAATCGGAGTAAGATGAGTATATATGCCAATTGTTTGGGAGAAAATGAAAATCATACCACTCCGAAAAAACTTATGAAAACCTGACCCGTTTAAAAACAAAATTCATCTCTCTCCTTCAATTAAAGACTTAAAAGCACGCAAGAAGTGCGGGATTTAACGAGAATTTTACGAAACATCTTGCACTTGGAAAAAAGGGAAATATTATAATCTGTTAGAGTCTAAGTATTTATGGTTTAACAGAAAAAAATCTCATTCAAATTAAACTTAGATTTTAATAAAGGTAAGAACTTACGCGTTAGAGATATGGAAAATGAAACTGATAGCTCATCTTATGAATTAGTTGAAAATACCTCCTGGAATCCCGGTCTTGGAGATATTTATGTGGCACACGGTGTAAGCCTCGACTTTACACAAGATCAGAAAATCAGAATTGGTCCACTTATTCTAGGTAAAAGAAGTCAATATTTATTGCAAAATCCAACAATAGATGATCTGTATCCAGAATTGTCAGGAAGAACTCCTCTCTACACCAAGATCCAACGGGAATCTATGTTTGATACAGATGATTTCACAGTGCGAATTGAACAAAATTTTGGTCAGTTAGGTGATAAAGGAATAATACAAAGAACAATTAGATTATCCACCAAAATTGAAGACCATATCCCTGGTGGTCCGTCGCGTATACCATATATAAATGAAGATCCATTATGGTTATCCACACCACTTCGCCCTCGTACTTGGATGGATGATCACGAAGATATATATATTCACTTTGATAAAGACAAAATTGATAATGGCGAAAGTAAAGGTGCATTAATCAAGTTGCGTTTATTGCCATTAGCTTCAAACGAATTTAGAGCAATGATTTATCGCGCCCACCAAGTCGAATTAACAAACGAAAGGCTAAACGAGTTATATAAAAAATACGAATCTTTATTGTCTCACGAACAGAAACTAAGCAAAACTCTATCTGAAGATTCTTACCAACCAGATCTAATTCGTGAATATCTTATAGACTTGCTTAGATTTGAGATTGCCTTTTCAGACTATAATTATAGAGATAGCACAAGAAAAGTTAAATTAATTGAAAGTATTGATAAAAATCCTACATCAAAAGAACTTCTTGATTACCAAGCAGGTTTAATCCACAGAAAAAAGGCCCTAACCACTATCGGAAGAAAATACAGTAACCAGCAATCCTTTCCTGCAGAAATTATTTCATTTCTCACTGACAGTCCTTCATCTATTTCAAATTCTGCAGCTCTTACTGAAAACTTAAATTCGAGCATTCCTACCCAGTCAACGTATACTCCATTTTTAATACAAGGATTGGAGCGTTATTTTTTAGACTCTCTTTCAAAACAAGATACAATCGATCGTCTACTAGATCCCGAGCAAATAGCGTTAAAAATAACTAATTTTATAGCTCGACCCTTACCGCTAGTTTCACTTGATGGAAACTGGCACCAAGTAGTCAGGGGAATCCAATCAGCACTTCCCGATATGGTAGAAATTCCAGACCTCACTCTTATTGATACGCTGCAACAACTTTTTCAAAGCATAAGAAACAAACCTTTTGCTATTCTAAGAGTATTTGGATCTACAAAACATCCTGAATTTTATATTATTGAAGGCTGTTATCTTAGTCGAGATGAAAACAGTTTAATTGATTCTGAATTTACGACTTATATAATATCATCCCCAGAAAATTTTATTCCAACTGCTAATCTAAAAAGATAATTTGCCGTAGTTCGATAACTTGACTTTAACAGATCAACCTGGATAAACGAGTAGACATCTAGGGACAGTTTTGCCTACAGGTTGCCCGGGCATTTATACCATGAGAAAGATACCAATCGATCCAGGAGAGTCGAGTCTTTCCTTCTTTTGAAAGAACAATAACTTTATCTTGAAAGTCTTACGGCCCACGGTAGCGTAACTTCATAGTTACGCCATTGTACATACCTTTCAAATTAGCTTTGAAGTGTACGGAATCTATCTGGTCCAAGACATAACTGGAGAAAAAATGAGGCTAAACCTCTCTCCTGTATTTAAAGAATTATACGCATGAAAGAGTAAGTGATATTGTAATTAGCTTGATTATAAATCATCATTTACAGTTAATTAGTAGATAAAGAAAATATGATACAATTTTTCAAATAAATGAATTATGGAAAATACCGGGACACAAGATGAAAACACAGTTACAAATTCATCTGCTGACAATGAAATTTTCATTCCAGAAGGTTTTAGACAACTTCAGCCAGTCATAGATGTTACAAGGACTTCTCTAAATCAGGCACAAGAACAAGCAAAATCGTTAAATATATGTCGAAATCTAAATTTTGAACAAACGTATGAACGCTTCTGGAATAAACCACCTGACAATCCTTACCCTATAGCTTATGCAGTTAATCCTGATATGACTGGTCAGGAAAATAATCTAATTTACCCGCAAATTATTGAAACAGGCTTCGCTGCCACTCCCCCCAACACTAACACACTTTCATCACTAAATAGTAGATCAGCACAAGTAAAACAGGGTACAAAATGGACCTTAAAGAAGGGAGTCGGACAACGCTTTGTAATTAATACCCCTTCTGAAATTGCGCTTCAATACTCCAATCGATCTCTTATTGTAGGGGGCACTTATGGAGGAGTTGTACTTGATGATGTCAATAATGAAGTAAAACATGGCTATTTATTTGCAGAATTGTTTTTTCGATTACATCAACGTTTCCCTAAGATTAGACTTGCCAAATATGTGACAGATATTTCTAAAGCTCTTAGACAAGAAAAAGCAACCTATATCACATTACCCTATTCTCAATTCCAAATAGATTTTGATATCCCTACACCAGTACGTAGTGGATATGCTTATTACATATCCGATTTATCTCTTTTTTGGTCTACTTGTAATTTAGAATCTACAAAAGGTTGACGAAAAGCCGTCAGACTTTTCAATGACCTTATTTCTGCAATACCTGCTATTTATAATCCGACCGAGTCAATTATTTCCCTAATTGATGTAGAATTTATTACGGTATTTTCCGCAGTCGAAAGATACAGGGATTTGCTCGAAAATTCTGAGGATTTATCAGACGAAAAATTATTTCGAGCAAAATTAGATATCGCAGAAGCAGGTTTTCAATTAACAGAATCGTTTTTCAAAAGAAATAAAGATGTTGTAATTGAAAGTCTTCACACTGAAATAGATAATTTAGCAGAAAATATAGGTTTTGCGACAGCACTTGGAATTAACCTTGCTGACAGCGTCCATCCTAAAGATGCCTATGGAGGAACAATAGCAGACCTTGATGTTATGGAAATCGGAAAAGAATCTACTTCATCGCAATTGGACAAAGCACTTTCAAATGCTATAGCAAATGTCATCAGATTAACTGCATTGCACGGACTGGACCAGGAAACTCAAAAACAAATGCTTATCCGTTTTATAAACAATACATCGACTGAATTTCAGTATACACTCCAAAACATTGACCGTCTAAGATTAACTGACGCATATTATAATCAACTAAAAAAATATTATAAGGAAATTTCTGATGTATATAATGTCACTCTTGAAACTTCCGGCAATTCTCTGCTACGACTTTTATATTGTGACAATGCGGAAATTCTTGATACAGTCTATGCTTGTCAAATTGATCGAGGCTATAATTATGAAATTGTATATAAGAGCCGACCGCTGATTCCAACAATGGGTATAGAATCAAAAATCCCGAATAGTTATAAAGGTAGTAAAAGAGAAGATGATAATTTGGTAACTATCAAGCTAAAATCACCTCTTTAAATCTTAAAAATAATATTTACTTGCAAAACTGCAAGTAATAGCACTGACAAATTCATTTCCTCTCTTCTGTTTTAACATTAAACGCACGCAAGAATTGGGCGAAAAAATATAACAAGTTTTGAGTGATGACTTAAGACGTTTTTCGAGCTCTGGATACGGCGACTACTAACCGATCTCCATCATTGCTGTTTCCTAACGAAATTGTACCGCCAATTTTTAATGCCACCCAGTTATCAGCGTCACCAATATCTTTAAATGTCATCGCCGCAACATCTCTGTCCGGAAATACAACTTTTATTTGTTCAATTATCTCAGTGGCAGTTTTAGTCTGCGTACCGGTATTCTTGGATATTCCTGCAGGCCCGTCAACCATTTGATTGCTCCAGGTGACTTCAGCTTCCGCAAAAATTGTTTTCGTTGAGTCAGCAGGATCGATCATCACAATGTTACCTTTTGCATATAACTCATTTTGATCTTCTTTAACATCACTAAATACTCCAACCATGCCGTGTATTCTTCTTGCACCAGCCAAATCCCAATTTTCAGGTTTTGCAAGAGAATTACCTGTGATAGTCTGGTCCATTTTTAAGACAACTCCGGTTTGGGGATTGAACCAGTAGCTTAGTGAATGTCCCGGTTTTTCGCTATTTACAACAGTTTGGATTAAATCAAAATCAGCAAGACTGTATGCAAATTTATGTGAAGTTCCGTATTCTTGAACTGTCGTACCTGGAAACATATCTCCGCCAATTCTTACGTTTGATCCTGGACCAACATTTAATATGCTCCCCGCAGACACTCTGTTTTTACCTCCTACAACATCACCGCCTGCAATATCCAAATTCCCACTAATGACCCGTCCTGGCCCTGTTTGTAAAGTACTTCCCGATCCCAGGGAAATACCACCCTGAGAAACATTTATAGTGGTTTCACTAATAACTTTGCCATCTGCACCTCTAGTAATTGTTTTTAAATAAACTAACCCTGCCCTTATATACGTAGTTGTCGTAGTAATATTTTGAACAGGTTTACCTTTTTCTTTACCAGCACTCACCGGAGTTTGGGTTTTAACATCTCCAGCAGCTGGTGATTTTCTATATGTAACTGTTGTTATTACAAGAATTGGACTCCCATCTACACCGGTAAATTTTTGTAAACTCCTCACGCTTTCTGCTGCAGTGGATTGATCGACTGGTTTTGGTTGAGGGAATGGGACATCTTTATCTGTTTCTTTTGCAGGGACGGTTTTTACCTCTATTTCTCTAAACCGATCACCATAATCAGTTTTGCACTTCTGAGTAATTGTTGCAGTCATAGTATTTGGAGTCCTTGGGTCATAATCCAAAATTCCAGAAGAGACAATGACCTCAAAATTTGTGTCTTCTTTATCAGGCCATTTACGCATCAGTGCAACAGCATCCTGAGGCACCACTAGTTGCTGTGCTACTGTTCCATCGCTACTGACTGCAAAAACTACAGGCGCATCCAGACTCTGATCATACAACAACACACAATTCGGTTCTGCATCTCTGTTGTTAACTAATCCCAGAAGTCTTGTGTTTAGACGGCTTCGCTTAACTAATTGACCATCTTTTATGTCAAAATTGACTACATCATCTAAAGCCACCGGGCCGATGGTTCGGAGGGAAGATAGACGAACAGACGGAGGTAAAACCGCAACACCCTCCGCACCTGTACCTGATACTTTATCACCTGTTGAAGTAAGTTCTGGCATTATAACCATAATAATAGATAATAAAACTTAGAGTCAAGACTTAACGCTGATTGTACCATACAATTGCCTTATTTTCAAATCCTATAGGTCTTATAAACTTTATATCCTACCTCCAAAATCTTAAAAATTTAAGATCTTAGGGGTAGTGTCGAGAAGTTTTTCCAAAAGCAGGAAAAGCTTTTGAGAATTAGTTGGCTATTAACTAAACATTCGTAACATCTCATGTGAAATTATTTCCTATCCAAGTAACTCCCTTCGAATAAAAATATTCAGTTGTAAAGGTACGATCATATTTATTTTTACATCTCATTCAATTTCCGACAATCTGTCCTAATGTCTATTTTTTATAAAAATATACCGGGACTCATCTGAAGAACAAGAACTTGCCAAACTTAAAATTAAATATTTACAATCAACAAACCAAGCAGTGACAAATCCACCAACGGGGCTCTTGACGGTAAATACCGGAAGTTTAAAATTTGCCAGAGAAAGCGCAAGAGTTTTAAAACCTGGAGGAGTAGCAGTACATGCTGACTATACAAATCCAACTGTAAATAACGAAAATAAAAAAGTTTATAAAGATAATTTTCGCTTCCAAGTTGGAAAAAGCTGGTTAAATGACTTGCTGCAAAAAATATCTAAGTACAATCAACCATATATGGACGTAACTGTAGAAATGGAGCCGCCATTTGTCGCTTGGGCAAGTGAAGCTTACGGAATGAGAGTGGTTTTTGATGATAAACATGAAGACATGGTAATGCAGGTTTTAAAAACCACTTCACCGCATGATATGTATTATAATCGAACAGAGATGAGACATAATTTTAGAGTTTTGATTTTACAAAAAATTTTAAACTTAGTTTTTATTCACTGAAAAGTAAAAAACACATAAATTAATAAAACTGAACTTCACCTCTCTCCTGCATTTAAAAAGTTAAACGCAAGGAACGAAGTGCGGGGGTCAACGGAAATTTCACAAACCACTTGACAAATTACAAATCGAAATGTAAAATACAAACTATATGGAACACTCGACTGTTTTGACGAGCATGAGTGTCGCCAATCAGACCGCTGTTCCCTCACGAGTCCGACGCTTACTCAAGCTCAAGCACGGAGACAAACTGGTGTGGAGAATTGACCAGTCCAAAAAAACCATTTCAATCAGCCCTGCGCCCACAAATTGGGGCACTTATTTACGGGGGTTAGGAAAAAAAGTTTGGACCGAAGACGCACAAACATATGTCGCACGTACCCGCCAAGATCGTCATGCCGAAAAATAAGCAGCCGCTATTTATTGACACCTCTATCTTTATCTACTTATTTGAGGATCATACCCGTTTCGGCCCTATTCTTGGAAACTTGTTTGAAGACCTCTCCAAAGGTAAATTCTCCGGTATAACCTCCGTAATTACGGTATCTGAAGTCCTTACCAAGCCGTATCAAAATCATGACCATGATCTTATAATTCAGTATCAAGATATTTTCACACATCTTCCGCATTTGAAAGTTGCATCATTTTCATTCGAAGCGGCTGTAAGAGCAGCCCAGATTCGGGCTCGATATGAATTTAAAATGCTGGATAGCATTCAGTTGGCTATCGCGTACTTCGAAGGATGTAAATCTTTTCTGACGAACGACAAAGAACTGACAAAATTCAAAAATCTGTCAATATTGTATCTTGAAAATCTAATTAAGTGATCGTCTCTATCCTGCGTTTTAAAAATTTAAACGCAAGGAAAGAAGTGCGGAGAGCTTTAATGAGAGACCCAGTTACTTTTTTTCTATTTTTGTAAATAGAACTCTCAATCTACGCATTTTATGATTTCTCAATTTTCACTGTATCAGGATGTACGTTTTTGTCATTTCGACGAACGAAAGTGAGGAGAAATCTAGCAAAGCGTACTATAAGGACGGCCTTACGGCCTAGATTTCTCGCTGACGCTCGAAATGACTTATGCACCATCTTAAGAAAAGAACTGTATCGAAATTATGAAAACTGAGAGATCAAATACCACCGAAAATTGAGAGATCAGTTTACACTTTTTTTACTATTTTTCTGCGCTCGACAAATTTCCTAAAGAAAGAGAAAATACTTTTATGTCAGAGCCGATTAGTTGTAAGAATGCTTCGAATTTTTTTCGCTTTACGGGAGTTAATTTAGGCATGTTAAGAAACAAGAGGAACAGATATATTCTCAACAGTATGCCCCACTTGAAGTGGAGGCATCCAGGATTTATGTGATTTTAGCCAACCTAAATTTTGCAGGACTTCATCCGTTGTTCCGTTACTTTCAAGTTCTTCAAAAAAAATCTCTACAGCTTCTGTAAACCTTTTTTGAGCTATTGTAAACGTTTTCCCATACGTTGACAGATCAAGCACTGGTGAATATGCCACATACATTTGACCATCCTTAAGAATAGTGACGGGTATTTTTAGATGTAGTTCCATACATTTCCTATATTGTAAATTCTATTATACACCTTTGGAGCAAAGATATTTTTTGCGTCGGGATTATGATTCGTGCTACACTACTCTCATTATGTTGGATAAGAATTTAGCCGTAGCTATCACTCAGGCTCTCAAAAGTAATCCGAATATTATAGCTTGTTATAGCATCGGTTCATACGCAAATCAAACGCATCGCCCCGGCAGTGATTTTGATCTGGCAGTTGTCGTTGAAAATAAACGTCTCACAGACGACAACCAGATATATGAACTTATCCGCCATCTTAAGTTTCCCGCAGATCTTGACCTATCCGTCGTTGACAAACAATCATCTCCCCTGTTTCTGTTTCAAGTCATAAGCCAGGGTAAACGCATATATATGAAAGATGCTTTCGCATTACAAAGTTTTGAAGCCTTTGTCCTGCATAATTATTATGATACCCAGCATATCAGAAATATTTATAATTCCTATCTCGGACAAAAATTTGCACCCCAAAAATATGCCAATCAATAAGGAACTCCTAAATAAAAAGCTGGATTTTTTAGACACGCATTTGACCGCAATCGAACGTATGGAATTTGATGAAACGGCATTTGTAGAAACTGCTGATATCCATGATCTGATAACATTTAGACTCCAGCAGGCAGTCGAGACGGCGATTGATATCGCTACACATATTGTCGCCCAGCTTGATGTACCGCGTAAAGAAACCGCAAAAGATGCATTTTTACTATTAGGCGAACAGAAAGTCATAGATAAAGACTTAAGCGTGCGGATGGGCAAAGCGGCTGACTTTCGCAATCGGGTAGTGCACGGATATAATAATTTTGATTTCCATTTACTTTTTAAGGACTATAAATCTGATGTAGCGGATTTACGTCAACTTGGCACACGTATTGTCGAATTTTTACAAAAATATTAAAAAATAATTATATGGTCAAGATGTGGGACTACGATATCGAGGAACTCAAAAAGACTGAACAGGGCCGGATCATGATCCTTGAGCGGATGATCAATTATGGCCCCGACAAGGGCGAAAAAATAAAACTTGCCGATGTGAAAAAATACTGGGACAAATTACAGCTTCATCCGGGTGCAAGACGCTTGTGTGAATTATTAATATGGGGAAAGTACCAATCATCACTTCCAGACAAATCCAAATTCTGGATTTAGTCGCGAGCAAGGATTATTTGTGCAGTAACTTCTACTTTACCGGAGGCACGGCACTGGCCGAGTTTTACCTTAAACATCGATACTCGGATGATTTAGATTTTTTTAGCCAAAAACCGATAGACCAGGAAATAATTTTGGCGATAATGAATGAATGGAGTAAAAAACTAAATTTTAAATTTACTTCCAGATTCGTTGAAGTAGTTTACCGGTTTGACCTGATATATACTGATAGTGAACAACTAAAAATCGATTTTTCACATTATCCACATCCTAAAGTAGAAAGGGCATCAAAAAAATACAAAACATTTGACGTTGACAGTTTACTTGATATTGCGACCAACAAATTGCATACCGTAAATCAGAGAACGGAAATAAAAGATTTTGTTGATCTGTATTTTCTTCTTCACGACGACCACTTTACGATTTGGGATCTATTTAACAGTGCAGAGTATAAATTTCGGCAGATGGTGTTTGATCGATATCTGACCGCACAAGACTTACTTAAGGTAGAAGATTTTGCAGTATTGCCAAAAATGATTAAACCGTTGACGCTTAAAGAGCTTAAAAACTTTTTCCGGGATCTCGCACAGAAACTGGCACGAACTTCAGTAGAGTAGAGCCAGTATTTAAGGTGCCACGTTAAGTGCAAGGAGGCACCTTGTTGGGATAATTTCAAATTTTACTTGACATCTTCTCTAAAACTCAATATCTTAAGATAAGTAGGGGAGATTTAGCCCTTGCTTATCAATGAAGAAGAAACTATTGCCCTATATACTACTTGGTCTGATTGTTGCCGTAATTCCGGTGACGTATTTTTTAAGTTCCAGACGCCAGGATATCCGTCAAAAGGCTGCTCCGGCAAGCTCTTTGTACTTCACTCCCGCCTCTACCACTTCACTTATCAACCAATCGTTCAATCTAAATGCTGACATCAACACCGGTACGAATCTGGTTACTGGAGTTGAAATGCATATTAAATTTGACGGGGCAAAAGTACGACTCAATAGCATTAATCTGCCTCCCACACCGTTCTTAGGCCAAATAATGTCCAGATTGACGTTGATAGATAATCAAAACGGAACCGCAAGCGCGATCATTTTAAGTACAGCTACCCAAACTTCCAACCAGGGAACCGGAACTATCGCCGTATTAAATATGACTACACTAGCGACAACTGCTGCACCCACTGTCATTTCATTCGAACCCACAACTCAGGCTGCGGCGATCGGGGAAGAAGCAACCAATGTCATCGTCGCCTATAATCAGGGTACGGTGAATATCGTCACCACACTGCCTTCCCCAACTCCATCACCCGCGACGGGCTGTACCAGTACTGATATTGTCCAAAATGGCGGATTTGAAACCGGAAACTTCAGCTGCTGGCCCACAGTAACTACGGCTGTTATCGTCAATGATTCACACACCCCAAGTTTTGGCGCGCAGTTAAACGGTGTGGATGCGACTGTGTCGCAAAACATAGCACAGCGTTTAACTGCCGGAGTATCCTACACGATCACAGCCTGGGTAAAAATCAACACATTAGGCACACTCTGGGGAACTCCACTACTGCACTTGAGCAAGTATAACGATTTAGGAACAGGTGATTTTGGGGAAGCAGCAAGCCAAAATCTGACCACAGCGGGGTGGCAAAAATTAACTTTTACGAGGGTATTTACAGCAACCGATCTGGCAAACCCAATTTATATCGGCGTGCGTAATTTTGGCTTTGACGGAAGTGCGGTAGTAGACGATATTTCCGTCGTCCAAACTGCAATCCCCACTGCTACACCACCTTTACCCGTCATTACGCCGACTCCAGCTACCAACGGTTGTATAACAACCGATAAATTAGTCAGCAATACCACACCGACCCAAAATTTGACTGCCCAGATAACACTGAATATTCAAGGTACCTGTCCTGTAATGCAGCAACAATCGCTTGATGTGATGCTGGTAATAGATAAATCAACATCCATGAGTACACGACTGGCTGCCACAAAAACCGCTGCCAAACAGTTAGTGGATCAACTAAGTACAACTTATGACCATATCGGACTCGTGTCTTTTTCAGATACCGCAAATTTGGATCAGTCTCTGACTGCTGATTTTACGGTTGTAAAATCTAAAATTGACGCTATCAACTTAGTAGGAGGAACTAATATTGGCCAGGGAGTTTTATACGCTCAGCAGCAACTTGCACTAAATGGCAGAAGTCAAGGGATACCTATAGTGATCTTATTGACCGATGGTGTCTCTACCCGTACTAGTACAAATGTTTACTGTGATAACCATCCCATCGCACCCACCCTCTGTACTCAAGATGCGATCACCCAGGCAAATCTGGCCAAGCAAGCGGGGACTACCATGTTTACGGTCGGCATTGGTCTGCATTCACCCAATAGCTTGGATACCCAAGCGGTTCTTGACCTGGCAATTCTGACCCTAAAAAGTATGGCATCATCCGCAAATAAATTTTATGATTCACCCACCACAACCCAACTAAACGGAGCTTATACGGATATCGCAACAGTACTTATAAATATCATCACTCAGGATGCAGTGATAACTGATGTCCTGCCAGCCGGCATCACTTATGTTGTTGGATCAGCTGTACCTCCGCCAACTTCAATAAGCGGCCAGACACTAGTTTGGAATATAGGTTCAGTCAGTACGAGTCAAATAACCGATATAATTTTTCAAATTAAATTCGCAAATACTGGAATAAATCAGCTGGTTGAAACCTATCCTGATTCCCGAATTGATTACACAGATTCTAACGGTCAACCCATTACTATTCCCTTTCCCGAAACAAAATTCACACCCCTTCAATTAATTCCATCTCCTACACCCACGCCTTCTGTTACGCCGACTCCGACACCAACGCGATCTCCCAGTCCAACTCCAACGCCCACTCCAACGCGATCTCCCAGTCCAACTCCGACACCTACCCCGACTCCAACATCAACTCCAAGTATAACCCCATCTCCAACACGTTCTCCCAGTCCGATACCAACTTCTAGTCCATCAGCTACACCCACGCCTTCTGCTACTCCTGTTCCAAGCCCCACGACTACCCCATCTCCAATTACCACGACATTCGTCTTTAACGTCCGGTTTGAAGGTATACATAAACTACGGGCAGATAAGATAGTTAATGTTTCTGTCAAACAAGGCGGGACAATCATCATTGATAATCAGCCGGTTATATTTACCGGTAACACCCAGGGCTTATATACCAGCAGTCAAATCACAACAACGCTCATAAGTATTGCGGGAAGTTATGACTTTTATTTTAAAGGCCCGCTACATTTGACGGAAAAGTTTACCCAAGCTGTAAATGCCGGACAAATCAATAACTATGATTTTTCATATGTGGATCTTCTGACCGGTGACATAGTAGACAATGACTGCATAGATGTTTATGACTATAACCGCGTCGTATCTGACTTTGGTCCGCGCATGCCCGCAGGTGGATCCAGAGCTGATGTAGATTTTGACGGAGATGTCGATATTTATGACTATAATTATGTAGTAGGGAATTATCAAACCTGCGGCGTAACCAGAGCCTCGCCTATTCCCAGCCCGCTCTAAAGATATGACGGATGAACGCTCAATAAAGACAGGTACAGGCAGTTTTGAATCAATCCCAGCAGGTGAGTTTGAGTTGACGAATTATCAAGAAATGCTGGAAAACCTAGTTTATGCAGGTATCGGAGCTCCAATTTATAAAGATGTAGTTGGCGATACTCAATTAAATATACAGCGAGAAGTAGGTACTGAAAAAACTTCTTTTCACAGTCACACGCCTAAATCACGTACTATATATGGCGTAATTCTACCAACACGGACAAATACTATGGAAGATGCAGAATTCCTTATTTTAGGCAATGATCAAACAGCGATGCTAGTCAACGTAAACCAAAATAATCCGAATGAATTTACTTTTGCAATCCTTCAACCTGAAGGACGCGGGATTGAGCTAACTAATATTCCGAATAATCAGCGCAATATTGCCCTATCAGCGTACGACATAATCGATATTTATTACAAAGTATCTGCTACTGCTGAACATGATCCGGACAAAATTATCGCCAAGACTAAAGAAGCTTTAGCGTTTGCAGAGGCATCACTGATAGAGCGCAGAACAAACCGTGCAAAAGCAGCTGCTCTAATATACCCAGAAATAAAAGCATTTTATGATAGACTCTTTCCACCAAGCCAATTCCCTCTAACATAATGATCCCACCCCCGGGGTGGGACACCTTGACACCTCAGGAAATTACTCGGATACAATATGACCATCATTTTAAATTACTAATACCTAAAATCTGACGCTTGTTTTAAAGCGGGGATTATGGTATATTTTATAAATCCTAAAGATCGTGGGTCACGCTAATCAAGGCGGATAATGTTCAATAAAGCTTTAGTCTTTGCGAAGCTGAATCGAAGACCTACCGAGGGAATAATTGAGTTTGCAGTTATTAGTTCGTAGAACATAAGAATTAATAGATGGGTAACTGCGATCCTGACAACCCTCCTTGAGCGAGGGTTTTTTAATGTTTATTAGATTAAAATATGTCTACACAAAAGAAAACTGATATTGTTAATGCCTTAACCAATAAGCTTAAAGATGCGAAATCAATCGTGTTTGCAGATTATTCCAAATTGACCCACAAACAACTGGAAGAGCTGCGTAAAAAACTCAAAACCGTCGAAGGTCAATTTGTGGTCGCCAAAAACACATTTCTTAAGCGAGCTTTAACTACGCTCAACAAAACCGTTGAAGAAGCCCACATAACCGGCGCTACTGCTGCTTTATTGGCCTATGCCGATGAAATCGCCCCAATCAAAGAGCTGATCAAATTTTTCAAAACGGCATCTGCGGGTGTTGTGAAGGGCGGATTTTTGGGTGAGTCCAAATTGACAATTGCCGATGTTGAGAAACTTGCGACTCTCCCGACTCGCCATCAGTTATATAGCAAATTAGTCGGCCAACTTCAGGCTCCAATTTATGGATTACACCACAGCTTATCCTGGAATTTACGTACATTGGTTTGGAGTCTGGAAGCAGTAAAAAATAAAAAGACTAACTTGAGGGATTGAAAGTTAGAGAGATAGAGAGCTAGAACTAAAGTTCAGCTTGTCACTTCTCACTTGTCACTCATTCTTATATCTGGCTAACTCACTATCAAACTATTATCGAAAGGGGGTGTATTATGGCAAAACTTACTCAAGACGATTTATTGAAAGCTGTCGAACAGATGACTGTTTTGGAACTGGCGGATTTTGTGAAAGCTTTGGAAGAAAAATTTGGCGTTTCTGCGCAAGCACCAATAGCAACCGCAGCACCGGCAACAGCAGCAGTAGAAGGACCAAAAGAAGAGCAGACAGTATTTAATGTCGTACTGGCAAATGCCGGTGCCCAAAAAATACAAGTAATCAAAGCAGTGCGCGAACTCGTACCCACGCTCGGGTTAACTGATGCCAAAGCCTTGGTTGAATCAGCGCCAAAAGAGGTACTTACCGGCGTGAACAAAGCAGCTGCCGAAGAAGCCAAGAAAAAACTGGAAACAGCAGGGGCGAAGGTAGAACTTAAATAATAGTAATGCGAAGAAGAAGTGCCGTGATCGTAAGCGAGCTTTGTGAGCGTTACGAGCGCGTGC
>JAHFKJ010000020.1:0-549 GCA_023245415.1 Candidatus Gottesmanbacteria bacterium | reverse complement strand
GCCGGCGACGCGGGGAGTCACGGCTATATGTACCGCCGTGGCAGATTAGCTTATTTACACCCGAGGTGAGAATATAATGATCTTTAGCAGTCGAATCGGGTAAGTGCAAAATACCTTGCAGACTCTCCTACTTACCAATAATTCCCGCATTAAACTTTCATAAATTCTTCTATTACTATAAGTATGACAAACTATATCAGGTCTTGCGACCTTCAAATTGCTACATTTTTGTATTATTTCGCTTTAATTAAGTAGACAAAAATAATTCAGCTGCCCAAATTATTGGGGTGATATATACGAGTAAATTATACAATTATGCCAGTATACATACACATTCATGAATGTACATAAGTAAGAAATTGGGTACATTATTTTGGATGTAAATTTTGTTAGAATTTACTCCCTCCATCCTGTTCTTCAAGAATAAATCTGTACCCAAACCACCAGAAGAAGAAGAGCCATCCGATAGCCACAAATGTCGAAAAATAGTTGTGGAATAGTAGCACAAACAATCCATTCCACCAGCCTACAAGCGCAGATGTAAATACC
>JAHFKJ010000050.1:5790-6248 GCA_023245415.1 Candidatus Gottesmanbacteria bacterium | reverse complement strand
TCGTTCCAGCGTATAAAACTTAAAGTCCCGACCCCGATCTGATTTCCCGTGTCCGCGTAAATCACAAACAAGAGTATTTATTCCACGAATATGAAAATAGTCGCAGATCTGCTTCCAAGCTGCGCTGCTGCCGCCCACTCCGTGTAAAAAAATTATGCAGGGCGCGTGTTTATGAGTTCGATTAATGTGATAGCAAATCCTCGCCCCGTCGCTGCTTACTGCCGTTTTTTCTTCCATCGCCAACTATTATAGCGGTTTATTTAATCGAATAAGTAAGTCTAGCGCTCTTCGCGCAGTTTGAGGAAAATAAGCCCGGCAAAAATGGCCGCGATGATCAGAAGTATTCCGCCCAGTGGAGTAACTAACGGGTTCGTAGTTACCGGCTTACTGCTGGCAACAGGAGAGGGCAATACGGGTGAAGAGATCGGCTCCACTGAGGGCTTCAGATCTGTTAAAAA
>JAHFKJ010000050.1:5315-5780 GCA_023245415.1 Candidatus Gottesmanbacteria bacterium | reverse complement strand
GAATTGGTACAAAGTTAGGATCTGGGACCGATGTCGGAGTTGGCAGTGTGACGACAATCGCTCCGCTGCTTCGCGCTGGTGCATTAGTCACCACCATAGCTTCGTTGCTTCTGCCTCCGGCTGCGCAGTCATTGACCGCAAATACGGCAAAATAATATCTGGTGCCAAGTGCCAATTGCCTAACTTTGTAGGCGGTGACATTGCCCACACTGGCTGCCCCGTAAATATAAGTACCGGGTTTTTTCCCATAAACGATTCCATAATGCGTCGCCCCGCTGACCGGATTCCAGTATAAATCAGCGTCATAATATCCATCACCTGCATAGACAACTAATCCTGAGGGAGCTGAAGGAGGTGTTTTCGTACAAATACCGCTGCCGCCAATGGCAGGCGGGGGCGGAACCTGAGTTGTACCTGAGGCAGTGATATTTACAACCGATGACCCGCGTTCAACGACCGAATTTA
>JAHFKJ010000050.1:0-5305 GCA_023245415.1 Candidatus Gottesmanbacteria bacterium | reverse complement strand
TCACCGTTGTTAGACGCGGTTACCGCACTAGCCAGATCTATCACCAAATTGGATACTCCTGACTTTTTAGCGTGCAATCTCAAAGTCAGCAAGACCCCATCCCCGGTGACCGGCGTGCTGACTTGACTTCCCAACACTCCGATGACTGCCTGGTCTGTGGTCACAATCGGTGTTAAAATTCGTTCTAGAAATGATCCAATTGTGACGCTAATGACATCGATATAATTTTTGTCGTAGTTTATTTTAATATCGGCTGCGGTGACATCATTGTTTCCGGTGTACATATTGAGCGAAACGTTAAAATCATCACCGACTTTTACCGTGTTCAGGTTTGGTGCTAGTATTAATCGTGTTTGCGCGTTTGCAGTCGGACTCGGATACGTTGAGACAGTCGGCGTGGGAAATGGAGAATCTGTCGGAGTTGGTATGGGTGTAGGTGAATCGGTAGGTAGGGGTGAAGCTGCAGGAGTTGGTGTCGGGCCAATGACGGTGACTGATCCGGGAATCGCATCAGACAAGATACTCAAAGTACTTTCAACAGCAGGCACTCCGGTATTATTCAGGTCAAATGTAATATTGGATGTAGAAACAGGAACGAGTGCTTTTAAAATCAAAGTCGCGATCACCCCATCTCCCTGGACGCCCGGATCAGAGGCATTTTGAATGGAAACGTCAATTTTGGCATCGCCGGTGGTGTTATCGATTGTTGCGACCCCGACTTTTTTGGGTAAAAATGGACCTGCGACGATCGAAATCCCCTGAAAAATTGCCGGGTCATATTTTAGATCAAGAGTCGCAGCATTAATGTGATAAATAGTTCCCGTTTTCAATAGCACGTCAACATTAAACTGGTCACCTTGATTTACACTCAGAGCTGCTGGTAAAATCTCGAGCGTGGTAGTTGTCTGGACTTGGGCTTTTTTCCTGAGTTCCTGATTGCGTTTGACAAGAGCGAGCGTGGCTAAAATTGCTGCAACTAAAAAAAGCAGAAATAACAATGTATAATTGGATCGTCTGGTCGAATATGGCTCCATAAATATATGTATATACTATTCTTACTGTATTTTGCAACTTTTTTTCAATAATTATGTTGCAAAATCAGTATAGAATGCGTTATGGCCGGAACACTTTCAAGTATGTAGGCTATATCTTTAAGATAATCATGAACAAATTTGTTTGTCAATGACGGGTTGCAACTATAACCATGAATATGGTACTATATCAATTGAAGCCAGGAGGCTTTATTTTTTTGATTCAGATTTTATCTAGAGAAGAAGATAGTATATAATACGCTCATGGCAGTAACGAGTCCGATAACATTTCTCAAAGAAGTTCGCACCGAACTTAGCAAAGTTATCTGGCCGACCCGGGCGGAAACTATTAAATTAACGGCGGTAGTCATCGGCTTATCTACTTTTGTCGGAATATATGTCGGGCTCTTAGACGGCTTATTTGTATTTCTAACCGGAATTATTGTAAAAAGATAAAAAAAGATATTAGGATACTAAGATACTGGGATACTTAGAAAGTGTTGCTCTTAAATATCTCAATATCTTAATATCTGAATTTCTCTTAAAATATGATTGACCAAACACAACAACTAACCACACCTCAAGTCATACCACCTGTCACACCAGCACCCGTTGAGGTTCCCAGCAACGCCTACTGGTTTGTCGTCCATACGTATTCCGGCCACGAAAACAAAGTGGCTGCCACACTCAAACAGCGGGTCGAAACCATGGGCCTCAAACACAAAATTTTTGACATCATCGTCCCTACCCGCAATATCGTTCAAGTCCGACATGGCAAAAAAGAGGAAATTTCCGAAAAAATATTTCCCGGCTATATTCTGGTCAAAATGGTTCTGGCTGATGATTCATGGCTGGCAGTTCGCACTACCACCGGCGTCACGGCATTTGTGGGAGCCGGCAACAAACCTACCCCCATTTCTGAAAAAGAGGTCGAAGCCATTCTTAAGTTCATGAAAATGGAGGCTCCGAAATACAAATCGTCATTCTCAGTCCTTGAAGCGGTGAAAATCACCGATGGGCCGTTTGCCGACTTTTTAGGCACCATAAACGAGATCGATGAAGAAAAGGGCAAAGTTAAAGTCCTGGTATCAATTTTTGGTCGGGAAACCCCTGTCGAACTCGACTTTTTACAGATTAAGAAGTTGTAATGGACGATCAACTCCCACCAATCAGCGTAAGAAATAAGGAAGCTCATTCTACTATAGGTTCACCTCAAAATACTTCAAATAGTGTATTCGTAGATGTACAAAATTTTTTAAGTGAATGCAATAATAGACTAATTAGACTGGAAGATTTCCCCTTTTACTTCCCCGATAAACGAATATCACATTTACCGGTTTTAATTAGTAGTCAAAGGCATTTTATTTATCCTATTCCAGAAACTATGATCGAAAATGCTCAAGCTCAAACACAATCTCTCTGTTTGTCAGTGGGAAGACGCAAGACTTTTAACCGATATCCTAATATAAAATGTCCAGTAGTTATTGATCTTCTTACTGACGAACAAGAAATAGATACTATTCTTAAAACAAAACCGCTAAATCAAAAAGTAATAGTTGATATTAAAACTGGCCCACTTAATGGAACACAAAATGATACTTTTGATATAACAGAAATATCAAATATTAACACAGCACTCATTGTTGTACCAAATGACCATTCAGCGCATATTATGGATTTAGGGGGTAAAGGTACATACTATCGCCATCCCCGTAAATCCGTAAATCAACTCGAGGTCGGTAAAGTGACCCCATTGATATTAGCTGAATTTGATGGTAAGTTTATACCTGATGAAGCCACAAAAGTTGTACTTGGATCTGAAAAAATCAAACCATTCATTGTTGTAATATTTACCGAACAATTTTCTCAATATTCACAAGAACTTTTAGGATATGCATCTTTAATGGGAATTTTACGCTAAACCCGAAGTTGCCTCAATTTAGCTCTAATTATAGACTTATAACTTGCATTCAAATCGGATTTAAGGTATAATTATTATCAATTACTACAGGATAATAATATGACGACTCCAGAAGCTCTAATAACTAAAAATATAATCCCTCCCAATACCAAAATCCCTGACAGCTCACCACAAGGACCTGTTAGTGCTTTGATTGATAACGTACTATCACCACTTGCAAAAAGGCTTGATCAATATATATCAAGAAATAATGGCGCGGGTCATCCAGTATCTCCAGAAATAATGCTTCCAGATATAGATCCTGTAGATAATCAAGACCCTTTAGCCCCAAATGCGACTTTAGTCTTGAATTTTCCTGATTCAGTACCTTTAGCTCAAACAGTTCCCCAAATGTCACAAACAGAAGAATATTTATGGGATGAATGGGAAAAAATTAAAGACATGCTCCAAAATACCTGGGAATTTTCAGTTGGTATCTATTATCAAAAACTTAAACACAAAGCCGCTTTAATATGGCCAAATCAGGCTTCTGTTGCCCCGCCATCAGAATCTAATGAAACAGTGGTAGAATCACCGGCGGCACCTGAAACAGCACAAAAACTATCATTTGATACTACAGTAAATCCTCACCCACGCGAACCGGTAGCAACACACCCGTTAGATTCAATAACCGCTGAAATTCTCAAAAGCATAAAGGTAGAACGTACTCCTGAAGTACATAAATTAATTATAGAAAAATTCAGCATGTATGGTTACACGCCGGAAGTACTTAAAGGATTATTAAATTCAGGGAATCTAATATTAGATGGAAGAAAAGTCTGTGTACGTCCTAACCGTACGTTTATCGCCCTAGTTACCCTGCCTGAGGGATTTACGAAAACAAAGTCTGCACCAGCTAGTACACCTCCAATACCTGCAAATCTATTATCATTTTCTCCTAACACACCTTCTACCCCTCGGATAGTAATTCCAACAGTACCTGTAGAAATAACAGAAATCCCAAAACCACAACTAATATTGATCATCTGTCCCACGCGATTACGCGACCAAGAGTTTAGTACATTTTATACTGAAAATCAGTTAAAAATTGTGGATAATTTAAAAGAAGCTGAAAAAAATATTAGAAAAATTCAACCAGCAGGTATTGTTATTATTCCAGAAAATGTGACTGGTAATTTAAATATTTCTGCAGACCAGTTATCTGCATTCGCTGAATTTGTCAGCAGTCTAAAGTCTGAAATACCAATACCAATTCTTGTAGCAAGTAACACAATCTTAAAAAAAGTCTATGCATTCCCACGACCTACTAAGGAATATGAATACGGTGTATTAAAAGAGACGTACGCCACACCTATAAAAATTGGCGATAATATTTTAGTTTGCGGAAGTAGTGAAATTACCACAATCACAGCTTTTTGCAGGACTGCTCATCTAGAATATATCGAACCAGTTGATGAGATTGATACACAACCTGAAATTAAAGCTGAAGCAGGTAATGCAGTCGAATTTACTGATTTCAATCTTCAGCTTCTTACGGATTTCACACCAGAAGTGGTCGGTGCATTTACTACAATAGATTTATTACCAGAAAACAAAACTAAATTGTTTAATTTAATCACCGGATATACGGAAGAAGAGAAAAAAATGATGACAATAGATGGACTAAAAATGCTAGCAGAAAAAATTAAGACCGGTGATATCAAACCAAAAGTCACTAGATTTTTGTAATTACACCCTAAGGGTGGAGTAGCTTCACACCTGTGTGTTTAACATCTGGGAGGCGAACATTCCTTCAGGTAGGATTTAAAATTAATATTTGACATGAGGATAAATTTACTGAAATAATTATAGTTAATGAAACGGCTGCCTATTTCTCTCATAGTCCTGCTCATATTTTGTTTAATGCAATACCGCTGACCATCATCGCACTCCTAAATTCGACACGTCTGCGACCCAAAGCTGCCACTCCACCTGTACCTCAAGTTCAACTGCCAATCACAGTCACGCTCTCAAGAAGTGAAATTTTTACTCCGCCCAATGGTTCTCCTATAAATATCACTGCGGATGTGATCGATGCGGCAAACCAGCCGGTGACAGGCATGACGTACACTTGGAGTTTAACCGTGAGTTCCATCGGGACTCTCATCTCACAAAATCAATCCGCTGTCTTTACCCCATCTGCTAATGGTAGCGGTATTTTACAAGTGGACGCAACGGGCAGCTACGGCCAGGTATCAAAAAGTATCCGGGTACTTGTAAACAGCAGCGTGGTAATAATAGCTGATAGTTTTACAGGATCCGGTCCATTGGATATCAAAAATTGGTAACAAATTACAATTCACAGTCAGCTTTC
>JAHFKJ010000049.1 GCA_023245415.1 Candidatus Gottesmanbacteria bacterium | reverse complement strand
AGTGACAAGTGATAAGCAAGTTCTTGAATAAAAAATTCCTGTTTCGGCGCGCCTAAACCGACGACGACAAGTTTCAATCTACTTTCTTTAATGTTTAATGCCAACTGCTGAAAATATGCATCCGTATTTTGCGGATTGGTGACAAGTGATAAGTGACCTGCCTCGCGGCAAGGCGGGTAAGTGCTTAGCTCATTATTTTTGACTTTGAACTCTTCAGGTGTATCTGCCCAGCCTTTGAGTTTTGGATATATTCGTTGCAAATTATGCAGTGCATAATCCGCAGCAAATCTCCTTCCGCCAATCAGTCCTATGGAATAACCTTTTTCAGCTGCGATCTTGACCAGTTCTTCCATAAAATCCACTCCGGGAATCCGCTGCAAAGTTTGAAGCGGTTTTTTCTGCAGAGTACTTTCCTTTACCTGCGAACTATGAACTGCTAACTGTGAACTTAAAATCTTACCCGCCCAGACAATACCCACCCCATCGGGTAAGTTGATATCGGCAGAGTTTAACGTCTGCCTAAACTCCTCATTCTTTTGCGCTTCTACAATCATCTCCGGGTTTGGAGTAAAAATCGTTACCGGTGATATAGATTGAGACATTTGTAAGAAGTCTTTAATATAACTTAATATATCTTCCTTACAACTGACCGTAATCCCAACGTTAAGAAGAGCGGTTTTTAGAAGTTTCATATTTTAATTTAAGATTGACATTTATTTCCCCGAAATAGACCGTTTATAGAGTGCGATATTTTCGAGGGCTACTCCCGTTCCTTTTACTACGCAAAGCAAAGGCTCTTCGGCAATATGGCACGGTACTCCGGTCACTTTCGTCATTAGAGTATCAAAATGTCTCAAAAGTGATGTACCGCCGGACATCACAATCCCTTTATCGATAATATCCGCCCCCAGTTCCGGCGGTGTTTGCTCCAGAACTTCTTTGACTGCGTTAACAATTTGCATTAAAACTGGGGTAATCGCTTCGGTAATTTCCTGAGCTGTGACCTCAATCATTCTCGGCAATCCTGACGCAGTATCCCTGCCCCGAACTTCGAATTTGGATTCTTTGGCAGTTTTGACCGCGGAACCGATATTGATTTTGACATCCTCACTCATGCGCTCCCCGATGATTAAATTGTAGCGTTTTTTGATATGTTGTGCTATAGATTCATCGATTTTGTTACCGGCGACACGGGCAGATTTATTGACGACAATTCCTCCGAGTGACACTACGGCTACTTCAGTAGAACCGCCGCCAATGTCTACTATCATGTTGCCCGAAGCCTGGGCTATCGGCACCTTTGCCCCAATTGCTGCAGCCAAAGGCTCTTCTATTAAATATGCGACCTTTGCCCCGGCTGCCAGAGTCGCATCCAGAACTGCCCGGCGTTCCACTTGTGTCACTCCAGCGGGCACGCAGATCATCACTTCAGGCTTAAAAAACCAGTTTCTGCCGACTACTTTGTGTATAAAATAACGCAGCATCGCCTCAGTGATGACGTAGTCAGCGATCACGCCATGCTTCATCGGTTTGGTTGCCGTAATATTACCCGGAGTCCGGCCCAGCATATCTTTCGCTTCACTGCCAACTGCGACAATCCGGTTATCATCCAGAGACACCGCCACCACAGTCGGCTCGTTCAAAACCACACCCTCTCCGGCTAAATATACCAGTGAATTCGCGGTACCCAGATCAATTCCTAATCGTTTTGAAAACATAGTAAAACCTAAAAATTATAATGGTATTTTTTTGACATTTATCTATTTAGCTTTGACTTATTTATTCTATCACTCCTGATTTAATTACAACACCGGAAAAATTGAGTGATATTTATATATTTAGATGTTTTATTTTCTATATAATCAGGGCTTGACACTATCCTATTTAAACCCGTAGTGTTAAATAAGTACAAAAAATTTTATTACTCAATAAAACATATGAAGAGCCTACTGAAAGTCATGATCCTGATACTGATTCCAACGGTTGCCATACTCATAAAACCAGCCGTCTCCGTTTTTGCTGCAACTTCAGCCCAAGAAATGACAAACCATATTGGCCAAAAAGTGATGGTAAGCGGAACCGCCAAAGGAAAAGCCTGGTGGAAAGTCACCGATGGTGCCCAAAGCTACAATGTCTATATTAAAGTCTGTGGCAATCCGCATTTTGTAGGCGCAGTTACGGTTCCCGGATCAGGCCAGTCTGTGGAAATCGGGTATTTAAATCCGGTGCTGCGTTATTGTTATCAAGCTGTACCGATCGTTGACGGTAAAGAATTGTGGAATAAAAATCCTGAAAAAACTTTGCGTCAACCTGACAATTCATATCATGTTTTAGGCGCACAGACGTCATTTGATACTACCAACGGCTATCAGGCTAATCCATATTATCCCAATCAGGCCAATACTCCAATGTACTACAATGATTATAAACAAGCGCATAACTATAACAATAACCTTGAACAGCCATATGCTCCCGACGCGCAAAAAGATCTAAGCTGGAATAGAACTTACCCCGACACTCAAGAGAACGACTATTTAGCTCAAGGCAGTACTTATTATCCCAATCAAAATATGACAAACACCGGTGGAACCACTGTCTCAATGAACAATCCAACGTCAATGACAGTTTCATGGGTTGAAAAGCCAACTGTGAATCTAAAAGAAATTCATGTTTATTACTGGAGCAGTTCAACGGACAAACATGCAGTCAGAGGATTACCGGAAAATGCAAAGCAGGTGAAGATAAATTACCTAAAATCTAATCGCAGTTATTCTTACATGGTCCAGGGTATCAGATATGACGGATCTGCTTACACAATTAAATAAGGCGCTCTCACACAAATGACTTCACAGTCACATCTAGTCAGTTCGCCAACGACATACCGAAACTATTAAAATCAACCCGACGACGTTTTGGGTACTTGCAAGTTATAAAGATAACGCATCCCGCCTTTTGTTGTTTCTTACTAGTGGTATAATAAATAATATGCGCACCTTCTTTCACAAACTCAGGGGTATTCCTTCTCCGCTTCCGCTGATATTCATCATCACGACAACTGTTTTGCTGATATTATATGGCCGCGGGTATCGGCCGGATTTTACAAAAAACCCGCAGCTTAAACCTACCGGACTGCTCTCGACCACATCTGATCCGGTCGGATCCCAAGTGTATGTCAATGGCGAACTTAAAACTGCGACTGATAATACTATAAATCTTGATCCCGGCTGGTATACGATCAAAATCGCCAAAGAAGGATTTATTCCCTGGCAAAAAGAATTGCGCCTGCAGGGAGAAGTCGTCACTCGGACTGACGCGTTTTTATTTCCCACAAGTCCCTCACTCTCACCGATCACCACTGTCGGTATTGAAAAACCGCTGCTATCTCCGGATGGCACGAAGATCGCTTACATCATCCCCAAATCTGACGATACTGTCACTAAAAAAGCCGGCCTGTGGGTCTATGAACTCGTAGAACACCCGCTGGGATTCAATCGTGATCCAAAACAATTAGGCACATTTGAACCTTTATTTAATTTTTCGAATAGTAACATCGTCTGGTCACCGGATTCCCAACAAATTCTGGTTGATGCAGGCTCCAGTGTCCGTCTCTACACCACCAGCAAAGCCAATGATTTTCAGGATATATCAGCTAATTCGACATTTATCCTAGTGGATTGGCAGGAAGAGCGGATTTTAAAAGAAAAGCAAAAACTGGCTGCCTTTAAACAACCGGTTATAAATACAGCCACGTCTTCTGCCAAAATTATCGCATTTTCGCCCGATGAAACTAAATTTTTATATGAGGCCACAGCATCAGCCGTCATGCCGTCAGTTTTGATTCCACCGCTAATTGGCACCAACCCGACCGAAGAAAAACGTAAAATCGAACCCGGTAAATTGTATGTTTATGACTCCCGCGAAGATAAAAATTACTTCGTCCTGGATAAAAAAGAACTGGAACAGCTCACGCCTTCCCCAACAGCTTCGCCCAAGAATAAATCTGTCCTACCTTCACCATCTCCTTCCCAACTAGCTACTGGCTACAAGCTACCATCTAATATCTACTGGTTTCCCACCAACCGCCATCTGGTTTTAACATTGCCCGGAAAAATTGACATCATGGAGTATGACCGGACGAACTGGGTGACAGTTTATTCCGGCCCGTTTATCGACGGCTTTATCGCTCCCTGGCCGAATGGATCGCGGATAATTGTCTTGACCAACTTAAATCCGGGCGTTGCCCGCCTCCCCAATTTATACACGGTGAATTTGAGATAGTGATCCTCAAAAATTTCCACCGGTTATTATTTATGGGTATTAGCTGGATTTCTATTGTGCTGTAAATTCCGCAATGCTTTTCCTTCTTGCTGACGGACAAACTCCTTTGAAAGATGCAATAAACTCCCAATTTCATCCAGCGTAAATTCGAAACCCCGCAAGCCTTTGCCTAAGCGTAAAATTACCTTTTCCACTTCTGACAGTTTACGCAATTCATTCAGTTTGGACAGTTCCTTTGAATTTTGCTTCTTGTCTTTATAGTCTTGCAATTCCCGCAGCAAACTCTCTTCTATTTTAGGTAATTCATCTATCCAATCTGTAGTTTCGGACAGCATTATGACTTGATTACTTCCTGATTCATTTTTGGCAATTTTAATATTTTTGATTTTACTCATAATATCCTCCGGATTTAAATTTCGTCCGCCCAGTCCAAAACGTAAATCCAATATTAATTCCTGTTGCGGTTTAATTGAAGTAGTAATTAATTCCTGTAACGACTCACGAATTTCTGGTGTCAGAGACAGCGACCGGGCTGATTCAAAATCCGAATTTGGTATATCCATCAATTCTGTATCAGCTGTGCGCAAATTTTCATAAGATCTTGTCCCGGAATCAAAAACTTCAGTTAAAAACTTTATGTCTAAAGGCCTGTGGGCAAAACGACTCACGAGATCAAGCCTTTTGACTGAATTCATTCCGTAATTCTTGTCTTTAGGTTTATTGAAATAATTTTTGATATATTCAGCCCTGACACTTGAGTTTCCGAGCAATTTTTCAAGTTGATCATCAAAAATCACAGCTTCGCTTCGATTTTCAAAAATATCCCGCGCTTGAGTCCCCAACCATGTACTAAATGATTTTAATTCCTCATTACGCGCCATCCTAAAACTTGGGATTTTCTCAGGATTCTTACTTTGAATTTGCCGAAATTTTTGGAATCGCCGATATTCTCTCTGTAATTGAAAATAGTCAAAAACCATCTTTTTAAATTTAGGAGGCTGTGCAGTACTCATCTCAATCACCAGATCCCGCATTGAATTTCCGACAATATACCTGATCTTGGCTGAAGGATTGACATCGCTTATTTCCACGACATGTTTTATACAAGCTAGTCCAGCCGTACCCACCAGGTCACCCCATTCCAACCCATATTCGCGGATCAAAAAAGCGTATCTTAATGTGACATTAAATATACGATCGAGATGATTATATATGGGTGCCAGATTGGCGCCATCTTTACCTGCGTCTTTTAGTGTCCCGAAATAAGCGAAGAACTCCGCTTTTTGCCTTTCCAGTAATGTAGTGTGTATCAGCTTTGGATGAAATTCTACTTCTGACATAAAAAATTTTCCGGAGAAGTAACTCGGCAAATATTCTGAGACAGAAGTTGTGCGTCCCAGGTGATGAGAGTAGCTGAGTGCAGCTTTGCGGTAAGAGCAATAACCAGATCTGATGTTTTAAGAAGTGAACTATTGCTTGAGAAAAAATCAGTCATCTCATCAATGAAATTTGTATCCAGTCCAACTGTTTGAAATAGATTTAAATATCGCTGTATCTCCAATAAATCAGGTTTAGGTACGATCCGGGAAACAACAGTAATTGTTTCCGCGATTACCAGGGTAGGGATAATTATAATGTAATCGGTGTTTTTGATCAGCTTTTCAATGAATATGTTGGCTTGAGGTGTAAATTTGTCCAGACCAAAACTTGAGACTAATATTGAAGAGTCAATAACTATATTCATTTTTTAATCCCGCTCCTGGCGTACGAGTTCCACTGAGCTTTTAGATAATTTTGGCAATTTTCTTTTGGAATAATTTTTCAAATAAGTTAATGCTTGTACCTGAGGTGAAGAATTACCGATTTTTTTTTGGATAATTATCGCAGCTCCCTGACGGATGAGATCCGACAAGGAAGTGTTTTGCGATTTGGCTATTTGAAGTAAGACCAAATGCTGTTCATCCCGTAAATATATTTGAGTTCGAATCATAAGTTTATGGTAATGTATATGTCGTATGTTGTCAAGTTCATGTATAGGTCACCTACATTTGGGAAAAGTGGTTAATTGGTTGTACACCTCAATTGGTGTTTTGAGTTTGAGTGCATGATGCGGTCTTTTGGTATTGTACCAGATAAGAT
>JAHFKJ010000048.1 GCA_023245415.1 Candidatus Gottesmanbacteria bacterium | reverse complement strand
GTCGATTTGGACGACTGTTTTGGTGGCTTGAATTTGTTTCAACAATTCTTCCGGTGTGAATTCTTGGATATCAATTCGTTTGTTAATCAGCCAATTCGCGATAACTTTCGCTGTAATTTCTTTATACTGCGAACTACGAACTGCTAACTGTGAACAATCTTCAAAATACTCAGCCATATCCCGGCTTTCGGTCAATCGTTCTGCTTGATCCGCGGTTAAATGGTAATCAGCTAAAAACCGGTTGAACTTGGCATCCGGCAGTTCTGGAATTCTCAATTTGTAATTTGTAATTTGTAACTGAGTAAACCGCATCGGCGGAATATCCGGCTCCGGAAAATAACGATAGTCATGTGCCTGTTCTTTACTCCGCTGGGGGAGTGTGATACCTTTTTTCTCATCCCAACCTCTGGTTTCCTGGGCCGGAATCTCTCCCCTGTCCAAAATTTGAATCTGCCGGTCTACTTCATAATCAATCGCCTTTTTCACAAAATTAAATGAGTTGATATTCTTCACCTCTACTTTATACGGCGGCAAATCCTTTTTACTAATCACTTTTGCAACTGAAATATTCGGTTCGAGCCGCATACTCCCCTTCTCCATATCTGCGGCAGATATATCTAGATAGCGAATGATTTGATGAAGTTTTTTTAGGAAATGCTTGGCTTCATCTGAGGAACGAACATCTGGCTCAGTAACTATTTCAACCAATGGCACTCCGCTGCGATTAAAATCAATCAAGGTCACTTTTTTACCGTTTATCATCGTATGTAGTAACTTTCCCGTGTCTTCTTCCAAATGTACGCGTTGAATACGAATGACTTTTTTATCCCCTACATTGTCATCTCGAGCGTTAGCGAGAGATCTAACGGAGCGTAATTCTTTTTTGGCAGCTTCTCCACCTGGATATCCTTCTGCCGGTTGGCGGATTGAAATGACAAGAGCACCATTTCGTGCCAGAGGTTCATCATACTGACTGATTTGATACCCTTTCGGCAAATCCGGATAAAAATAATTTTTACGGTCAAATTTCGAATCCAACTGGATCTCGCATCCCAACGCAAGTCCCAACATGATCGTCCACTCTACTGCCTTGCGATTGGGAACCGGTAATGCTCCGGGAAGCCCTAAACACACCGGGCAGGTATAAATATTTGGCTTTGGTGCGTGGAACGGATCATTCTTGCAACCGCAAAACATTTTACTTTTTGTTTTCAGCTCTACATGAATTTCCAAACCGACTATTGGTGTATAATCTCTCATAATTAATTACTCTTAATTTAAATTTAGTAATTTAACCACGGATTCCATTTTGTATTTTGTTCAAATGTATATGCCGCGCGCAAGACTTTTTCTTCTTGCCATTGATTCGCGACTATATTCAAACCTAAATACAAATTAGTTTTAGGATCTTTGTACATTGGCACGCTTATACCAGGAAGACCAGAAACTGAACTTGGTTCCAGCAACATATCTTCAAGTTCTCCAAACATCGGATTACCTTGAGTAGATCCAAGGGGCAATGCAAATTCTGGTGAAGTTGGTGAGATGAGGACATCATATTATTGAAATAATTGCGAATAATTTTTGATATAAAGTGTTCGCACTTGTAATGCTTTCATATAGAATTTGTCTGCATAACCAGCTGACAAAGTAAATGTGCCTAGCATAATACGCCGTTTTGCTTCTACACCAAAAAATGATCGGGGATTACCATAGCGAATTCCATCATACCGGGCTAAATTACTGCTTACTTCACTCCGCTGTAACACAGTATAAAGACCAATCGCGTAATCTGGATTTAAAATCTTGTTTTTTTGTAAAGAATCTGAAAGAGATACTTCTTCTACCTCAGCGCCTCGAGTTGAAAAAATCTGACTAGCCTTTTTTACAGCATTCGCTACTTGTGCATTTTTTAGCCCGTGGTGATCAATATAGCAAATTCCTACTCTGAGACCTTTCACTCCCTGCTGCAAATTTTTAGTAAAATCCGGCACAATGTTAGATGAAGTAGTCCCATCATATTGATCTTTGCCGGCAATTAAATTTAACAAAAATGCAGTATCGGCTACTGACTTTCCCATTGGCCCCGGAGAATCAAGTGAGGAACCCATGGCAATAACACCGGCACGACTTACTCGTCCATAAGTTGGCTTCAATCCAACTACTCCGCACCAAGCTGCAGGCTGTCTGATTGATCCAGCAGTTTCAGAACCAATTGCCGCAATACACATATCAGCCGCTACCGCTGCCGCACTACCACCTGAGGAACCTCCAGGTAAAAAATGAGAATTTCGTGGATTTTTAGTTGCACCGAAATCCGAGGTTTCGGTACTACTCCCATGTGCCCATGCGTCCATATTGGTTTTACCGTTAACTACAGCTCCGGAAAATTTCAGCTTTTGAGTAACGGTAGATTCATATGGAGGTTTAAAATCAACCAATAATTTACTGGCCGCGGTTGTCGCAAGATTTTTTGTTAAAAAGTTGTCTTTAACGGCGATAGGTAATCCTTTGAGGAGTTTTTCTGCTTGCATTTCAGCTTCTTTTTGAGCGTTGTTATTAACGTTCAAAAAAATGTTTAGTTCTTGATTATGTTTTTTTATTTCTGCATCAATATCTCCGTAAATTTCTTCAATTTTTATTTTTTTTTGAGATAATAAATTGATGGCGTCAATTAATGTCAGTTTATTTAGCTGCATAGCATTATTCATCCAAAATTTGATTGACTACAAAATAGCCGTTATGTGTATTTTTAGCATTCAAAAGTGCTTCTTCCTGAACAAACATTCGCGATTTATCAATTGAATCTTCACGAAAAATATTGTAAAGACCGGTCACTTGATGGGTGGGCTCGACATCAATAGTTGAAAGTTCACTAAGTTTATTAACGGCATCGAGAGTTTTGGTGAACTCGAAAGCCAAAGTCGTAATTTCGGTATCGTTCACTGGAATTTGCGCCAGTTCGGCGATTTGTTTGACATCTTCTTTGGTAAATGTTTTTTTAAAACTCATATATAGGTCATTATACTGAATTTTTTTCACTTGAAAAGCCGCGTGACAAAATTGGTATAATTCGTTACTATAGTAATATGCGTCTATATCAAAAATTATTTCAGGAGATGCTTCAAAATCACCAAGATTTATTTGCAAAATTTAAAGATATTCACGATAAATTTGCAGTTGATCCTGATACTCACAAGCTTGAATTTAATAAAATTGGTGCTGAAGTTTTGGATATTGTTCGCCGATATGAACACAAACTCTGCGGTTCTACTGAACGCAGTTCATTTAGTAAGTTTTCAGCTAATTTATCAGATAAATTCTGGCAAGGTGTACGGGCAGTTTTCCCTAAAATAGACTTTATTGGAATTAAATAGTTTTAACCGTATTTTTCCATAATAAACGATCGCGCATTTAGCTCCAATTCATCATTTAATGCTTCAAATTTTATTGGTTTTTCATATTTATTGGTTAATGCTTTTTGGATCAGCCAATCCGCAATAAATGGATTTTTAGGTAAAAATGGTCCGTGAAAATAAGATCCGATTGCATTTTTAAATAAAGCACCCTCATAGCAGTCATGTCCATCATTTCCGCCACCTTTTAAAACTAAAGCTAATGGTTGTATTTTCGATCCAAGTCGGGTTCTACCTCCATGATTCTCAAAACCTACAATTCGCTTGCCTTTAAATTCAATAGGCACAAGCAACTCAGCAATTGCATTACCAATAGTTCTTTTTTTTTGATCACCCGGATGCTGGGTATATAAGTCAAAAATTCCAGGTCCAGGAATCGGCTCACCTTTATATGGTTTATAGTAGTGTCCCACAGCTTGATAAGCTGCACACACAAAAAGAGCAGGAATTCCAGATTCGACCATTTTTTTCATTATTGGTCCCTTATTCTTGAGAAAATCATCTCCGGCAATCTTTTGTTGTCGATCTTGAGCACCACCCATAAATAGTAAATCTGCATTTTTAAAATTTCCGATTGATGATTCAAGCGTCACCTCTTTAATTTTAACGTCAATCCCCCTCCATTCACTGCGTTTTTTGAGTACAATAATATTTCCTCGATCACCATAAGTACTCATTAAATCCGGATAGAGCCAGGCGATAGTGAGTTTAAAGTTCATATACTGCTACAGTATTTTTTTACCCGTGATAATTTTTCGTACCTCTAGCATAGCAGAGTAAGTTGGCAATACATACAACGTTTCATTTTCTTTTGTCAGGCTTAAGCCCTTTTTAAGGGCAATGTTTAAGTTTGGCTCAATAATGAGACGACTCGCATCACTGTTTTTTAAATCAAACGCATATTTCAGTCGTATTCCCAAATCAAAAACCCGTTCTCCTGAAACAATCACTTTTACTTCATTTGGTATAGTTTCAAAGTCGACATCCCAAATCCAGGAAACGTCTCGACCATCAGGAATTCGGTCGTTTAATATAATTAGTATCACTGATGATTTCAGCTCTAGTACAGTCCGAAGTGAAGCGTTAAATCCAGAGGGGTTTTTGGATAGAAACAATTTTATTTTCTTATTTTTGACATCAAACTCCTCTTGCCTTCCAAAAGCTGGTTTAAATTGAATTAACGTGTTTCCTATCTGTTCATCTGAGATGTGTAAGTTGCGGGCCACGCTCACGGATGCAAGAGTATTGTATTTGTTATAAAGTCCAGGCAACGGAGAATTCCAATCTGTCAACATGGGCAGAGGTCTTTTTAATCCACATTTCGCACAATTCCATATACCTAAATGTGAAAAATAAATTCCGGTGTAAACAAGACGAGCACCACAATGAAGACAAAATGTCGAATCTGTAGCATGTTCTTTAACACGTAAAAAGTGTTGCGGATCCGAAATTCCAAAATAATAATTTTTTGCATTAGTAGTTTGACCTAAATAAGCAACTTGCGGGTCATCAGCATTTAATATTAAAGTGATGTCACTTTTATCTCTCATGGCAGACGACTGATGACTGATGGCTTGCAATACATTTTTCCATTTCTCGGCAATCACATCGACTTCCCCATATCGATCTAGCTGATCTCGAAAGAGATTTAATAGAACGATAATTAATTTTTTATCTTTAACTTGTGAACTTAAAATTGGAATTTTGATATTAAATATTACGGATGACAAACTGTTTTCATCGACTTCAAAAACTCCCCAATCTGCTTGAATTTTACCTTTCCAATCACAGGCTTTAACAAGAGCCGAGGCAATCCCATTTAATAGATTGGCTCCCGAATTATTATGTACGATCGTATAGTTTTGAGACTGAAGTAGATGTGAAATCATTAAAGAAGTCGTAGTTTTACCATTGGTTCCGGCTACAATAATAATTCCTTTACGAAACTGAGAAGAAAATCTCTTTAGTATTTGTGGATCAATCGTCAAAGTTATTTCCCCCGGCCACGTCCCACCTGCTCCAAGATGTAAAAATTGTGTAATAATGAAAGTGAGTTTGCCCAAAAGTATCGCCGTATAGTGTCTCATGAGGCTTTATTATCTCGCTATTCAATCAACTTTACAAACTAATTACATGCTTCTCAGTTTCTGGATTCTGTCTTCAATCGGGGGGTGTGTATCAAAAAGCCTGGAAAACCAAGCGCCAAAATCTTTACCGTGAAAAGGATTTGTAATATAAAGATGTGCAGTAGCATTGGTCGCCGCTTCCAATACTTCCTTATCCTGACTCAGCTTCTCAAGGGCACGGGCTAAGCCTTCCGGATAACGGGTTAAATACGCCCCTGAAACATCGGCTAAATATTCACGCTGACGTGAAATTGCAAGCTGAATAATAGTGGCAATAATTGGCGATAATATAGCGAGCACAATCCCAACGATCAAAAATAATCCACCGCCTTTTTCTTCCCGATCGCGATTTCTGCCTCCCCACCATAATGAACGTAAAAACCAATCAGTCACAAACGCGATTGTTCCCACCAATACACCCACGACTAACATGAGTCTGATGTCAAAATTCTTAATGTGAGATAACTCATGTGCGATCACGCCTTCCAATTCGCGCCGATCAAGTCGCTGTAAAATCCCAGAAGTAGCTACCACAATCGCATGTTCTGGATCTCTTCCGGTAGCAAACGCATTCATTGCCGTATCATCGATCACGTACAGTTTTGGTTTAGGAATGCCGGCGGCAATCGCTAAATTTTCAGTCACTGTATAAAAATCGAAATCGCGCTTACGGTCAGCTTCACGGGCTCCTGACATCGCGATAATAAGTTGATCTCCCCAAAAGAAACTGCCGACACTCGTGACACTCGAAAAAATAAGTGCGAGTCCCACAAATCCTGATCCGTATCCATTTGCTTCACCCAAAATCCAAGCTAGAGCCGCAAAAAACCCGATAAATCCGGCAATCAACACGTACGTTTTGATCTTATTACTGCTAATTTGTGA
>JAHFKJ010000019.1 GCA_023245415.1 Candidatus Gottesmanbacteria bacterium | reverse complement strand
ATTTTTTATTGTTTATGCGCACAAAAACTAAACTCAAAAAAACTGCGAAACTTCCGAAAACTTCTGATAAATTGGATCCTCCCGTTGCTGATTTGCCTCAAGTAAGTGAGGAAAAGCGTTCTATTATTGAAGAATTTGCAATTAAAAAAGGTGATACCGGAAGTCCGGAAGTACAGATTGCACTACTTAGTAAACGCATTGAAAAATTGGTTGGACACTTAAAAACTAACCCTTCAGACAATCATTCCCGACGGGGACTATTGGGTATGGTTTCAAAACGCAGGCGTCTACTTAATTATTTATCCAAAAAAGCAGCTGTTAGATTTAAAGATATTGCCAAAAAACTGGATTTAGCCAAGTAGCATTAAAAAGCTTCAACAAAAAGAAATTATTTTAATATTAAACCTACAAAAACATCCAAACTACCATACGTCGGTACTTTTAAATAGTTGATAGAATGGGTTAGAAAGAATATATGAAGAGAGTTAAAAAGAGCGTTGATATCGGTGGAAGAAGTCTTACATTTGAAATTGGACGATTTGCCGAACAAGCTACCAGCGCAGTTCTGGTTTCTTATGGTGAGACGATGGTTTTAGCAACAATTGTCGCTGCAAAACCCCGTGTTGATTTAGGATATTTTCCACTTTCAGTTGAATATGTTGAACGACTCTATGCCGGAGGTCGAATTAAAGGCAGTCGTTGGGTAAAACGTGAAGGCCGGCCATCTGATGATGCTATATTAAAAGGCAGACTTATTGATCGATCCGTTCGGCCTTTATTTCCAAAAGGCTACTCAAATGACGTTCAGGTTATCGTAACTATACTTTCAGTTGATGCAGAAAATGAACCAGATGTGCTCGCGATTAATGCAGTATCTGCAGCTTTGGCGATTTCCCCAATCCCCTGGAACGGTCCTATTGGCGCTGTCAGGCTCGGATATGTATCTCCAAAAGAAACCGATGCCGGACACTTTTTGGTTAATCCCG
This sequence comes from Candidatus Gottesmanbacteria bacterium, assembly GCA_023245415.1. Lineage (GTDB taxonomy): Bacteria > Patescibacteriota > Microgenomatia > UBA10105 > UBA10105 > JAHFKJ01. Next base: position 26,387 of record JAHFKJ010000019.1, on the reverse strand, counting down.
CCCAGGCAGAAATAGGCTTTTGCGATATGGATGTGGTTGTATCAGCAACAAAAGATAAAATTCTCATGATTGAAGCCGGAGCTCGGGAAGTAGCTGAACCAATTGTGCTGGAATCATTTAAAACTGCACAAAGTGAAGCCGAAAAAATTGTTCATACAATCGAAGAATTAGTTGCCGAAGTGGGACAAGAAAAAGCTAAATTTATTGACAATAGTTCCAATATCGAGCTTTTGAAAAAACTTAAAAAAGATTATAAAAAGGAAATCGAAACTTTGCTCTTACAGCGTATTAGTAAAGAAAACGAAGGTGAGGAATTGACTGTAGTAGCAGAAGAAATTTTTGCTAAATATGAAGAAGAATATGATAAAAAATCTATTGAGAAAGCGCTTGATTATTTAGTAAAACAACGAATTCGTGAGGACATTGTGAATGATGGTAAGCGTCCGGATGGTCGGGGCTTAGACGAAGTTCGTAAAATTTCAGTTGAAGCCGGCGTATTGCCGCGCACTCACGGTAGCGCTGTGTTTCAACGGGGTCAAACTCAAGTTCTCACCGTCGCTACTTTAGGTGCTCCATCACTGGAACAATTGATTGAAAGCCCGATGGGTGAAGAGTCTAAACGCTATATGCATCACTACAGTTTCCCTCCATATTCTGTAGGAGAAACTGGAAGAGTTGGTTATCCCAGCCGGCGGGAAATTGGACATGGAGCACTGGCAGAGCGAGCGTTATTAGGTGTTATTCCATCAGAAGATGTATTTCCTTACACAATTCGTTTGGTATCCGAAGTGATGTCTTCAAATGGCTCTACTTCTATGGCTTCAACCTGTGGTTCAACATTAGCCTTAATGGATGCAGGAGTACCGATCAAAAGTCCGGTTGCCGGTATTGCGATGGGACTGATGACGTTGGGTGACCATTCTCCGTCAGCTGACGGATCAGGGCAAGTCAAGTATAAAATTTTGACCGATATCTTAGGGCTTGAAGATTTTTCCGGAGATATGGATTTCAAAGTCGCAGGGTCTAAAGAAGGAGTAACTGCGATTCAGCTTGATGTCAAAATCGCTGGTTTAACAGATGAGATGATGGTCGAAGTGTTGGAACGAGCCAAAAAAGCCCGTCTCTTTATCTTAGAAAAAATGTTGGCGGTCATGCCTGTTCATCGAACCAAACTCTCACAATATGCTCCAAAAGTAGTCATTGTCAAAATTCCTCAAGATAAAATAGGTGAAATTATCGGTCCGGGAGGTAGAGTAATTCGGGGAATTATGGCAGATACGGGTGCAACCATTGATGTCGATGATGATGGACAAGTGAGTATTATAGGGACGAATGAAGAAAGTGTCCAAAAAGCCAAAACCTATATTGAAGGCTTAATCAGAGAAGTAAAAGTGGGTGAGGAATATTCTGGAGAAGTCAAGCGAATTATGCCGTTTGGGGCCTTTGTGGAAATTCTTCCCGGAAAAGAAGGTCTTGTCCACGTATCAAAAATGGCAATTGGATTTGTGAGTGACCCGAATGAAGTAGTTAAGATTGGTGATAAAGTTAAGGTGCGCGTGATCGAAATAGATGAAATGCGCCGGATCAACCTGTCGATGTTGTTTGGGGCAGACGCAGATAAACCGATTGAACGTCGACCTCCACAAAGATCTTTTGGTGGCGATCGCCGTGGTGGATTTAGACGACGAAATTAATTGGAAATTTACATACTTCAATAGAATGAAACTTGCTTTTTTTAGTAGGCAAAACTTTGAAAAAATTTCTTACTTTTTTGTTTTGAGTGTTGGCTTTTTATCATTTTATCGTTATTTTCATTATCTGGAAAGAACGGTCAAATCATAGGGTTTTGTTATGCGAGATTTTTTACAATTCTTAATAGTTGCAGTCGTAGTTATATTCTTAATTTATATTTCTCGGCAAAAAAAAGCTCTCAAAATGAAATATCAAATAAATAGAGATATACGAACCAATCAAATTCTTTCAATTCCTGATTCAACCAAAAAAATCATAGCGCTTCATGACTACGTATTTAACTTTGTTCAGAATAAAGGAGTTACCAACTTATCAGATACAGAAAAAGTAATTTTTTGTGTGGAAGAGTTGGAAAAAGAAATTAATAACGGTGGTTTTAATCAATGGTTCTTTAATTCTTCGGCTGATTACTGGTATGAAACAATTACTGCACTTGAGAAAATCGAAGCTGATAATACCTCAGATTTAGTTAAACAGGCATTAACGGTTTTTCCTAATTCTGAGCCTCCCAAAGATGCGGTATCACGTCAAAAATTAGTTAATAATTTAAGCGATAAGCAAAATGATTTGTTAAATAGTTTAGATCAGCAATTTTATAAATACGAGGATAATATTTCAGCATTATTAATGCATTTTGTTGAACAACATAAAGAAGATATTAAGAGTGATTAATTGTTTTCCCCGATTTACTCAGTTATACTAATTCCGTGACAAAATTATTTGAAATATTGGCCGGTTTACGGATGAAAGTTCGTGAATCTTCTATGCCTCCCGAACTTGAATCTAAAGTGACATCAATGCTTGATGAAGCCGAGCGATTAGCCGGTGGATCTTTGGAGGCTCTTCCCTACTTTGAACAAATTGCCAAATACTCCGAGTGGGTGACCTATCTGCCATGGAATACACGAACCCATGATCAGATTGATTTAGTTCATGCATCGGAAATTTTACATAAAAATCATTTTGGACTAGAACCAGTCAAAGATCGGATACTCGAATACTTATCAGTGTTAAAACTACAAACTGACAAAGGGGTAGATATCGAATTTAAAAACAATAAACTGATGCGGGCCCCAATATTGTGTTTGGTTGGACTGGTTGGTACCGGTAAAACCACATTGGCGTATTCAATTGCTGAAGCTATGGGCAGGAAATTTGCGCGGATCCCGTTTGGAGGTATGTCAGATGCTTTAGAACTTCGAGGTCAATCGCGGGTTCGACCTGACGCGGAGGTGGGACTGATTATGAAGGCGCTCAAATTCACGGGGAGCAAAAATCCGGTGATTTTACTTGACGAGGTGGATCGGGTTGCTGAACATGCCAGAGGTGACATTATGGGAGTGCTTGTCGAACTGCTTGATCCGGAACAGAATAGTGCATTTACGGATCATTATATTGATTTCCCGTTTGATTTATCTGAAGTTTTATTTGTCGCAACTGGAAATAATACCACTAATATTGCCACAGCCGTACTTGATAGGTTGGAACCAATTCAAATGCCCTCATATACAGATACTGAAAAAATTAAAATCGGGCGTGATTATGTTTTTCCCCGACTCATACATGAATCCGGAATATTACCGGAACAATTGGTTATCGACGAAGCGATTTGGCCGAAAGTGGTGCGGCCGCTTGGATTTGATTCAGGGATTCGATCATTGGAACGAACAATAAATGGAGTCTGCCGCAAAGTCGCCCGGATGATTGTTGAGGGTAAAGGCACCAGTTTTCATATTACTCTGGATAATGTCAAAGACTTCCTTCCGAATTGGTAATTTTCACTACATGACCAAGCAACAAAAACTTCAATTATTACATATAGCTATTAATCAATGTAAAGATTGTCCTCTTTATGAAACTGCTATTCATGCCGTACCGGGAGAAGGTGACGTGGATGCGCGCCTTATGTTTATTGGTGAAGCGCCAGGAAGAAATGAAGATGAGTCTGGACGGCCGTTTGTGGGTAGAGCGGGTAAACTATTGACGGCGCTGATTGAATCAATTGATTTAAAACGCGAAGCGGTGTTTATTACGAGCGTGATCAAGCACCAGCCGCCAAAAAATCGCCCTCCCAAGTCTGATGAATTAAGATCGTGCAAACATTGGTTAGACGAACAACTTGCGATAATTCAACCAAAAATAATTATTCCCTTAGGCAGATTTGCGTTAGAATATTTTTTACCGCAGATGACAATTACAGAAACGCATGGAAGAATTTTTGAGCAAAACAAGTGGTTTGTCTTTCCGGTGTATCATCCGGCTTATGGGCTTCGCGGAACCGGTGCACTAAATGCCCTCTATGATGACTTTGTCAAGTTAAAAAGAGTAATATTAGAGAAGATATGAAGATACTAAGATATTAAGAAAAATCTACAAGACTCACAGTATCTCAATATCTGTATATCTTCGCATCTTTTTATATGGCACAAAAAATATTTTTAAAACACGGTAATGACAAAGAAACAGTACGTTTGTTTCCTTTAGGGGGCATTGGCAATGTCACCAAAAACATGTATGTATATGAGTACTGTATTGATGGACAAATTGTTGATATTCTGATAGTTGATTGCGGTATCGGTTTTCCGGATGAAGCGATGTATGGGGTGGATTTAGTAATTCCGGATGTGACGTACTTGTTAAATAAAAAAGAAAAAATTCGCGGACTTATTTTGACGCATGGTCATGATGATCATATTGGAGCTTTGCCATATGTGTTGCCAAGACTGCCGCATTTTCCAATTTACGGGACTAAATTAACGGCTGCATTTGCGCAATTAAAGTTGAAAGAATTTGGCGTAAATAGTCAAATTCGCGAAATTACCACATCTGATACAATCAGTTTAGGAAAATTTTCAATTAAATCCGCTCACGTCACACATTCCATTCCAGATGCAGCCAACTTTATTATTAAAACTCCCATTGGTGTGTTCTATCATGGGAGCGACTTTAAATTTGATTTAACTCCAATTGATGGTTTTCCGTCTGAACTTGGAAAAATTGCAGCAGCTGGAGAAGCGGGAGTATTGTGTACGCTGTCTGACAGTTTGGGAAGTGAAAGGAGCGGTTACACTTTATCAGAGCGGGTAATCGAAAATACTCTAGAAGAAGAATTGCGTAATTGCGGCGGTAAATTTTTATTCACTACCCAATCATCAAATATTTCCCGGATTCAACAGGCAATCAACGTAGGACTCAGACATCACCGCAAAATTGCTTTCTTAGGAAGAAGTATGGAACAAAATACTGAAGTTGCCAGGAAATTGAAGTATTTGAATTTTCCCGATGAAATGCTGATTCATGACAAACAGTTATTGCGATATCAGGACAATCAATTATTTTTGATAGTCGCTGGCAGTCAAGGACAAGCGGATTCAGGTTTATTTCGCATAGCTCGCGGAGAACATAAATATGTCAAGATCCGTGAAGGCGATGTGGTAGTTTTGTCGGCCGATCCAATTCCCGGAAATGAAAATGCGGTACATGCCCTCGTTGATACGCTTACACAGGCAGGTGCCCGGGTCTCCTATTCTGAAGTTTTAGAAGGCTTACATGTGTCGGGTCACGGAAGTCAACAGGATTTACGTCTCATGCTTTCTCTTACTAAACCCAAATATATTTTACCCATTGGTGGAACATATAGACATATGATCGCCTATAAAAAACTGGCGATGAGTATGGGATATAGCAAGGATCAGATTTTGATTCCGGAAGAGGGGCAGATTATGGAGTTTTCGCAAACTTCACACCCGCGACTTGTGGAACGTATTGAAACGGACCAAATTATGGTAGACGGATTGGGTGTAGGAGACGTCGGTGAGATAGTTTTACGGGATCGAAAGACTTTGGCTAAAGAGGGAATTATGGTGATTGTGGTGCCGGTTGAAGAATCAACTGGTCGTATCACCTCAACACCAGATATTATTTCCCGGGGATTTGTATATATGAAAGAATCAGGTAAATTAGTTGATCAAGTAAAGCGGGTTGTTGTGCAGTCGCTGAAACCGCATAAAGCAGGAATAAGTGACTGGCACTTTATCAGACGAACCATTGAAGAGCAAGTCGGTAAATTCTTGTTTAAAGAAACTGGTAGACGGCCGCTTGTGGTGCCGGTCGTAGTTGAAGTCTGAATAATAATTTAGTATACTTATTTCATTACGTAATACGTAATTTTTGATTTATGCCAGTATTTTTACTGATCGGAATTCCCATCGCAGTTGCTATACTTCTCTATGGGATTTTGACGTTACCTGATGACGAACCTAATTCTGAAGGTACAGAAGTTAAATTAGAGAACAAACCCAAAACTTCAGCAAAAAAGAAGAAAAAGTAAGATCACTTACTTTTTCTTGAAACTTTTACAATAGATTCAACCAAAATCTGTAAACCTTTTTCCAATATTTCTTTTGGCGTTGTAAGCGGGGGCATGATCTGAATTTTGTTTTCATCCGACTGAATCACGTTCAAGCCTCTCCTGTAACGTTCCTGGACTACATTTTGAGTATGTTTTATATGTTTATTGTGGCCAAATTTATCAGCGTTTTTCAAATGTTTAACAAATCAAGTAGTTGAGGGAAAATTAGAGTTGTGTTATCCAGTCAATAATTATTTTCGTTACTTCTGCTTCTTTGTCTTCGTAGCTATGAGAACCGTTGGAAATAATTTTTGAAGTGTAATTTACTGACTTTTGAAATTTATTAAATACCGAAATTACCTCTTGTGCGGGTCGGTCTAGTGATTCATCTACATCTCCTAATAAAACCAAAAGAGGCTTATTAATCCGGGAAAAATAGGTCAGTTTTGCCGTTTCGTCGCCATAATCAAATACGTCTTCCAGACTGTGAGGCGAGTATAAACTCACAAATCGTTTTGGTGTCATAGGGAAGTAGCCATTAGTTAGCACTAACTCATCACCTTTTCCTTGATAAATTAGTTTTTCTATTTTCATTAGATCTTTTTTAAGCAGGTCACGATTAAGGCTTGGAAATAAGCGGTCACTGGTAGGAGAGACGAGGATGACTCCAATTAGGTTTGGGTGTTTTTGAGATCCGCCGTAAAAACATGCTTTGTTCGCTCCAGTTGAGTACCCAATTAAAACCATTTGGGTATATCCTTGGGAAGCTAAAAAATTTATACTGGCTTCAATATCAAAGATACAATCAGCAAAATTTTCGTATCCGGATCCACCATTAAGTCGACTGAAACCTGTGGGTGTTTGAGGATCAATTTTTTTTATTCCAGTGACGATATCATGACCGCGATTATTAAACGCCGCAAATCCCCATGCCTTTTGTTCACATATTTGTATTATCTGATTTTGCAATTTTTGGTTGTTATAATATGTACTGGTGAGTCCATGTATCCATAACAATGCTCTCTTTGAAGCTTGTGAAGGTTTATAATAAATACCCTGATGAATTATATTGTCTCTAGTTGTTATTTCAGTTAATTGGGGAACCTGCATAATGAGTGACTATGTGGTGACTATGTGGTTTTATTATACCAGATGAAGATCAGTGAATATTAAAAATCAGATTTTTTCTTAGGTTTGAGCTTCACGACAATTTTAAATTCCTGAACGTTGCCGTCGGCGTCTTCGATTTCGGTGACACCTGAAGTTCTGTAGTATTCCATAAGTTCCAGGGATAAAGATTCGGTGTTTTCTTTTATTTGGGCTTTTAAATCTTTAATTTTGCCATTTGCTTGTACGGCTGCTGGCTGTTTGGATAATTGGGCTTGGATATCTTTTTTCTTTTTAGCAACCTCTTTCACTGCCTCATCAGCTTTATTATAGTCCGCATCATTTACAAAAATATCATCAAGCATCTCGTTAAGTTTTTTAAGTTCAACTTTTGCTTTATCTAAAATCGAGATTCGTCTGCGGACAATTTCAAGTGTAGCATTGTACGCATGGATATCAAATGCTTGTGCAGATTGAGTATTTGCGCTAGATTGGGAAGGATCATTAATAATTTCTGCTTCCTGAATCGGTTCCAATTTGCTGTCTGACATAAACGTAATTATGCCAAGTTGGTTAAATGTTTGCAAGTAGGAAGGAGATGATTTGATTGGTGTTAAATCCGTTTTTAGAAAAATTTCAGAATTTTGTGTTTTTTTCGCCGCATCTTGATGATGCAGTCTTGTCATGCGGTTCATTAATATATGAATTAACATCACATAGCAAAGAAGTGTTGGTCGTATCTATATTCACCCGATCTACCCAACCTCCTAATTCTACTCAAGCTGAAGAATTTCTTGACGAATGCGGGTATTTGGATGCCGGCAAGTTATTTTCAGATAGAAAAACTGAAGATATCAATGCCTTAACCTATCTGGGTGCTAAGTATCTTCATCTCAAATTTATTGACGCTGCATGGAGAGTCGTAGAGCCGAATATCGCAAACAGCAGCCAATTTCGCCTGCGAAATATTAAAAGACAGCATGTATACAAAGATGCCCGCGTCCAATTTTCCGGTAGAATTTCCATTCACGATAAACGCCTTAAACGCATTGTAGGAGAAGAATTTACTGCGATTGCCAATCGCCAAATTCAACCCACTCTGTATTTAGCTCCAGTAGGTGTTGGCGGACACGCAGATCATATTCTGGTTCGAGACGCAGTGTTGAAAATTAATCCAGAGGTCATACTCTGGGAAGATTTTCCGTATAATGTGGCAACTGCTGATATAGATAAATTTAGAAAAGAACACGCAGGTTATATAAACGTTTTTAATTTAAGCAAAAATTGGCTGCAAAAAAATCAGGCAATTAAACTATATAAATCTCAAGTCCCGGTTTTGTTTAAAAAAGAAATTCCTAAGACTGCGGAAAAGTATTATTTTCGTTCTTCAAAAAATCTCAAGTTCGAATAAATTGCCTGATGTTTGATGATAATTACATTAATTCAGGTTAAATAAGTCTATTTATTAATCAAAAAGATGAATATTTATTTCTATTGTCCAATTTTTTCCGAACCTACAGGTGCGTGGAAAGCCACGTACCAAATGGTTGATGTTTTAAACGAGTTCAATTTTTCTGCTTACGTTTTACACCCCAAGAAAAATTTTCGTTATTCCTGGTTCCAAAACAAAACTAAGATTGCCTATCCGAGAAATTCCCTCCGGCCTTTTGAATTATTAAAACCAGACGATATACTTGTATTAGAATCGGTTGATCTTGTTATTCCGGATGTGAAGTGCAGTGTGATAATATTCCATCACTCTCCTTATTTAACATTTTTAGATTGGGGTCTGCATGTAAAAGAAAACAATCCCTACTTTCATCAATCTGTTAAGTCCATGATAACTATTTCTCACGATAGTTATAACTATATAAAAATGCTAAATTTACCTATTCCTTTATATAGGATGCCACTGGGAATTAACCCTCAAGTATTTTATCCGCAGAACACGAAAAAGAATCAGATTGTATTTCTTGAAAGAAAAAATATAGATAACGCAGAGGAAATTTTCCACTTATTACATATGCGCAGAGAATTAAACGATATTGATCGTTATGAATTTAAAGTAATTAAAAATATTACAGAAACAGAAATGGCAAAATCATTGCGCGAGTCAAAATTTTTTTTGAATGTAACTTTTCAGGAAGGTTTAAATATTCCCGTACTTGAAGCTATGGCTTGCGGGTGTATCGTAATCGGGTACAAAGCTGCTGTTGGAAAAGAATATTTACACCGTAAGTTTGCCTTTACTGTTAATGAAAACGATATTCAGGGTTTTGTGAAAAAAGTGGAATATGTGTTAAAACAAGACGTTAATTATCCATCGATTATACATGATCAGGGAAAATTAGCAGCGGAATATATTAAAAGCAATTATTCTTTAGAGAAAAATAAGTTTAGAATTGCTATTGTTTGGAAAAATATGATAGCAAATATTTAAGTTACCAAGTACTTAAGTAAGCGCTATGTGCTGTTAAGAACATTATCAATATAATGATTCAAATTAAAACTGTATGCCAGCAGAAAAAAGTTCTTCTAGCGATATTGACAAAAAATAACCCGCATTTTCTTCATCGACTACTTAATTCTATATACCAACACCCTGAACTTCGTCAATGTCCGATACTAATAGTTGACGATTCACGGGATCCGCATTTGATACAAGAAAATAATTTAATGGTAAAAAAATTTGATCTTTCTCCAGTCATCGTAAATCGATACGATTGGGATAAAATTAAGAGATCAATAGTACTCGATAATTCTAGTTTAGATTTTGCTTCAAAATTATTAATGCAGCGACTTACACTTGGAATACCGAGGTTCAACACATTTAACGCAAGGAACATAACTTCAATTGTTGTTAAGCTGTATTTTAGCAAATATAATTATGTTTTTTGTCTCGATAACGACATTATATTTCCCCAAAATTTTATATTGCGGAATCCAAAAGATGCTCATCTTATTGGTGTTAAGGTTACTGGTTCGCCTGATTTGTCCCGATTTGAATGGATACGCTTGTATTTACTCTATCTTAAAAAAAAATACGGTATGTCTATTAAAGACAAGCGTGCATTTTACGTTAAAGTCTTAATTCAAAGTTTGTCTTTGTCGCATATCCAATACTTAATTCATACTTATACAGATTTATACGCTAATTCTTCAAATATTATGAGATTTTTAATTACGTATCCGATACCGGTTCGAGAATTCAACACCGGAAGTTTTTTCACATCTTCCAAATTGCTGCTTAAATCTATGTTTCCCCCTTACTATGGTGAAGATTTTCTGTGGCTGAATTTCGTAAGAAGAAGCCGTATTCGACAATATTTTTTCTCGAAACCTATCATTCATGCCGCAGAAAGAAAACATATAAGTGATGCCCAAAAAATATTATTTGAAGAGGAGGGACATTTATTAAATCTAATTACAAAGAGTAAATACATTGAGTCTTCAATAAAAAACGGTGCTGCCCAAAAAGCATTTTTTTGGAAAAATAAGATCAATCAGGATTTGCTGCTCTTAGCGTACAAACTCAGAAAAATAACTACCGAAGCTAAAGAAATGCAACAGTTAGAAGTTTTAATTGAAGTGCTAACGAAATTAATAAATTTTGTAGAAAAATCTAATATTTCAGACTTTACTAAAAAAATAAATGAGATTAAAGAAAATAATCTGATTTGGCGACGCTTATTAAGTAATCTTCAGCAAATGAATTTAGATTCATTTATCAAATAATCTGATTTGTGTTTATTTAGATTTAAAAAAAACAACAAACTGCCCATATAACTTAGTACAGTTTGTTGTTTTGATTATCTATTTAATTCAATAAATTAAAAGATACGACTGCTGCTGCGTCGGGCTTTTCTTCGAGGTTTACTGGCTTTTTTTGCCATAGATTACTCACCTCCTCTCTATGAGGGGTATTGATTCAAATAATAATGATGCTTAGCTGAGTTTTTGTTTAAGAGAACGAAGACAGATAGTATAGGTCTTATATAGAGGATATTTCTGATTGGCATGAAGTTCATAACTTAATTTAAGTCTGTAATTTTATATTACAGAATAAATTTAAAGAATGTCAATAACTCTATTCATTATTTTTGCATTATGACTTTTTTTCCGGTTTATTTTTCAATTTAAACAATGCTGACAATCGTTTAACCTCTCTCTGCGGAGAATCAGTTATGTAGCATGCTAGTGTATAGGAAAATAAACATAAGAAGATGAATATCGCTACGATCAAAAATAATTGATTCAATAGTTCCTGAATTGATGTTATATCTGTTAGATTAATTTGCATACTAGAATACAGATTCATGTCTGCGCCATTTACGAATCATGCTATATAGTAATATCAGATATGATTGAATAACCACAATAAAAACGATGACGGATTTGAATATCTGAAATAATGATCCTTGATGAAAGCCGATTCTCAGTTCAGCAATACTTCGAAGTAGATATTCAATATCTTTGGGTAATGATATACTCATAAAAATCAACAGTGAGATAGCTATTCCTATCAAAAAAAATACACTATATATTTTCAAATGCCGGAGTTTGCGATGAATAAAAGTTCTCAAATCATTCGCTTTTTCAGTAACATCCTTATTGAACATAAATTTCTTGAATATGGCAATAACAGGTTTAAATAAAAAATTCCAGAGAGGATATTTTTCCTGTATTTTAAGAAACCGAAGATAAATGAGGCGTTTTGTGTCTATATATAAGTTGTCTTGATTTAAATAATCTTCTAAAAAATTGTAAACATCAGTTTCAAGGTAAGCGCTAAATTGCCAAAGGATGCCATAAAGAGTCGTGAGGATCACCATTTTGAACAAAGAATTTAGTACGCCTAGGTCTATAGAATAAATCTGTGAAATCCAAAGAATCCAAAAGCAGAATGAGGCAAGAAATGCTTCTAAATACATACCCGATAGATACACAAAATAGCGCAGCGTTTTTGGTACAACAGCCAGATGATACTGCGTGGTTTCAACAATCGGAAAAATAAATCGGTTTTCGAACCGAATTCGCGCTTCGCCTCCGACTGCTTTAGTCGTGAATAAATGTGCGAATTCATGGGTAAATAAAATCGCAAATCCAATACAAAAATTGACTGTAAATAGAATAAATATGTCTTGATGCCAAAAATAATCTCGATAATTGGGAAGTAAATGGGGAGTCGTCATCCCCAAGTAGAGGCCGACTATAATGAATAGGAAAGATAAAATGAGCAGTTGTTTTGCAAGCAGCCAGGTAAACCACTTTCTTTTAATACGGATAAACCATGGATGAATATGTTCGAAAGTATCAGGTTCGAGATGCTGGTCAATCGTTTTGATGAAGCCTATTTCTTTGAAGAATTTGACAGTACTTAAAACACTGTCTGGTTCAAGACATAACACATGTGCCGTTTGCGCGATTGATTCCCCTTGAGCAAGTAAGCGAATAATCTGTAAAGTTTCTTCGGTTGCCGAGATTGTTTCATCAGTGTTCCAGCGGACGATGGTATATTTATGAATACGGTCGGATTCTGTGCTAAGTCGTAAAGGATAAAAAGTTACTTTTGATTCCAATCCTACTTCATCATCTGTCATATGTCTATTATTGGAGAAATATTTCATAAAGACAATAACTGTATTTTAAATTCCTGTCGTATTAAATGACAGATGGTTTCTGCAATGCGTAGAATAATATTGAAGTATAAAATTCATTCCTTGTAAGAAGTTTAAAAACCGCGAAATAATCTAGATGAGTTATTATAAATCTAGACCAGAAATAGAAAAAAAGTATGTTTGATTTAAAAGAGAAGTTGCTGATATCAATCATTACAAAAAATGATAGTTCTAAATTAGATAGACTTTTAGATTCTATTTTCCGACACCCTGTTCTTAATCAAATGCAGATTTTTATTCTAGACAGCTCTTCTGATAAACAATATATCTTGTCCAATCAGCAAATTCTTAATAAATATCCAACTTTGACTATAAAAATAGTGAATAAATTCGATTGGGAAACGGTAAAGACAGCATTTACTCAGTCCCTAAATTCAAGCAGTGATTTTACACTGCTTCAGTCGTTTAAGATCGGTGCTGAAAATTATAACTGTCCGGACAATCGAAACGTTCAAATATTTCTACTTCTCTATTATTATCCGCATAAGAAGCACGTTCTTTTTCTAGATGACGATATGTTGGTTACAGAAAAATTTAGTTTGAGTAAATATCATCTGCGTGACTTAGTTGGTTTAAAAATAATTGGTTGTCCAGATTTTTCCCGGATACAATGGATCCGGTTTTATTTACTGTATTTAAGTAAAAAACATAATATAAAGTTACGATTGCAAAAAAGAAATTTAACTGATAATACTTTTTGTAGTATTACACTGCTCAAAACTGCATTCCTAATAAAAAATTACACTGATTTATATGTTGCAGATGACCATCACTTAGTTTCTACCCCATTGACATTTCACACTCGTGGTTTTGACACCGGTTCTTTTATTTGTAACTCGAAGTATTTTAACAAAATTATGTATCCATTGGTTTTTCCTGAACAAATGATTTGGCTGAATATCTTAATAAAAAGAGGAGTTAGATTAACTTTGAGCAAACAAAAAATCATTCACGCATCGAGTAAAAAAAGTGTTCTTCAATTTGATACTTTAAAATATGAATTGGAAGGCATTGTGATACAAGAATTCTTTTTAAGTAAATTGCCGCTTACAGAAACGAATATGCAAAAGGCTAGAAATAATCTTATTAAAGATGTTTCTTTGTATTTAGGAATAGGTAAAAAAATATATTCCAAATATAATCCAAGTCAAAAATTTGAAAAGGATCAACTAATTACTCTTTTGGAATGTCTTTTAAAAGTAAAAACTTATCTTTTAGAACAGAAGATAGATCAATATTTAAGTATTTCTAGTGAATATATACAAAATAATATAAAATGGAGAAAAATAGCGAAATTGTTAGATAGAAAACATATTTCGACGTATACGTGATTGGAATAACTAACAAGGATTTTAACTTTATAAATATAGATTTAAATTAATCAGATAAATTATATAATTTCTCATTTTATTTCAAAACATTTTATGATGAATTTGATTATTAGTTATTGACATCTGCCCAATTATTGATATCTACTATGAATTGATATCAATTAATGAGAAAAATGATATTAAGTAAAAATCGAAATCAAATTTACGATTACATAGTGCTTGGCGCAGGTCCGGGTGGGTTACAAACGGGATATTATCTAAGTTCCAAGAAAAGAAAGTATCTGATACTCGAGGGAACTGATTCAGCAGGCGCATTTTTTAAGAAATTCCCCAGACATGACCGGTTATTATCGATAAATAAATATTTTACAGGTTACCACGATAAAGAAAAAAACTTGCGTTGGGATTGGAATTCACTTCTTAGTGATAATACCGATTTATTATTATCACAATATACAAGAGATTACTTTCCCGACAAATCTACATTGTTGATGTATTTGCAAACTTTTGCTCGTAAACACACATTAAACATAAATTTTAATACGCAAATTACAAATATAAAGAAAAATGGAGTTTTTGTATTGCATGATAAAAATGGAAGAACATTCCAGTCAAAACGTCTCATAGTTTCAACTGGTAACTCTAAACCTTATCTTCCTGATATTCCAGGTATTGAACTTACCCAAAATTACGCTACGGTGTCTTTAAATCTTTCTAGTTTTCGCGATCAAAGTGTATTGATTATTGGGAAAGGAAATTCTGGCTTCGAAACAGCCACTCATCTCATTTCTACTGCCAGCGTCATACACATCATTAGTCCTACTCCCTTGATGCTGGCATGGAAATCCCACTTCCCGGGACATTTACGAGCTGTCAATAATCAATTGTTGGATACATATCAGCTAAAATCGCAGAATGCTCCAATTGATGCCCAAGTTGAACGAATTGAAAAAAACGGTAATCACTTTAAAGTTCATATAAAATATGTTAATACTGCAGGTGGTAGGGCATATCGAATTATAAACAACTACGATAGAGTGATCACCTGCACTGGTTTTAAGTTTGACGACACAATTTTCGATAAATCGTGTCTTCCACAAGTAACTCAAGATGGACGATTACCCCAAATGAAGTTGACATGGGAATCGACAAATATCCCAGATCTATTCTTTGCCGGGACATTAATGCGTACATTAGACCCAAAAAAATCCTCTACGTCGTTTATTCATGGATTTCGATATAATATTCGCACTCTCACAAGATTATTAGAAGAAAAATACTATTTCGTACCATACCCTGCTGAGACAGTTCTATTGAAGGCAGACACACTTACAGATTTCTTACTCCGCCGTTTAAATTCCACGTCGGCATTATGGCAGCTCTTTGGAATGATCTGCGACAACTTAATTATTGATGCAAAAAATTCAGGCACGTATTTACAGGAATTACTAATCGCATTTGCGCTCGAAAAATGGAGTAATCCGAAAATGTGGCGTTATCAGATTAGTCTGGAATTTGGTCATATCGAAGGAGACCCATATTGTTCAGACCATGAACCTTTTAATAAGTTTTCGGGTGAGACGCTTATTCATCCAGTTATCCGTCTCTTTTATGGCAAAAAAGTAATAGCAGAACACCACGTTAAAGAAAATTTATACGCAGAGTGGAAAGATGAAAATTTACACGTAAAACCGTTACATCAGTTTTTATCAAAAACTCTAAAACTTGTTTCAAACTAAGATAGTGTTTGTTATGATTGAAATCAACTTCATCAGAGCTTTAGAGCTGAGAACAAATCATACACGCATCAAGAAAAAAATAAACCTCCATAATCTAAGGAGGTTTATTTTTCAATATCTTAAATTTTATCGATAGGTAGAAGTGCTTCGTCGTCGGGCTTTCTTTTTTGCTTTTGCTTTGGCCATATATTAGTGTGCCTAAACGTAAAAATATTAGTTAATCTTTACGTAAAACAACATTTTTCACCTCCCCTCTTAAGTAACTTTAGCGTACTGAATTAATTTTAAGTTGTCAATAGTTTTTTTATAAAAAATAATATACTAATTAAAAACCCGGATCGATACGTTCATAAAAACGAACCGTGTTTTTGATATTTTTTCCTCATCGCATTCATTAGTAAAAAATAAGGAAGCATTGAGAAAAAGATGACAATTAAAGTCTTTATTATTTCCTCTAAATTCTGATTTACTGAAGCTGAAAATAACTGATTGACACTCTTAAAAATAAAAATTAAATCGCGTGGTAAAAAGTAAATAAAAAAAGTCCAGGTTGATAGAATTAGTCCAAATATAAAGATAAGCCCAAACATGAGTAATTGTCTTTGTTCTTGTTTGCTAAATAGGCGCATGTCATTGGCCTGGCTTAGACGTTTTTTTGTAAATAAAAGCATTGTAATAAGCCCTTTAACGGGTGTAAATAAAGGATGGCTTATTTTATTTATCTTCAAATAGAGATATTTTTTTGTATCATTATATAAATTATCTTGATCTAAAAAATCGACCGACAGATTGTATATGTCAGTCTCTATAGATACATTGAATTCAGCTACAATACCGATAAATTCAAATAATAAAACTGACCACAAGAATTGTCTTAGTATACCGAGTTTCCACATATATATATCCGAAACAGTGATCAACCAATATATAGATGCAATAACTATAAGGTCAAAGAATATCCCAGCGATATAAGGTAGGTAACGCCATGGTTTTGGGACAATACTCAAGTGATAATGGTCCGTTAATGCCGTCAGATTGAAGAATCGGCTGCTAAGTCGAATACGCGCTTCCCCGCCAACAGCTTTAGTGATGATTAAATGTGCGAATTCATGCAGAAACATAAGTATTGAAACTACTACAATTCCCATAATAGTTAATATGAACAAATCATCAGTCCAAAAAAAATCTTTATATGTGGGAATGTGTTGTTCTACCGAAAATCCAACAAGAATTCCAAGGATTACATATATTACTAAACCAATTAAAAGGGGTTTAGCGATTATCCATCTAAACCATTTACGTGGACTATGAGTAAGCCATGGTCTAATTCTTTCAAAGTTATCTGGTAATGATAGAGTATCAATTGTCTTGACATATCCCACACTTATTAGGAACTTTATTAAATGAATAATATCAGCAGATGATGTTTGACAGACTAAAGCTACTTCATGAATTGTTTTTCCCTTATTGAGTTGTTTGAGTATTTGTAAACCTTCTATGTTTAATGAAATGCTTTCATCAGTATCCCACCTTACAAAGGTGAAATTACGCTTCTGATCAGGTTCGTTGCTGTAGCGAATTCGATGAAACGTGATTATTGAATTTGCATCTAATTCAAATTTATGTGTAGTTAACATGCTACAATTATTATTGAAATTAATTTCAATAACAACCGAGAATTCTAAAATTATGTACTGGATTGAAAAAGCCTAAAGCCTATGTCATACTGACTGTCATCACTAACTAGACGTGATTAATGCGTATGGCTAAAAAAAAATCTGCTCACAGACGGGGAAAACGCTATAAAGTTAAAGGCAAAACAATTTATACAATTATCTCGCTTATTTTATTCGGAGCTGCGGGTTTAATTTTCCTTTCTTTCGGGCAACAAGGTGAGTTACTCACCAAAATCTTTGATTTTCTCTTTAGTAAATTTGGTTCAGGAATATATCTGGTTCCGTTTAATTTGATTGTACTCGGATTTCTTATTATCGGATCCAAAACATTCTTATCTAAACCTAACCTTACGATAGGTTTACTTTTTGCCAGTACCTCTGCAATTGCCTTGGGAAGACTGGGAAGTATAGGGCAGATATTGTGGGTGCAGGTAGCAGATTTAATATCCAGTCCTGGAGCGTTCTTAGTTTATTTTGTGACCCTGGTGATTGGATTAGTAATTTTTTTTAATACTTCCCTAGATCAGGTATTAAATATAGCAAGCACGATCCTAAGTGTTATTTTGACCGCATTTGTGAGCAAAAAAGCTAACGTTGGTAGTGATAAAAAAGGTAAAGAAGAAAAAAGACCGTTATTTGCTTTTGATAAAATACCGCTCAAAGTTAAAAGTGGTGGCACAGAAGTACCAAAAGACATGAATAAGGTGCCTCAAGCTTCATCACCAGTCGTGAAAATACCCCCAAAATTAACTTCGACATTAGGCTCAGAACTCGTCGTGAATCCTCCTAAAAATCCGGGAACTACAGTTTGGGAGTATCCGCCGATACATTTACTTGAAGATAAATCGACTAACAAAGCTGATCGAGGAGATTTAAAGAAAAATGCGGTGATTATCGAGCGCACGCTTGACAGTTTTGGTATTGCCGCGCGCGTTGTTGAAGTAAATTTGGGGCCTGCAGTAACTCAATATGCTTTGGAGATTGCACTAGGAACTAAGCTTTCGAAAATTACATCGCTAGCCAATGATCTTGCTCTAGCTCTCGCAGCTCCGACTGGTCAGATTAGAATTGAAGCTCCAATTCCAGGAAGAAATTTAGTCGGCATCGAAATTCCCAATAGGTCTCTTGAATTTGTGACGCTGAAACAAATGTTGCAATCAGATATCATGCGTACGAGTAAATCTAAGTTAACGGTTGCTCTTGGACTAGACGTGTCGGGTAATCCGGTAGTTGCGACAGTCGCGAAAATGCCACATGTGCTGGTCGCTGGAACTACAGGATCAGGTAAAAGTGTTCTCATCAATACCTGGGTCTGTTCACTCTTGTATCGGGCTACACCCGACGAAGTGCGACTTATTATGGTTGATCCTAAGAGAGTTGAATTAGTTGGGTATAACGGTATTCCGCACTTATTGACTCCGGTCATCGTAGAAACAGACAAAATATTATCGGCACTTAAATGGGCTATGCAGGAGATGGATAGAAGATATAAGCAATTTGCCGAAGTCGGAGTACGCAATATAGATTCATTCAATGAATTGTCCGGATTTCAAGCATTACCTTATATCGTGATTTTTATTGATGAATTGGCTGACCTAATGGCTTATGCGCCTGTTGAAGTTGAAGATGCTGTTTGTCGACTCGCCCAAATGGCGAGAGCTACAGGAATTCACCTGGTTATTGCAACTCAACGGCCTTCGGTTGATGTGATAACCGGACTTATTAAAGCCAATGTGCCTACACGTGTAGCTTTCAATGTTTCATCGATGATTGATTCGCGCGTCATTATAGATATGCCGGGTGCCGAAAAACTTCTTGGGCGGGGAGATATGTTGTATATTCCGCCGGAACAAGCTAAACCTTCACGGATTCAAGGGACGTTTGTATCAGAGGCTGAAGTGCAGAAACTTGTAGCCTATCTCAAAAGTAAAAATCCGGCAGTAGAATACACACAAGAAGTTACGAGCATGCCGACTTCTGCTTGGAAAAAAACTAGTGGAGGAACGACAGGCGCAGATGGTCATGATGAATTATTTGAAGATGCAGTGCGTACTGTTTGCCAATATGATCGAGCGTCAGCATCCTTGTTGCAGCGACGGTTGTCTGTAGGTTATGCCAGGGCTGCACGGATTTTGGATCAACTCGAACAATCTGGAATTGTCGGACCTGGTGAAGGAGCCAAACCTCGAGATGTATTAGTAAGAAACGCTGATGAATATTTTGCTGCACAAAACGTGTCTTCATCTTCACAAATATAAAACTGTATTAACAAAAAGAACTACATGCGTACTGTCGGGCAAATATTTCAAGATGAACGATTTAAGAAGGGATTTACACTTGAACAAATAGAAAAAGCTACGAAAATCCGTGCTAAATTTCTGACGGCGCTTGAAAAAGAAAATTTTAATGAAATGCCCGCACTTCCTTATATTCAAGGATTTATTCGCAATTACAGTGAATTCTTAGGACTGCGCAGCGAAACAATGTTGGCATTATTTCGTCGCCAATACATGCGCCGCGAAGTAGAAAAAAAACAGCCATTAGAGGAGCCACTTACTTCTTCATCGTGGCAAATGACTCCCAATAAAGTAGTAGTCGGGTTAGTTATACTGTTAATAGTCAGTTTATTTAGTTATTTCTATCATCAATATAATCTGTTACATAGACCTCCGCCGCTACTTGTCGAAAATCCCAAAGATGAAGTAGTTTCGAAAAATGAAACCGTAGCTGTGTTTGGGAAGACTGATCCAGATGCAACTCTTACGATAAATAATGAACCGATTTTAATTAAAGAAGATGGTAAATTTTATAAGGACATTAACCTCAGTATTGGTAATAACACGTTAGTAATCGAAGCAACGAGCAGAATTGGAGAAAAAACAAGTATTACTCGTCGTATCACTCGTTCTCCTGATTGACGAATACATGGCTACATGTTAGATTTAGTTACATTCTGTTACTAATTTTTTGAAATATTCCTGCCTATGGATGTGACACAAGTTCTTCTTATCGCTGTAGTTACAGTTCTAACTATTCTCTTGGCCGTTATCGGTGTTCAGGTAATTTTCATACTTGGGGAAATTCGTACCAGCTTACAGAAAATGAATGCGATGCTGAGTGATGCTGGAACGATTACGCATGGAATCAGTAAATCAGTACATAATATGGGTGGAATGCTTGACGGATTAAAAGCGGGGTTGCAGGTTGTGAATTTTTTCGGCAAAAAAAAAGACACCACTGCAAAATAACTTCATATGGACCAGACTGAACACACAGTACAAGATGCAAATCAATTTTGGATAGGTATGTTTTTGGGAGGACTTATTGGAGCTATGATGATCGTGCTTTTAGGAACTGAAAAAGGTAAAAAAATAGCCAAAAAACTTCAGGAAGAGGGTTTGGGTTGGTGGGAAGATCTCCAAGAAAAAACTGGCGAGCAGCTGGATTTGATTCAGGAAAAAGTAGTAGATGAAGTTGAAGATCTGGAAGATAGAAGTCAGGAATTGATACGCAAAGGGAAAGAATTATTAGAAAAAGGCAAGTCAATGCAAAAACAGATTGTTGAGCAGGTTGATGAAATGAAAAATGAAGCGATCAGTGAATCTGTAGTTCAGGCTGATGCGGCTCTTGCCCATATTGAAGCTTTGCAAGAGCGGGGACGGCAAACGACTGCTGATCTGCGTAAACAACTCTTCAAAAATATTCCGAAGAAATAATTAGGCTGAATGTCGAAGTGAAGGAGGGATTTCGCGGTTACGCAGGTATATTTTTTCTGGAACAAAGGGCCAATCATTTTTTAGGCTGTTGAGCAAATCTTTAAAAACACGTTCATATACATCCCGTTCATATTCCTGTTTTGTTATCCAAAAGGAAAAATATACATCATATTTTTCTGCCAACTCAGGGTAATATAGTTCGATTGGATAGATATAGACGCAGCCAGCATATGAATTATCATTTTTATTTCTTAAAATATATGAAAATAATTGCCCATTTTTAGCACAAGACTCAAGCCACGCTAGGTCAATAAAATTTTCATCGCGCGTGAATTTGTAGGGCCACTTGTCAGGTACGATTTCTCCACCACGTTGTTGAATAATCATATCGGCGTTTGCAAGAAGTGTTTGTAGATCTTCGTCAACATCGTGAGTAGTTATTGGCACTAATTCATAGTTGCCTACATTGACATGTTGAGGGGCTTGAAAGTCTCTGGGGACAAATCGTTTTCGCGGCATATTAAGTTATTGATTGATACGTGTTTGGTAGTTTCCTTGGACTGCTTGAATAATGCTTTCTGTCCATAGCTCGCCATTTTTCCTGAATGAATCTTGTGTGCACCAGCCCAGTTCCGGCCCCGCCCACACATTACCGCTGTATTTCATAAATTCGCCTTTACTCTCTTCAAATCCATAGCCGAAAATCTCACCCGCACTCGCTTTTTTAAGCAGTAGTTCATGATTGTAGACTTCATGAACAATACTAATAAAAATGGCGGTTTTTCTCATTGATTCAATCATTGCGTCAGTGATCAGGCCTTTTGTATCGGTATTTCTGGCAACAGCGGGTATGATCACATCAGATGTATTCATTACATCTTCAAGCGAAACTTTTTCATAATTATTGTTTGTTGATTGCTTTGACCAGTATTGCACATTCATGCCTAATCCGTGCATATTATGTGCAATCGCCGTCCCAATTCTGCCTAAGCCTACAATCCCGGCAATTTTGCCTCCGAGTTCGATGCCTTTATGTTTTGTATAATCTTGTTTCCATCCATCCTTTATAACTAGAGGCATCTTGCGGGCCAGTAGTAAAACCATCATAGTAGCCCATTCTGATACCGCAATTGTCGAAAACCCTCGTAGATTCATGACCGGAATACCTTTTTGTTTTGCATGATCGATATCAATCCAGCTAAATGAAGTGGTTTGTAAACAAACTCCTTTGAGATGTGGAATCATATCAATAATTTCGTTGGGGATTTTCCAGTCGCAAAAATCTGGATCGATAGCTAGTATTCTATCTTCGGTTCCTAAAAACAATTCTTGTACGTCTTTAAATGGCTTTATTTCTTCAATTAAAATGACTTCGCCTGCTGTTTCCAGTTTTTTTTGTAAGTTGGGAGTAAATAACGCATTTGCATTGGGACTTACAATAAATATCTTCATATTAGATTATTGACCACCACATTTTGTGGTTTTCCGACTAAGAAAGCTATAATATTATCAGTTGCCATTTTTGACCTATTTACTCGTGAACTTTCGGTATTAAATGCGATGTGTGGAGTAATAGTTACATTTGGAAAGGTAAATAGTGGATTATTTTTATCCATAGGTTCTTGACTTAAGACATCAAGGCCAGCTGTAAATATTTTACCTGATTTTAATGCTTCGATCAAGGCATTTTCGTCAATTACAGCTCCTCTTCCTGTATTTATGACTATCACCCCTTGTTTCATTAATGCAAATTCTTTATTTCCAATAATTCTATTTGTGGAATTATTCAATGGTAACGTAATAATTATCACGTCACTGTCTGTAAGAACTTTTTCAAATTGAGTACGTGACGTTTTTGTATTGACAAAGCTTATACTCATTCTAAACGCGTCTTGAGCGATTTGTGCAACTATTTTACCTATACTTCCGTATCCAATAAGTCCTAGTTTGGTTCCTTTTAATTGCTTACCCTTATATGTAGTTGGATTATATATGCCTTGACGGATATCTCGTTCGGCAGATGAAGCAAGTCTTGTAGCGTGTAACATGAGTCCGATGGTATGTTCCGCGACATCTTGAGCGCAAAATGCAGGACAGTTAGAAACCACAATATTTCTTTTTTTGCATTCATCGAGGTCTATCGATTCATATCAGACAGCTGCAACTGAAATCATGCGCAACTTTTTGGCATTCTTTATTACCTTTTGGGGTATATCAAACCAATTATCGATAACGATATCCGCATCCTGAATCCTTTTGATTCCTTCTTCTACAGTTGGAACATTGTCATAAATTTTGACTTCACCATGAACTTGTAGTCTTTTTACGTCTTCAGGAAGAATTTCTACGTTGTCGACACTTACAATTTTCATAAAGTTATATAAATTCTAGTAATTGCCCAATTTTAGTAATTCCAAATTTTTCCGTAAAATGGCCGGCATCTTTAACCAAAATAAATTTTCCCGTTAGTCGTTTGGTCATTTGTTCCACCGTAAATGTAGTCATGTACGGATCATTATTGGAAGATAAGCAGTAAATTTGTTTTACATGTTGTTTAATTTTTGCATGATTTATTTTCGTCTTCCAGAATAATCTATGTTCCTGAGTCAAATCATCAAAATCCCAGCCTGCTACAAGAATAATTTATTAAATGAATATTTTTCAGCTAGCCGTAAACCCAAAACTGCGCCAATACTATGACCACATACAATTGTTTCCGCATCAAAATGGATTAGTTTTTCTACATATTTCAGCTGTTTTTGCATGTCAATAAGGTCCGTATGTATGGTTGGTAAGTCCGGAATAAATACTGTGTAACCACGTTTTTCAAGTTCAGATTTAAGCCACGGAAACCAGTTGCTATCAGGCTTTTCATACCACCCTTGTAGAATGAGCGCTTGTCTCATAAATATATTATATGTTCTACTCTCTATAGAGTACACTTGTTAGAAATTCAGCTGGAGAGAGAATTGGAATTTGTCGAAAAATTTTGAGAGGCAATAGATAGTGTTTGTCGCCGGAAATTATGTAATGAGCAGACGCACCATAAGCACATTCTAATATTCGATTATCAGGCGGGTCTTTTTTGATCATGTCTGTAGTGAAGTCTGATTGAACTGTTGTAAAAACAGTATTAAGAAATGAGATTGCTGTTTGGACTTGAGTTTTGTTCCATTTAAATTTTCCCTTCAGTTTTCTTTGACACCCCTTTAATATTTCCTCCGAAGATATAAGTTCAATACTACCGTGCAGTCCGGTTACTATTATTTTTTCGGGATTACCGCCAAATATAATCGCTGACAAAATCACATTGGTATCGCACACGACTTTCATGCTTGATGCAAGAGGCGGTCAATATCATCTTCCGAAGTGATTTTGAATTTTTCAGCCGTACGTGTACCCCATTTTCGCAGTATTGTCCATTTTTGCTCCATACTGTAGTGATCGACTAATGCAGCAATAAGAGAGCTGCGGGTTTGGCCGAGTTTGAGACGCATTCGGTCAAGGCGTTTAAGCACGAGCGGAGTCATGGAGATTGAGATAACTTCGGTATTGCGAGTTTGTTCAGTCATACTCTGTAATACTACCCAAAACTACCTTAACTGTTAAATTTCAATTCCGCTTCTTGTGTATTTTTGCAAGTAATGTAGATCAGAATTAGATTAACCATATTGTAAATTATATTGTATTGAACTTTTTCATTTTTAGTAATCCTTTTCTACCAAATGTTTGCCAGTCAAGTGATTCAGCACTCGGATTATTTTTACCTGTAATTTGAGCGGATGAGGCAATTAAGTAAATTGCATATGTTGATTGCATAAGCAGTGGTAAACATTTTAATTCGATTTCGGGAAGCGGATGAACTTTATTATATTCATGTACTATTAATCTCATAAGCTGATTAACCTCATCCAGGGACTCAATGTCAATTGTAAAATGAGCCAAAAATATCGCCAGATCAAGTATTGATGCGTCCACATTCATGCAGCCTAAATCGATGATGCAGTATTTGCCTTGTGCGTTTTTTAGTACATGTGCACGTTGCACATCACCGTGGATTACAGATTGAGAAAAACTGGAAAAATCAATTTTTGAAAAGTCTTTGAGTACCGGCAAGATCAATTCAATATCTTCTGGTTCTATAAATTGTTTTTTCTTTTTAAATTCTGTTACTAGGTTAGCAGTTCCCCATGAGTCATAACCTTGTACCACTGGGAACTTGCAGGTGTTTATGAGCGCGATAAATTTACAAATATTAATTAAATCGTTTTCAGTTGCTTTAATTTCCGTAAAATTATTTCCCTCAAAATATTCCATGACGCATAAAAAAGTATTCGTTTTTTTTCCTGGTGTTGAGTATAAATATTCACCGTTGTGCTCAAATAGCTTTGGTACACGGACATTGATCTTGGTAAATTCCACTAAGCCTTTTACGTAATATTGTGGTCGGCCATAAGATCTATTGATATTAAATATTTTTACAACGTAAATGCCAGAAGCTGTCACCAATTTTACGTTAAGGTCTTCATAACCTTTTTCGAAATACAAAAAGTCAAGTACACGACCCAACCGGTAATCGCGAACGACAATCTGCAATAAGTCCTCAATTGGCAAGAGAATATCAATGCGGTTTAGAAGCGGGTATGTCATTTAATTTCACCAGTTATTTTTGCAGCCTCGAGGAAGCGTTTCGTGTAAGTGTTTCGTTCTTCGGGAGTAAATAAAGAAATAACTTCGAACGTCAACGTAGTCTGTTTATTTGCGACGAGCGTTGTATGGGTGACGCAATAGCCTACAAATGTCCAGTCATCGGTTACCAAAAGCAGAGCGATATGTAGTGGAAATATTCGTTCTTTATCTTTTATTACGGTGAACTTTTTCCCTACTATCAGTTCATTTGGTTGGATACTTTCTTTGGGAAGTCTAAGTAATGTATTAAGTTCTATAAAATAACCCATATGATATTGTAGCATTTTGTATGTTTACCGCAAAAGTAAAACTCCAATAAACACTAAAAATCCGGCGATGATTTTTTTG
>JAHFKJ010000047.1 GCA_023245415.1 Candidatus Gottesmanbacteria bacterium | reverse complement strand
TTCAGTGGATTTGGAAAGAAACGAGATCTCAAACTCCGCCCGCTCTGGTGCATGTCATTGGCTTGCCGTTTGAAGTCCTATTGCCGATTCTAAGGAAAGTGCAGCTTATTTAATTGATTAGGTGTTTTGATTAAAAAACCCAACACTTATTAAAATTTCTTCTGCTGCATCAGCTGCTGCTAGATCCGTACAACTTAGTCCTACGGTACCACCTCCACCTATAGTAAGTTCTACAGCGAGGAATTTGGAAGTATCACTTTTTGCTATCTCCTTTAACTTATCCGTTTCTTTTACTCGATTTAAATTCACATTCGCAGGATAGCCATAAAACATTTTTCCATCCCGATCTCTATAATAATACCTAAATCCGGGATGTAAATTCATAAAATTTGGCATATCTCCGCTACTTGGATCCGGTGCACGTTTATTGCCTAAAGGAATAGGAGCTTCTGATATTGTCATAGAAGAAGATTTTAACATTAACCAATTTATATTTCAATATTATAGCTATAATAGTCTGTGACATCATGTAGATATATTTTGATCTACTTATCCGAAGATTTCAGTGGATTTGAAAAGGAGTGATATCTCAAACTCGGCCCGCTCTGGAGCATCTGATGCATGGACCACGTTCATCTGAATACTATCACCATGATCTCCCCTAATTGTGCCTTTTGGAGCTTTAGTACTATCTGTGGGTCCGATCACTTCCCGTACTCGATTGACCGCATTAGGAGATTTGAGCACCATCGCCACCACCGGCGTCTTTTTCATAAACTCTGATAAATCTTTGAAAAACGGCTTATCTTTGTGATGTGCATACCAGGTCTCAAGCATCTCCTGGGTCAAATTGATGAGCTTGAGGCCAATAAGCTGCAGGCCTTCCCGCTCGAAGCGGTCGATGATCGTCCCCACGATTTTTTTCTGCATCCCGTCAGGCTTGATAAGTACTACTGTTCGTTCCATACATTTTAGCTTTTAGAATTTAGTGCTTAGTAAAAAATATCTAATCCTAAACCCTAATTCAATAATTTCCTAAATCTCTCTTCATCCTTAAACGGTCCGATGATGGCTAAATTTAATTTTTCTCGGACAAAAATATTTTTGGCTACAGCGTGGATATCTGCAACTGTCACACTGTCATATTTTGCCATAAGTTCATCGGGCGTCAATATCGACCTTTTCAAAAGTTCCTGCGACCCATAAAAAGCTGCCACTGAACGGCTATCCTCAAGTTCCAGTATTGATTTACCTTTTAAATATTCTTTGGCCTTGGTCAATTCTTCTGCTTTTACCGCAAATGTTCCGTCTGCTGCACCTAAATATTCAGCAATAATTACCTTGATCGCCTCATCTATCCGTTTGACATCGACGCCGGCCTGAGTCGTAAATGCGCCGACATCCAGATATTGATCGGCTGAGGCATGAACGTAATAAGCCAAACCCCGGCGCTCCCGGACTTGAATAAATAGCCGTGAAGACATCCCCCCGCCCATGATTGTGGCCAATACCTGCAAAGCAAACCGGCGCGGATCGAGCATCGAATATGCCCGTACGCCAATGGCCATATGTGCCTGTTGGGTATCTTTAAACTGCACTTTGACCGCCGGTTGGACTTGTTGCGGTGAATTATTTTCCCACGCTGAAGTTATTTTTTTCTGCCAGGGATTTAATTGCTTTTTTACTAAATTCGTAATTCGCAACTCATCCTTCGTAATTCCGCCTGCCACGATCATCACCGCGTTGTTGG
The DNA here is from genome assembly GCA_023245415.1 of Candidatus Gottesmanbacteria bacterium. Classification (GTDB taxonomy): domain Bacteria; phylum Patescibacteriota; class Microgenomatia; order UBA10105; family UBA10105; genus JAHFKJ01. The sequence continues at coordinate 4,838 of JAHFKJ010000047.1, read as the reverse complement.
GCCGGTAATGTCGATCAATATAGTCGACAAAATGATCGCGTTTGATCGAACGGATAATTTCCGGCTTGCCCGCTGTATCCCAGCCCAGAGGCGTGTTGCCATAAAGAAGCTCTTCATAAATATCCCCGATATGGCGCATCGGCGTATCCTCATACATATGAATTTCCTCGATTATGACGCCTTTTTCGCGTTCGATCTCATCGGCACTTAATATCGGGTTAAGAATCATATCTGATAACACATCGATCAGCAGTGGTACGTCGCTAGCGCGGGCTTTGATATAAAAACCGGTATGGTCTTTGCCCGTAAAGGCATTAAATTCACCCCCAATTGCATCAATTGTACTCGAGATCATTTGCGCTGTGGGTCGTTTTTTACTGCCTTTAAAAGCCATATGTTCTAAGAAATGCGACAGGCCATTGATTTCTTTACTTTCATAGCGGCTGCCGGCTCCCACCATCACCAGTACAGTCGCGCTTTTGACGTGGGGCATGGGGATGAGGATAAGTTTGAGACCATTGGCTAAAGTCTGGATGTTATGGGTAGTCATAAAAATAAAACGAAGGTAATCATACCAGAAAGATTATTTTTCAACAACTGGTGAAAGCAGTTGGAGTATTATAAGACCTTGTCATCTCGAGGATCCGCCTCAGGCGAAGGCAGATCTCATGGATGTTTAATGCTGGGTTGAAGGAGATTTCTCTCCGCCTTGGGCGGATCGAAATGACAACTAAACCAGGGTTCGAAATGACGGATAGATTGGGATTCGAAATGACAAGTAGGCTAGGATTCGAAATGACGCGAAACTTACCAATGGATCTGTTCTTCTTCAGGTGTCATTTTCATGCCGCCTATAATCGAAGGCACAGTCAGAAGTAAGATGCTTAACGGAAACTTGTATACATGCTGGGCCCAACGCTGCATACCGGTATGTCGACTCAAAGCTCCTTGTTTATTCATCTTATCAAGTGCATCTTTAAATTGTTGATTGGTAGCGAGTGCCTGATCAACCATATCCTGACCCCACTGGGCGGTAACAATCGTATATGTATCCTCAGGACTGATGCCGCCGGTCATGAGTTTGCGCGCGAGTAAATTTTTAACTAGAGTCGGTCGCATTTTGTCGGTAAAATCTTTATTGTTCATAAGTGTTTCTACCTTAGCGTTAATTTCTCCGCCATGAACCACTCTACCGAGAGCATTTCCTGCCATCGTCCGGCCATAATGTTCACGTAAAACTGAGCGCATGACCTGTTCCGGTCCGCCATCTGTTTTTCCATGAACATCAGGCCGCATCAATGTCTGGAAATCCCGGTCCACCTTGTGCCGGTCAATGGGTCGATAGCGTTCTTCTCTTAACCATAACAATCCTTTTCGCCGACCTCGTTCGCTATCCAGCCAACGATCGGAAATCGCATCATACATCGCTTTTTCATCATCGTTGGTGGTCTTTAGTTTGGCATCTTCCAGATCAGCTGAATAGGTTTTTATCAGTTGACTATATTCACTCTGCAGCCATTCATCAGTAGCTTTGCCAATCACGCCTTCAAAGGCATTGACTGTATCCAGCTCTGCCCCAGCCCGTTCATCGCGAAATTCTGTTTCGATAATTTTTCTTGATTTGTCAAGATTTTGGGCAGCTGTTTCTTTCTGCTGAAAATTTACTTCAGCTGTTTTTAATTTTGCCTCTTCTGTCGTTAGTTCTGTCTGTAGTGTTTTCATGCGCTCAGTTGCATCATGCTTCTCATTTTCAAGCGCCGCTTTTTGATCTAACTTCGCTTGTTTATCATTAATTGTTTCATGTAAATCACTAATCTCTTGCTGTAAAGAATTGATTTGACCATCCAACGCGAGTAATCGCGCATCTTGTACAGGATTACGAGATGAGAGACTTTCGAGCCGACTACGTTCCTGAATTAAAGGTTTTAAATGTGTTTGACGCGGTGTAAGCTCATTATTTGCAGTCGCAATTTCAGCTTTGAGAAGAGGTTCTTCTCTATTTAAAGCTTTTAAAGTTTCAAATTTAGATCCAACTTTAAACCCCATTCGCTCGGCTGCTGCTTTTATTGCTGCTCCGGTAATTGCTCCTGGAATACCCCCAAAATGACGACCTAATCGAATATAATAATCCTGTAAGGGTAAACTTTTATCTGCAAACACTCAGTTGACCAGAATTAACATCTAGCTGGCGACGTTTATCCTCAACCGTAGCTCTTTGATTTTCCCGCAGTGCGCGGGCTTCTTCCAAGTTTGAGTTCGCATCAGAGGCTTGTTGGATACTATCCAGGTTTTTCAGCGGCTCACGGTCTAACACCTGTTTAAATTGGGCTTGCGCCGCGGCGCGCATGCGTCCATCGCGCAAAATACTTTCAGTAAAATCCTTACGAGCTTCGTCACTGGGTAGTGCCTTATATTCTTGGGCAAGCTGCCGGTTATTAAGAATTACTCTGGTTACTTTGCCTTGTAAAGCTTGACGGACTTGCAAATCTTTTATCCCATCATACCCGTGTTCAACGTACTCTTTATCAATCCGGGATTCACGGCTGGCTGCGTCAAACCGCTGCTGTTCATCAGTGTTTAAGTTTTTTTGTCCCTGATCATCGCTGTCCAGTCCAAATTGCGACAATTTCCGCTGCGTTTTAGCGGCATATTGTTCATCGGAACGGGTTTTTTCCCCAAGTCCCTGGCGCCAGGTATCTTTTTTGGCCTTGGCAAGCAAATCTTTGGCCGCCTGCTGTTCGTGGGACAAGGCCTTGGCTACACGCAGTTGTTCTTTTTGCACAAGTGCACGTGGAATAATTTCCGGTGATGGAGCAGGTGCGACAGACATATATTAATTATAAACTTAGAGTTTAGATCTTAGAGCTTAGAGGTTAGAATTTAGATTTTAAAGATTAGATTTTAGATTTTAGAACAAGACTCTAATTTCTTAGTGCTAAGTTCTAAGTTCTAAGTGCTAAGTGCTAACAGTTAAGATCTAAGTTCTAAGAGCTAATCCCTAATCTCAAATCTCACTTCTTACGCCTGGGCTGTTTGCAAAGCTTTATCGAGCTGATTTTGCTTAATCAATTTTTGCACTTGTGTGATCGTAGTTTTTTCCTCTTCCTGCAGTTCTTCACCTTTTTCAATTGTCAATATATCTTTAAAAAGTGTCCAGCGTTTCACCAGTACCTCCAAAAATCCGATCATCTCAAGATGCGATTTGGGCTCGTCGATATGCGAGAGAATGTATTGAGAAATTTCACTCAACTCTTTCAGCGTCATCACCCCGTCCTGCATGGCTTTACCCAGGGCTTTCGTGAGTGATACGCCAATCTGATCCACATGATCTTTGTCAAACACAATTGCCATAATAAATTTATCGTGACATAATTTAGCATGTGTGTCAATCCGGATTTATCTCATATTAGGGATCAACCCTATTAAGGGTTGATCCCTTGTATAAGAATTTAATGATGTTTATTGTTTTAATAAGTAATATAATTATACAGTTGACGGGAACGTTGATATTCCCTACGCTTACTTACACTTATGCAACTTTCGATTAAACCCCAATTTTTTGATGATCATCACGCACATCAGGCTAAAAGACAGCTGCAGAATGTAGATTTCTTTTATTTACTCAAGCTGGACCACCTCTCACCCGAAGAAAAAAGATTACAGATAGAACGGATTCACCGGATTGCTTTTTTACATTTTTTAAATATTGATCTGCCAAATCTTCTTCCCCCTGCCGATATCAAAATCCTCGAAGACATGACTCAAAACATCAATGACATTGATTTAAACAAAGTGGAAGATTTCATCCGGGGCAAAGTTAAGGGTTTTGACCAACTCCTAATCGAAAAAGAAAATAGCGTCAAAATTACATCCCTTATCGGTCATTATGAAAAAGAGATCCAAACGCTCAAGCTCCAGCAGCAACTGACTGGTGCTGACTATCTGGTACAGATATTGGCAGTTGAGCGGATTCTTAAAGCGATTAACTTTGGCGACTGGGAAGTAGTTGAGGCAACAGTCGACCAAACCCGCACGCACACTTCGTATACACAACATTAGACTTCGTCATTACAAATCCCAACCCACCTGTCATTTCGAACCCTGGTTTAGTTGTCATTTCGAATCCCAATCTATCCGTCATTTCGAACGAAGAGAGAAATCTCAATCAGATTTTAACGAGATGTTAATGAGATCTCTCTCCGCCTTCGGCGCATCGAGATGACCTGGGCTAAGCCAGGTCACTTGCTTTATACAGGCTTATAGTGTATACTACCCTCCAATAAACCATACTTAATTCAAGCACAAATATTATGCTGGAAGCACTGACTCCCTCTCAAATTATTGAATATTATGGGCTTAAAGAACTTGCCCCGAATTCGGCTGTGCAATACGTACGTACAACTATCGCAATACTTACCAAGAACACTCAGAAAGCCACATCTGGTCTAGCCGTCAAAATTTACCACCTAAGCTTAGGTCTAAACAAACATTTCTTAAAAACAACTAAACAGGCTCGAGTCTTTCTGAAACAAATTCGTGCCCGAACAATCGTCTACCTTGTTCAAACCCAAGTTTTATTGAGACAAATTAGCACTGTTTTAGGGATACTTCTTCGCAAGTTCCAAATCAGCCTCGGACGTACTTTTAAATTTATGGCAAACGTCACATGGGGAGCGGCCAGTTTAAGTTTGAGAATACTTAGCTGCGGTCTTTTTTTTACCTGTGCATATATTATGACGGTAGTATTGAACGGGGTTCAAATTTCTGCCCGGATTATCAAACATCTATATCGATATCTCAATACTGGCGGACAGAGCTTTTTCACAACTTCACCAATC
>JAHFKJ010000018.1 GCA_023245415.1 Candidatus Gottesmanbacteria bacterium | reverse complement strand
AAAACCCGCTATGTTGGATAAATTACTTGCCTGTCCCAACTGCCATGGCAAATTACGTTTCCTAAAGGTATTTCAATGTGTATCTTGTGGTAGTAAATATCCAATTTATCGGGACATTCCGCTTTTTGCGCAACCGGACAATTTATCAAAAGTGTTAAAAAACTCTCAATTCAGTTATAACTTGCTCCACCAAAAACCCTGGGACCAGCTTCATGACGGTTCAAATGAAATTCTCGCCGCATTTGCCCGCGGGAACAAAACTCTTGATATTGCCTGTGGAGACGGATATGTGGAAAAATTTGCACCCGAGACGATTGGACTTGATTTCTCACTCAACGCACTTTTGAAAGCAAAAAAAAATGGCGCTGGGTATCTAATCCAGGCAATAGCCGAAAACTTGCCCTTCAAAGACAATGCGTTTGATCTTGTCATCTGTAACGGTTCTCTAGAACATTTTGCAGATCCGTTAACTGCAATTGCAGAAATGTCCCGAGTCTCAAGAATTCAAGTGTTAACAGTCCACGCATCTGTACCCGGACATAATTTAATTTCTCGCCTTTTGCGTGTCAAACATCAACCGATAGAAAAACCCATCGGTATGAAAAAACTTGAATCAATGCTCAAACAACACAAACTGCAAGTTGTATTTAAAGGCGTCTGGACGTTACCGCTCAATTATGGACGAGTCATAAAATTTCTGCCTGTTTTATCCGGTATTCCGAGTACTACATTTATTATAAGTTTTAAAAAATGAAAATTGGAGTCTTGACTGAAATTATAAATGGCCATTCCGGGGCAAGGGCACCACTCGAAATCGGCTGTCAGCTCGCCCGGTTAGGCAACGACATAACTGTTTATGCTTATACTTTTTGGCAAGATGAGGACATGTTTAATTATTTGCGTAAACGCAAGGTTAATGTGCATCTATTACGAAAACCTAAAATGGGGAAATATTTCGTAATTCCCGCCCTCATCAAACAACTAAAAACAGATGATCCGCATGTATTGTATTTCTCCGGTACCCCGCCGTTTTTTATCGCAGGCTTCCTAACCGGAATTCCAATTGTCCGGATGTACCAAGGCACGCAGTTTGATGCATACCTTGAATATTTATCCCCCCAGCAGCCAATTTCGTTTTTTACAAAACTTACTAATGCTATTGCAAATATTTTTATCTATTTAATAGATTTTATGTCTTTCCGTTTGTCAGTAGCAGTAGTCGCCATAAGTAATTATGCTGGGGCAGAAGGTAAGTCACTCTATCATCGCGAAGTTGAAAAAGTGATCTATCATGGCATTTCCAGATTTGACAATTCGCTTCTCAAACTCCCCAGTTCTAAAGTCATCCGGATACTATCTGTTTCCCGCATCACTCCATATAAAGGTTTTCATCTGATTATCAAGGCGCTAAAACAAATAAAAACACCGGTTAAATTTATTTTTACAATTGTCGGATCCCAACCTAAACCACAGTATGTTTCATATCTGAAGAATATATCCGGCCCCTGGCTGGAAATAATCGAAGATCCCTCAGATCAAAAACTGGCCAAACTTTATAGTAGTACGGATATTTATGCGACAGCTGACCGTTATCTTTATTTTGGGTTGCCGGTGGCTGAGGCAGCGCAATTTGGCGTCCCGAGTGTTGCTCTGAATTTTGCCGCAGCCAGTGAAGTCATAAGTCATGGAAAAACGGGGTACGTAGCACAAAATACGGCTGAGTTATCTAATTATCTTGATAAACTTATTAAAAATGACTCTCTACGTAAGCGTTTTGGCAAAAATGCCAAAATTTGGATCAGACGTTTTTCCTGGGAACGCGCAGGCCGGGAGTGGGCAAACGTATTACATCATCACGCCCGTAATTAACATTTATGAATATTTTAGGAATTAATGAAGCTCTTGGCGCATCGGCTGCGATACTAAAAGATGGTGAAATTGTGGCAGCAAGTTTGGAAGAACGCTTTACCCGCATCAAGAACTATTGGGGTTATCCCAAAAAAGCGATTAATTTTTGTTGCGATTATGCTGGAATCAAACCGGATAAAATGGATCTGGTAGTTTTATCTTACACAGATCCTTATCCGCATTTTACGATTAACCGTGCACAGGAAACAAAAAGCGCAACACCAAAATTCTTGACCCGTTTGCGTGACGTAGCACCACAGCTGGAATATAGATTTCCATTTATTAATCCTATCACTGATTTAGGCCGGTTAATTTATTATAACTATTTTGCGCAAATAAACGAAAGACTACAAGCTCAAGCTATTGCCGGTTTTCTAAACATTTCTCCTGATAAAATTATTCGCGCCAACCACCATCTAATCCATGCTTATACCGCATATTACTCAAATCCCTATAAATCAAACCCGACTTTGGTTTTGACCTGCGATGGAGCGGGTGACAAACTTTGCGCAACAATTTATCAGGTAATTAATGGTAAATTTAATCTGCTCGCTAAAAGCTTACATTTGCATTCGCTTGGCCTTTTTTATGCCGCCGTCACAGCTTTTCTTGGACTGAATGCACATGAGGATGAATATAAAGTCATGGGGCTGGCACCCTATGCAAAAACAGGAACGTGGCATGATATATACTCGATGTTTAAACAACTTATTTGGGTGGATAGGTTGGAATTTAAGTCAAAAATTCCCAGCCGCCATTTTGATTTTTTCCTAAATGAAAATTTACGCCGCGTTCGTTTCGATTATATTGCTGCAGCTGCCCAGCAATTTTTTGAAGATACACTCCTTACTTGGATAAAAAATGCCGTAAATCAAACGCGAGTTCGCAATGTCGTGGTGGCTGGAGGCGTCTTTCTTAATGTCAAAGCCAACCAAAAAATAACCAAGCTAAAAGAAATAAAAACAGTTTATTTTACCCCGAGCCCAGGTGATGACACCAACGCATTTGGCGCCTGTTATTTTGGATATAAACAATTACAGCCAAAATTTATTCCAAAACCTCTGGCGCACCTTTATTTAGGTCCTGAATTTACCCAGATCGAGATCAAAGAAATACTCAAAAAGTATAAGGAATATCGGGTGACAAATCCCGAAAATATCAACAAAACAGTGGCAGAACTTTTAGCAACTGGAAAGATCGTAGCCCGGTTTGCTGGACGAATGGAGTTTGGAGCTAGGGCTTTGGGAAATCGATCAATACTAGCTGACCCGCGCCGGCTCGAAGTCAAACATACCATAAATCACATGATTAAAATGCGAGATTTCTGGATGCCATTTGCTCCTTCCATATTATCTGAAGATGCCACTCGCTATTTGTTAAATCCCAAAAAAATAGCTGCGCCATATATGACCCTCGCGTTTGAAACCACTAGTCAGGGTCAAAAAGATTTGGCTGCTGCAGTTCATACTTTTGACAAAACGGTTAGGCCGCAAATTCTCGACAATATTGCAAACCCTGCCTATTATGAACTAATTCAGGAATTTAAAAAAATGACAGGCGTCGGGGCGCTTTTAAATACTTCATTTAATATTCATGGTGAACCAATAGTCTGTTCACCCCAAGACGCCCTTTCGACATTTAAAATATCCGGGCTTACATTTTTGCAGCTTGAGAATGTTCTAATATCTAAACAGTGAAACATAAATTTCTTTATTATGTTGTCGGGGTGTTTATCATACTTAGTATTCCGGGACTTGCAAACCGTGAATTTTGGTTTGACGAAGCGGCGTCTCTGAATGTATCCCAACGGGATATACCAATACTTCTGGAAACTACTGCGCGTGACACGCATCCGCCATTTTATTTTTTGTTGCTCAAGGGCTGGTCGGCTATTTCCGAAAACCGTTATTTTTTAAGAACTCTCTCTTTATTTTTTGGTGTAGCCAGTATATTCCTAATGTGGCAATTGGCTCATAAGCTTATCCTGCATCACGCCCCAATAGCAACTCTACTCTTAGCCGTTTCTCCCCTTACTATTTATTATGCAACTGAAATCCGGATGTATGCATTGTTTCTTCTGGAATCACTTATTCTTACCATCTGGTTTCTACAATTTATCAGTTATCCGTCAAAAATAAATTCGCTCAAAATACTGCTAGCTTCACTTGTCTCACTCTATACACATTATTATTCAATTTTGTTACTGGCTTCATTTTCTATTTGGATTTGGTCAAAAAAAAAGCAGCTATTTAAATCTTGGCTTGCGATTCAGATAACTACCTGGCTTTTCTTTTTTCCTTGGGTTGTATATATTATGCAATTTCCCAAACCCCTATGCTGGTGCTTCCCCATAGGTATCGGACTACCGGCATTAATAATTTCCCTAAGTGCAGGCGGAGTCGGGATGGTGACAATAAAAGATATTTTTTTCTTCGGTCCCAAATCTATTCAAGCATTATTTATTATCCTGCCAATCCTGCTGTTTTTTCTTTTTATGAAAGGCAGCAATCGCCATACATATACAGCGTCTTTAATTAAATGCCTGATTATTATTCCGCTGCTTATAATAATCCCGTTAAGTATAATCACGCTTTCATTTTCTCCCCGGGCGTTTATTTTCTTGTTGCCCTTTTATATGATGTTGGCGGCTAACGGAATTCCTTCATTTAAAAATCTTTCCAAACTGGTCCTTGTCTCGTTACTCTTCCTTTTGGTATTAACAGATATCGTTGAAGGATTTAACCCCTTCTTTACCCGTCTGCCTCCATATAAAAAAAATTTGAATATCAAATCACTCGATTTTTTCAATCCATGAAAAATTATTACAATCAAGCTTATTTTAATAAAAGAGATTTATTGAGTTTACATGTAGCAGAATCAATCGTATTATTTATAAACTCTCATAGTCTTAAGCGGGTTCTCGACATGGGATGTGGCACTGGTCGACTCGTAAAATATTTTAGAGACCAGGGATTTACCGCCTATGGATGTGACAAAGAATCAGTAGCCATAATGTGTGCCAGAAAAATAAACGTACCAAGGAGTATCAGAAAAGCCTCAGCGATTAAATTACCTTTTAAGAAAAATTCATTTGATTTAGTAACCTCAATACATGTGATTGAACATTTATCAAAACCGGAAATGAAAAAATTCTTAACTGAAACATACCGAATACTCACTCCAAAAGGCTTTATATTTCTGATCGCACCTAATTTTGGATCACTGCTTAGAATTATTCAGGGTAAGTCCTGGTTTGGATATGAAGATCCCACTCACATTAGATTCGATACAGCACAATCAATTGAGAACCTGTTGCGTAAACATGGATTTTCGAAAATACAATTTCAATTTCCCAGTTCAACTACAGATTCTGCTGAAATTGAAGCAATTCCCTTTTTGGTAAGATTGCCTAAAATTTTTAAAATATGCATAAACTATTTATTATTTTCTACTCCATTAACATATTTTAGAAATGGGTTCTGGGTAGCTGCACAAAAAGAATGATAAATAAATTACGCATCGCCATTTTGGTTGATCAATTAGTTTCAGGAGGAGTGCAAAAAGCTGCAATTTGGGAGGCCAGGGAGTTGATTAAACTCGGGTATCAAGTCACGTTATTCGTATTAATAAAATTAAAATATGATTATCAGTATGAAGATTTAACTGATAATCTCAAAGTTGTATACTTGTCAGATTTTAATCCGACCTTTTTTAAGAAAGCGGTCCATTTCCCTTTTTTTTCTTACCTGACTCATTTACATCTGATCAATCCATTTTTTGTCTACCGTTACAAATTCTTTAAGCAGTATGATTTACTTATTAGTCATGGAACAACAACCTGTATAACAGCAGTTGCGATATCACGGAAATATAAACTGCAGTATTTGGCTTTTATCTGGGATCCTTTGACCTTTATTTTGGAAAAAATATATGGAAAGCATTCGGTGCTTAAATATTTTTTAAAGTTGATTTTACCAATCGTCAAAATGTACGAACGAGATTTTCTATTAGGAGCAGCATTAGTAGTCACTCCTTCAAAGGTTCACCAAAAATATTTAGCAAAAAATTATCATGTGAACCCGCGCGTTATATATCCAGGTATTGAGTTTGGTAACACTAAACGTACCAGACAGGGACCGTATATTTTAGGATACACGCGGTGGCAGCTGGCTAAAAACCCCCGCTTTTTTTTGCGTCTTGCCCAAAAATTTCCGCATTTTAAAATTCTTATTGCCGGACAGTGGCCTGATAAAAAAGAGGAGCAAATTTTTCGAAATGAGATTTATAATTTGGGACTTGCATCACATATTACTCTGGTATCCAAAGTCACTCGCGAAGACCTTCTAAAACTTGCCGAACAAAGTTTTGTTTGGCTGCATCCGCATTTTGAGGCATTTGGTATGGCAGGTTTGGAAATGGCGGGGTTGGGACTACCTCTGATTATACCCAATGGGTCTGGAATCACTGAATTATTCACCGATGGTATCGATGGATTTTTCCCGAATTCGCTTGATATTGAAGAGATTGGCAGATATTTAGAATTGTTATTTAAAAATACCCGCCTATTCAGAACCATAAGTAAAGCAGTTGCTAAAACAACCCGTAAATATACCTGGAAATTCCATACTCTTGAACTTTTACGTGAAATTGCACATTATCGCTCACAATCTAAAATTGTGGCGACTATCAATGCATTTGTTACAACACGGGCAACTGGCGGAGGTGATCGATTTTTTATTGAACTGGCAAGTCGTGTCCCTAATTCAGTTTATCTCACAATTCTTTTACCCATTGTCGGCCTACCGCATTTTCGTACGACCGAAATTGAAAAACCCAATATCCGCTTCATACTGCTCCCACCCAATATTTTTGACCAGCATGAATCCCCACTTGCAATATTTTTTGCATATATAATCCGGACTCTGCAAACTGTAATCCTGCTGCCCAGATTGGCGCCGTTCAAATTACTCCACACTGCTACTGATATTTTCCCGGATACTGTTCCGGCGTTTTTTTTTCGTTTATCTCACCCAAAAAGTTTTTGGGTGGCGCGTTTTTTTCATTTTTACGCCCCACCTTGGAAGAGAGAAGGTCAATTAGTTCGTAACACCGGTTCATATCTTTTACAACGGCTTAGCCTGCTGCTTTTTAAAAAATCTGATCTTTTACTTGTCGACAACCCCTTGCTCAAAAATAGCATAAGTAAAATACTTGGTCCAAAAATTAATATTGTAAACAGTCCCGGTGGAGTTGAAGTAGCCAAAATTCAACTCGTTAAACCCAATCCACTTTACAAGTCCACTGCCGTTTTTATAGGCCGGTTATCTGCACACAAAGGCGTGTATGACGCGCTTGAGGTTTGGCACAATGTGTGTAAGAAGTTGCCGGGTGTTCAACTTCTATTATTAGGTTATTGTCCCAAGTGGGAGATGAAAAAAATTCAAGAAAAAGCAATAGAATTAAATATAATGGAATCTATTATGTTTCCTGGATTTATTCATGCTAGACAAACTGTTTATGAATATTTGCGTTCGAGTAAACTGCTTTTGTTTTTAGACCACGAAGCCGGCTTTGGATTGGTAGTAGCTGAGGCAATGGCTGCCGGACTACCAATCGTATCTTATGATCTTCCAATATTTGGCAGTGTTTACAACCAAGGGTATGTGACTGTGCCGCTAAACGATATCCTAGGGATAAGCGACCAAGTTATAAAACTGCTGACTAAAAACTTTGTCTATAATGATCTTTCACAAGCTGCTAAGATTCAGGCTCAAAAACTTGATTGGGAAAATTCTAGTAAAAAATTTTATAAAACCTTAACACCTCATGCTAACGATTTCTAAATATAGATGTCCGGTTTGTAAAATCTCCGACTGGCAAAAGCTTTTTTCAACTCTAGATAAAACGAGTCAATGTTCCTTTTCATTTTACCAATGTAAAAGCTGTGGACTAATTAAACTAGATCCATTTCCAGAAAAAAGTGTAACGGAAAAATTATATGCCTATACCAATCCTGAAATACATAATCAAATCTCAAGTCCTATAATGAAACTTGTGTATATGATACCGGGTGGAAAATATCTGATTTCCAGTTATGTGAGATCTGCCCATATACTACGCCAAAAGGTGGTATTGCAATATCTTGCTTCTGGAAAATTATTGGATGTAGGTTGTGGTACCGGTGAATTTTTAACGCTGTTTGATTCGCACTTTTGGAATCTAAACGGAGTTGAAATCAACCATCACTTAACGCAGACGATAAGAATTAACTATCCTAAAATTAAGATATTTTCTAAAACACTTGAAACATTTTACCCAAAAAGTAAATACGACATCATCACACTCTGGCATGTGTTTGAACACTTGCCGGACCCGTTAGTGGTGATTAAAAAATGTAAACGATTACTTAATGACGGCGGTTGGTTAATTATCGAAATACCGCAGGCAAACAGTCTTACGCGAAAATTATTCGGACCGTATTGGAATTTACTCCTGATTCCCCAGCACTTATTTTTTTGGACTGCGTCTTCACTTACCTTAATCCTTAAGACAGGTGGATTTGATGTTATACAAATCCGGTTTTGTGGTATTGTCTCCAGTTTTCCCTCAAGTGCAGGAAACTGGCTAAGATCTCATCGAATACCTTCATTTCTGTCAACTATTGCCGGCTTTTTATTTTATCCCCTGATATTGTTGCTTTACCTGATTTTGCCCCGAACTCGCGATAATCTAATTATAATTGCCCAAAAACCAAAATAAAAATATTTAAATTCCATTTTCATATATTGATATATGAAAATGATTATTTATAATTCTTAATATGAGCGTTAACATAAGTGCTGGTTTCGGGCGTAGAGCATGCATAAATTTCGATCGTACGCAGATCGTTTTTCCACACTAAATCCCCTTTCTTCCAGAAATTTTGTCAGCGCCTGACTTGTAAATTTTATATCCCCAAAATTGTGACATTCAAGATGAATGCGGCGTATTTTTTTGTAAATTCTGCGCGGAACCGAATAAAGTAGTGCATATTCCGCTCCCTCAATATCCATTTTCAACAAATCGCAGCATCTGATTTTGTGTTTTGAAAATATATCCTCAAGCCTGATAGTACTAACCAGCCGGGATAGGGGCGTATGCGTAATAAGCGACGCGTGTCCCGATGTTTGACTCATATAGAGACGCGCGCGAGATTTTGACCCCGCAACCGCTTGCGAAAAAATAAAAACTCGTTTTTCGAGAGTATTATCTGAAACATTATATTTAAGAATTGCAAATGCATTCGGATCGGGTTCGTATGCATAAATAGTTGAATGGGGGTAAATAATGGCAGCATAGATGCAAAATTCTCCGATACTCGCACCGATATCAATTATAATTTTGGGCGGAGTCGTAGTAAGTGTTCGAAGTTGGTAGTCATCGCGCACAATCACTTCTGAAACTGGAAATTTGTCGATCGTCTGACCCCGAAGAGTAATCCGTCCAAGGGAGCGTAAAATTAATGTATATCGACCCGGGATAGGAAATATAAAATCTGCTAAAAAACGGGGCCAATTACGAATTTCTCCTGACAAATTGGGAGTTAGGAGGAGTTCACACAACCTTTTTCCAATTGTTAGTAATGTCAGGATTTTACGCGGAATCTTCATCTTCTTTTTCCCACCAACGGCTTCCTTTTGCTTTCAAGAAGAGATAAGCTTTGTGACTGAAGCGACCTAAGACTAAGCCATTGAGGAGTGAAGCGTCAATAAGATAAACGCATATGAGAAACGCTAAAGTAAGTAAGCTCCACATAATGGCTGATCCCCAGTACGTAAATACCACCTCAACATAAGAATTCTTCAGTTGTGTAGGAATCGGTACATACATAAACCCGGGAGCGGTGGGTCCTGCTTTGTAAATTTTAGTTTGCCAGCTGGCGGATTGAGTTTTACCATTTGATTTTATTTCCGCCAACCATCCAGGATATAATTCTTCCTTAAAGAGGATGCCTTTGGCGCCCCTACTGCCTACCTTCAGTTGTCCAGGACGCAGACGTTCTAGGGTCGTATCAACCGCAGCTTTCGCGGGAATCTCAATAAGAGTATTGAGTATATTCTTCATAAATATGCCTTCATCAAGGTTGTTGAATCTGGTAACGTGATAAAACATATTAAGTCCGCTCCAAACGATTTTTCCTTGCCCCATCTTACTTTCCGTCAATACCGGTTTGCCCTGGTAAGTCATCCAGATTTCCACTCCGGAGCGGGCTTTTTCAATTTTAGGATAGGCGATCTTCCACTGTGCATCATCAAAAAGCGGAGGTGAAAAGTGCGTTAGTTCTACGCCTTCTGAAAGATTTAGGTTTTTTAGATTAAAATCCCACTGCCGGCCTATGCCTTCCCGAACCAGAGTTTCAAAAGGAAAAATCTCCGGTGTCGGTTCTTTTCTGTTGTCCGATTCTTTGGTCTCCACACCTGATTCAATGAAAACGCGTCCGCCTTTTTTGACAAATTCGCTTACCCGTTTAAAACCGATTTTATTTTGATAATCATAATCATAGAGAATAAGTGTGTCGAGAAAATCGAGATTGGATTCGGAAATTTTATCCAGATATTTACCTAGATTGAGCGGAATTACATTTTGACTATTTAAGTTCGTACTTGCCAAACTTCTCACCACTGCTTCATAACCTGACTCTGATCCCACAACACCCACAACCTGTGCATTTGATCCAACTACAATTGGTGAAATCAGTTCTTTCTTAAGTTCAATATACCTCAGGTCCTGGTGAATGATAGGTACCGGGTACTCATTATTTATGTCGACGGTCTCAATCCTATTTATTTGATCGGTTGTATCAACCAGACCGTTTATTGGAGAACTGTATGAACTCCCTCCTCCACCCTGCAGATAGCGGATGCCATTCCAGTCCAGTAAAAATAGCGCATGATTTTTCGCTACATTTTCGGGGTACTTAAACGCAGTCACAAGTGATGAACCTCCTCTGCTCGGATCTACCGTGACCGCTGCATCCAGCCAGAATAAATAGCCTCGCTCCACGTCAGTAATCGGCGGATCGAGGTAACCGCGCGCTATAGAGATATCAGAATATACTGACCAGGCTATATTAAATGTGGCATCGCCACTATATAGGCGGTATTTTTTTGCATCCGCATTTTTCAAAAACTGAGGCAGCAACCCTCTTTGCAATTTCCCATCCAAGAGATAGCTATTTATTCCAGGCGGATATGCTGAAGAAAAAGCCGCTCTGCCTTCACTTGAACTCTTGTCGATAAATTCTTGAACTTTTTGGCTGGGTAATATTCTATAAAGTACTCGAGGCAAAAACTCAAGTTTTTGTGTTGAAAAAGCGTCTACAAGCTCCCAATAAGGGCCGCTTTTAGTATTTACCGGAGTCAGAAGCGGCAGAGACATCCCAATATTATAAATGACTATGGTAGCGATAATCGCGAAAATCGGCCCTAAAAAGCGGGAAACTTTTTTAAAAAAAGACAATCTCAAACCTTCACCCAATTCATGCCACAATACAGACGTCGCCATCCCCATCCAAATAGGAACTGTCCAGAAAAGCCGATACCAGCCTCCATGATAAATTGAAATGTCATACGCATAGAGATTTATATAAAATATGTACCCGCCGGCAAGTAAAATATACGGCAAAACTTCCCGGAAAAACATCCAGCGCGGTTTAAGTAAAAACCCGAAAATTCCAGCAATTACTGCAGCGGCAAAAGCCACAAAAACGATCGGATTAGTATCGATATAAATTCGCCACGGTTGAGCTCGATGAAACGCCACTACATCAGATTCCTGGGGGTTGAGCCGAAGCGTTGAAATAGCACTGTCTCTGCCGCCAATTACTACAAGATGAGCTAAGGCTTTTATAAATGTCGGGTACACTAAAGGCAGGGCAATCAAAAAAACCAACAGTCCATAGAGTAAAATAAACCCGAATTTTTTCTTAAATTTCAATAACGGATAGTTTTGGGAACTGCCAAAAATAAGTAAAAAAAATGCAGTTGGTACTATATAAACCAAAACTGCCTGCGGATGCCCCCATACAGCAAGTCCTGATAAAAGAACTGCAGCCCAAAAATAGCGCGTTTTTCCGTCTTTTATAAAGTTTACGATATACAAAAGCACCCAGGGATAAAATGCCTGAGTCGCATAATAAGGCAATCCACCACCCCAAATTAAAGCTCCATAGATTCCGACTGAATAGATGGCGCCAATTGCTAAAACAATCGCTAACAATTTACTGCCGGAAAGCCGCGAAAACAGCAGATACATCCCGATAAAACTTAATCCGCTTGTTACAATCATCCACACCTTTGTACTCTCCAAAACAGACATAAAAAAAGTAAACGGCACAATTGCATAAAAATGCAGCACCGGGTATTGAACTACAAATGGAAAACCATTAAACCAGTTTGAAAGCCACGCTTGAGGCGGTAAAACAAGGTTCTTGGTAAGAATTGTAACAAGAGAAACTGTATTGAAAAAATCAATTCCCAAAATTGGTCTCTCTTTAAAATACCAGAAAGCGATCGGATAAAAAAAGAGCAGAACCACGCTTATTGATATAAGTTGAGTCGCTAATTCGAAAAGGATTCTCCAGATTTTGAAAAATAGTTTCATAATTACTGATAATAGTATACATTAAAATAAGTCTCGCTTATGGCACTGTTTGCATCAGTAAATCTTTCTTCATGAACTTTCGTCAATCTACTCTCCATGTGAGATTTCACCTGATCTGATTCTTTTTTATCTATATAGGGCGACTCAAAATACCAGACTCCCCGCGGCGCACGTGATCGTATTTCTTCTAGCATAATATGTTTATATCCCACACCTATTGCTGTTGCCGGTGTTACCGAACCTGACGGAATTATTTCAAAATTAGCGCTTTTGCTTGAATAATAACTTCCGAGTAAATATGAACCTAAATGTGAATGTAACACGAAGTCTCCCTTGTGATAATTTTTGTAAAAGTACGTAAAATCTTTGCGCGGCCCGCCGTAAATTTTGGATGTGTCAAATAGAAAATACAGACTTAAACCCGCACACAAAATGAAAGCAAATGTAAATATTTTAGTTTTTTTCAAATCAAGTTCTATACTTTTTGCCAAAATAATAACGAGAGCTGGTATAAAAATCTGCAGTGACCCGAGCGAGAAGAGAGGCTGCACGATATAAGCAAATAAGATAAGTACAATTGGAGGGATAATAAGTATCGATATAAGCAGTTTGCTAAGTTCACTTCGCCAGTATCTGAACACATTAATAAGTAATATTCCAGTTACCACAAATAATCCTCCGAGTATTGGCATATAAATCCAGGGATTTCGAAAGTAATATAGAAAAATAAGCGTCTCGCTGGAAATAATATTGGTGATAAGCAGTGAAGGAATTTTAAGAATGGAATTGGCGTGGCGGCCGATAAGCTCCGGCTTCGGCAGGGTCAAAAGATAGTACAAACCAGGTGTAAACAGTAATAATACGATTATTTGCGAGCTTATCCAGTCAATGAGGTGTTTCCGAGTATGAACATTTAAGAGCAAATATACGGTGAAAGATAGTTCAAGTAAACTGAAATAATAATGAGTATAAATACCTAAAGTAAGTACAACAATTAACCAAATCAGACTCGATTTTTTTCCTGTTTTGCAAAAACCTATAAATAATACCATCGAAATAATCACAAGCACTATAAGAAGTGAATAATAGCGGGCAAATACCGCAGGCCAGATAAATGCCGGTAAAAACAGGCTCAATATAAAACTGATCAAACCCACTTTCTTTCCGGCAACTTGAATGCTCAAATACCAAGTTCCGAAACAGGCGAATATCCCAAAAAATAAAGAAACTAGGCGCAAATAAATGATACTTAATGGAATTGGTGTAAGTAAGCGCAATAAATGAAGCAATAAAAAATAAAACGGTCCATGCAGATCTGACAGTGTCGCAAACCAGATTTGCTTTAACGTACTTTGAGCCAGATATAGCGCCCAAATCTCATCACCTGCCGGATGAACTCTCAAAAATATGAGGACTAAACGCAATCCTAACCCAATCAAGATCAGAAGAAAAATATTTTTCTTCTTCATTAATCATTAGAAATTTGTAATAAGTTAACATGCCATCTTGAAACAAGATGGCACCTTATTGAAGCTCCCACGACCTCACGGTCGGGGAACCTTAATTCTGCGCTTCGTCAGAGCTGAAATCCGGCCGAAGCGGAAAATCGCTCTACATCCCACGATCTAACGATCGGGGAATTCCGCGAAGGCGGATTAAATTCGAGTTGATTATTCTCCTTCTTTTTCCCACCAGGACGCGGTCTTTTTCCGGAAAAAACCATACAATTTTCGAAGTTGTTTCATTAGCAATGAACCGTTTAGTATACTTAGGTCAAAAAGAAGTAATCCCATAACTGCAGTTAGAATCCAATAAATATAATGCTCCTTATTTCCCTCATACCTGATTTGTCCTTCAACCGAACCTTTATTGTCCAAAGGGATATATATAAATCCTGGAAACGAGGGGCCGGACTTTATTAATTTGAGACGTTGACCTTTAACTATCGCACTCCAATCATCAAACATTTGGCGTTTTATCAATATACCCCGGCCTGAGCTGGGACTTTTGATATTGATCACATTGCTGCCCTCAAAATTAGGATTTGCTTGAGTGTAATCATGCAATTCCAGAGGAACCAGAGCTGTAAGAATTCTCATGAATAAATTACTTTCGGGAAGATTTGTATAGTATTGGATGTGATACACCAAATTCATGCCGCTCCAATATAATGTCCCTAGTCCAACTTTTGATCGAATCAGCAAAGGTTTGCTATTTTGTTTCAAAAGCACAACTGATTCCGGTTTTACCGAGTTTAGCGGAAATGAAAAACTCCACTCATTTTTGTCAAAAAGTGGGGGCGCGAAGGCTGGCACATCTACATCCTGAAAAGTTTCATCCCGTGCTTCAAAATCTAGATTCCATTCCCTTCCTAAACCTTTTCGTTCGCTTTGACGAAAAGGAAACCACTCCGGCAGATTTTTGCTCTCTGATTCTTTAACTTCTCCGCCGGTATCAAAAAGCAATTTGCCTCCCTGTTCCAAATAATTTTTCAAGAGACTGAAAGTTTTATTTCGATTGTTGTATTTATAATTGGACAAAAGCACCACATCAAACTTCTTCATGAGTTCCAAAGAATAACTATCAATTGATTCCGGTATATAAAGACTGACGAGCATCCGCGAATGGATATTGTGCATGGACAAAATCTTGACCAAGCTTTCGTAAGCGGGAAAATCACAGAAACATGCCAAAGTGGGTGCGTTTGAAATCGTGACTATTGGTGAAGTAATTTCATCTTTAAACCGGTAATATTTAAGGAACTGGGATACATCGTCGTGAATTTCCGGCTTACCGGACTTGGTGCCAACAACAAATGTTACACCTTTAGTTTCCACATCAGCTGTTTGGGCAATTGCATCTTTCAGATAAGTTGATGGAGTCTTATTGGGTGATTGGGACACATGACCGCCCTCAAAATATTTGATCGCATACCAGTCAAGGTAATAAAGCGCCATGTTATGGGCAATGTTTTCATCATATTTATAGTTTACCATGAGGCCATTTCCGGCTATCGCCTGGTCTAGAAGATGATGCTGATTGGTGTTTCCTGGCGCATCCAAATATCCGCGTGCCTGAGGTATATCAAAGAGAGCATTCCACCAGACGATCACTTGGGCATCATCACTAAAAAACCGGTAATTTTTTTCATTTGCGCTCATCCAGGAAGGTAGCAGTGAATTTTTTAGGCGCGCGAATTCTGCATCGCTTTTGAACAAATTTAACGCTTCAGGATAGGCACTTGAAGGTGATGATTGGTTCTCTACGATCGCGATTGTTTTTTGAGAATCGTGATTAGTAACGGACACAATTCCTGCAGTTATTGCGATCACTGAACAAATCGTAAAAAATCCAATATGTGCTACTTTTCCATGCGGTCTAATTCCTTTCAGAGCAGATCCTACAAAACTTGCGATAAGAAATGCTAAAGTTACCGGAAATTGCCAGAATGCCCGATACCAACCCTGAGACAGGAAACTGATTCCATTGGCATTTAAATATACGTGCAAAACTGAATAAACACACACTATCGTCCAGGCAATAAATCCCAATACATCCGTTTTCCGCCTTGAGACTGTAAATGCAATCAAAAATATGACGATTGCTATCCCCAGTCCAACTAATAATAATTGATTGGTATCTGTAAAGACTTTGTAAAAACTATTCCGGTAAAACTGGGCAATCTGCTGGTTTATATTGGAAACTGCCGAAGGTTCCACCAGTGTAGTAGATGAAGTGTGTGAAAAAGAAGGCACTTTTATTAAGGACAAGCCCGACAATAGAGTCGAAATAATATTGATAAGTATAAGCCAGAATTGGCCAATATAACGGTAAACTAAGACATCCAAGATGATGATATACACAAACACCTCTTTTAACCTAGTTATTATACCAACAGGTTTATTTCGCTGTCCAAAAAGTATTAAAGTCAGCACTGACGGTAAAAAAAACGCGCTGGCGTTGCCAATATGCCCTGTGATTGCAAACCCCAATGCCAAAATTCCAAAGTAGTACCAGCGTCTACTGCCTGATTCTAGAAAACAGGCCATCAGCCACAGAATTAAAGGGAAAAAGAGCTGATTGGCAAAGTATGGCAAACTTCCTCCCCAGGTGAGTGATCCATACATATTACTGCTAAACATGACAAGAATAGCAAGAGTTACCGCTACAAATGGATTTCCTGATAAACGGTGAGTACCTAAATATACAAAAATAATGCTCAAAAAAAATACTCCAAGTGAAGTGAGTTTGATTGCAGTATGAACAGGGAGAATATGTGCGACAATTGCGAATACCCGAAACCAATTAATAATCGGGTACGAAAGTATTTGCGTCCCCCCGTACCAAAAATCTACATAATTCTGCTGAATGAAATGCAAATTTTCTTTAAAAAACTTGATCCAGGTCGCGGTGTGATAAAAGTCAACTCCAAGAATTGGACGGTGATTTAAATACCAAGTTGAAATCGGCCAAAAGCAATAGAAGATAACACCCAGGAAAAAAATGTGCATCAGAATAAGAACTATAAATTTAACTAATTTCAACATTTGTATACTTATTCTACCACCATCCTAAATCTAAAAATAGCAATAATTTACTACGATGCAGTATAATTTCTAAAATAAATAGGACTTACACACTTTGTCATTGCGATGAGCTTAAGCAACATGACATTCTTCTTCTGATGAAATTGCATTGCTTTGTTCGAAATGACAGCTTTCATTGAGATTAAATGCGTAATTCCTGAATAATAATATATGCATATAGTTTTTATTGTCGATGAAGCCAACTTTCTCATCCCAAAATGGCTGGATCACGTAATAGAAAAATTGATAAAACAATCTCACACAATCTCTATCGTACCGTTGCCTGTTCGCGGAAAACAAACCTGGAAATCTAATTTACTCCACCATGTGATTCTAATGAGTCCTAGGCAAATTCTAAAATTAACATTATTGTTTCTGCGACTGGAAATAACAGACTTTGGTTTTAGATTCGGTTTGACTAAAAACCCAGGAACAGTTGTTCAGGTAGGACAAAAACATACACTACCAATTCTCAAAACTAGAAATGTAAATGCTCCGTATTTCCTTGACCAGTTGGGAAAATTACAACCTGATATAATTTTTTCGTCCTGCTCACAAATATTTAAAAAAAAACTACTTGCATTACCCCGCATCGGTTGTGTAAATAGACACCCATCATTGCTTCCAAAATATGCTGGTGTCATGCCCATCTTTTGGGCGATGCTCGAAAAAGAAAAGTCTATGGGAATCACCACTCATTTTATGACACCAGAGATTGATCAAGGTTCTATCATCTATCAATACAAATATCCTTTCAATTATCAAGACACACTCGTTACCAACTACGAAAAAGCTTATGCAGCCAGCGTTCAGGCAACTATAAAAACTATTAAAATACTGAGCCTCCCGTATAAACCAACAATTCGCAAACCGAAAAAGGTAAATTATTTTACTTTTCCAAAATTCGGTGACTGGCAGAATTTCTTCAAACAAGGTAGGAACTATATTTAACGCACACCATATAAATCAAATTTATCTAATGGTTTTAAGTTTTTCCAATTCTATTGTTACAAACATTCCTATATATTGGTTCAAGGGCAGAAGCAGATGCTCTACCCATACTACAAGCGGATAACTTAAACTGGGTAAAAATTGCCAAGGGGTCAAGCCACCGGAGATTAAATAACGTATGGGTGTGTGAGGTTTTATATAATTAATTTTCAATTGCCGAAATAGTTGTTTAAATAAACCCTGGTCGCGAACAAAGACCATCCATGGCAGCGCTAAATTCGAATCTGCCAAAGGATCAGTTCCCGTTACTTTCCAGCTTTTGGTTTCTGTATATTTTTCATAGTGAAAATTCTTGTAAATAACCTTACCCCATTTAGATGCATATGGCTCTATCATAACTATCTTTCCACCTGATTTCAAACAACGGCTCATTTCGACTAAAGCCATTTTTGCGTTTTTTAAGTGGTGAAAAACATCGAGCATATAAAATACAGCCACTGAATCATTTGGAAATGGCATTCTCTCCACCGAAAATATCCGGTCAATACCAGGGCCAGAATTAACATCAGAAGTAACCACTCCCGGAATCACATTTTTTATAAAACCCGCTCCTGATCCGAGTTCTACTTTAAGTCCTTGAGGATGTTTGGTGTGGGCAAAATCCAAATAAAAATCGGTATAGAGTTTACGCAAGAATAACTTTTGTTTAATGCGAATTCTATGTTTTAACAGTATTTTCAGCTGATTATCCATAGATGACCTTATTATGCATTCTATGTTGTATAATGACAATTAACGTTATACTATGAAAATACTTGTCACTGGCGGTGCAGGATATATCGGTAATTTTTTGGTCCGCAAATTATTGGCCGAAGGGTATCAGGTGACTATTATTGACTCTTTTCAATATGGCACTTCAGCAATCCTGGACCTCGTAAATCATCCTAAGTTTCATGTAACTGAGAAAGATATCCGAAATATAGAAAAATCCGATATCCAGGATACTGAATTTATCTTTCATCTGGCTGCGGTAAGTGGACTTCCTGCTTGTCGAAAAGATACCTACACTGCACAAACTGTAAATGTCGATGCGACTAGAAAACTTGTCAAACTTCTTTCACCAGACCAAATAATTATATATGCATCTACTACATCACTTTATGGATCTTCAGGAAAAAAACGTGATGAAAAAAGCACTCCCGAACCGCTTAGTCAGTATAGTCAGACTAAATACCAAGCCGAGAAAATTATTATGGAACACCATTCATCGGTATCCCTTAGATTCGCCACGCTTTTTGGAGTAAGCGCCTGCATGCGTACTGATCTTCTTGTTAACAATTTCGTTTACAGAGCGTTGACGGACCGTTCACTCGTCGTTTTTGATCCCTTAAGTGTTCGCACCTATCTTCACCTTAAAGATGCGATATCGGCATATTTGCTGGTACTCCGGTTAATATCGAAAATGAAAGGAAATATTTATAATGTCGGCACAAATTCTCTAAACTTTTCTAAACTGGATCTGGCAAGACACATCCAGAATCTGATAGATTGCGAAGTCTATCAAAGTCATCTAACCGATATTGATAAACGGAATTTTATTATAAGTTATGACCGTATTAACTCCCTTGGATTTAAATCAATCGTGTCACTTGACGATGGCATCAAAGAATTAATAAAACTCTATTCATTTTACCGCCCGGATGAAAATCGGGATGTATGAATCAGAGGCGTTGGAGTTATTACGAATTACGACTACACCAGGCATATCGATTTCTAATTCCTCCAAATAAACGGCTGCTCTTCGTTGATAATTATCCCTCTAGCTTACAAACCGAATTAACGCCTTCAGTTTACAATGTCTTACATATAGATAAAAATTTTCAAAACATTAAAACTCAGCGCAAAGGAAGCAGAAATAAAAAATATGACTTTTTGGTGGTCGACTCTGCACTCTCAAAAAAAATAAATATCATGGATATGCTTTTTCAGATAAGAAACTATTGCCAACCGAATTCGCGAGTCATATTTCGTAATTATAATTGGATTTGGCAATTCTTAATTAACTTTGGCCAATGGATTGGATTTAAACAATATGGGAAATCATCAACTTGGCTATCACAAAGTACCATTTCAGTGTATCTATCTGCCGCTGGATTTGAAGTCACTCGGATCTTTAACAGCATATTTTGTCCGTATTATTTTTTCGGAATTGGTCCATTTATAAACTTTATTGCAACAGCGCTCCCTCTTTTTGATAGCCTTAAATTAAATCAATTCACCATCGCACGTCCCATCCTACATGAATCTAAATCAACTCATAAAAGCTTAACAATTTGTATCACTGTAAGGAATGAACGTGATAACATCGAACCAATTGTCCGAAGTCTCCCTCAGTTAACCCAAAAACAGGAAATACTGTTTGTTGAAGGTCACTCAATCGACGGTACTCGTGAAGAAATCCGACGAGTCAGCAAAAAATATCCCAGCAAAAACGTCCGCTTAATAATTCAACCAAATATCGGTCAAGGTGACGCCACCCGGTTCGGATTTAAAATAGCTAAAGGTAAAATTATTATCATCTTTGAAGGCGATCAAACTGCTGACCCCAATGATTTGAAATATGTATATAAGACGATGTGTGAAGGCCATTTTGAATTTATCTTAGGTAGTCGTTTGGTGTATCCGTTAACTCACACATCTATGCCGCTCCTTAACCGTTTAGGAAACATTTTTTTTGCGTCCTGGTTTTCGTTAATTCTTGGGCAAAGTACAACCGATATTTTGTGTGGAATCAAAGCAATTACCAAACACAATTTTCTCGCACTTGAATCGCGCTGGGGATTTTTGGGCATAAACGACCCATTTGGTGATTTTGAGTTACTCTTTGGTGCGGCACGATTAGGTCTCAAAATAGGTGAAATTCCGGTTTCTTATAAACCTCGCACCTTTGGTAAAAGCAAAACCCATATTTTTTCCCACGGATGGGATTTACTAACAATGGCGCTGCGAGGTTATTGGGTGTTTCACAGCATCTGATAAACTAAATCTAAATATGAATGTGCCTCAATTTACTCCATGGATAGGTAAATCTGAATATCGGGAAATTGCCGAGTGTTTTCAAACAACATGGATCACCGAAGGCCCAAAAAGTGCGGCGTTCAAGGATGAACTTTTAAAACTTAGCGGTGCACGATACGGGGTTTTAGCTCCAAATGGCACGTTGGCCCTATTTCTAGGTCTAAAAGCATTGGGTATTGGCCATGGTGATGAGGTCCTCGTCCCGGATTTCTCGTTTATCGCCTCTGCAACTGCAGTTGAAATGTGTGGCGGCATTCCGGTATTTGTCGACGTTAATCGCGAAAATTTTCAGATTAACCTCTTATCTGCAAAACGTCTCATTGGGAAAAAAACCAAAGCCATTATGCCGGTCCATATTTATGGCACAGTTTGTGCGATGGATGAAGTAATGAATTTCGCAAAACTGTACGGTTTGTTAGTGATTGAAGATGCTGCGCAAGCTCTCAATGTTCGATACAAACAACAACATGCCGGGACATTTGGGAATGTCGGTTGCTTCTCATTCTTTGCTGACAAAACTATAACCACCGGTGAAGGAGGTTTTGTTGTAACTGCACAAGAGAAGATATATAATAAACTGCTTTATCTGCGCAATCAAGGGAGACTCACTTCCGGTACTTTTAAACATCCACACTTGGGATACAATTTGCGCCTCACCGATATTCAAGCAGCAATAGGACTTGCACAGTTAAAAAAATTAGGGCGAATAACCTCACGGAAACTTAGAATTTTAAATCTTTACCAGAAACTGTTATCAGATATTTCACAGATTACGATGTTTATTCCGCCTAAAGACGCTGAGTGGCTGCCCTTTCGAATTCCTATTATCGCTCAACACGCACACATCCTTATGGAGTTTATGCGAAATCATGGAGTGGAACCGCGTACTTTTTTCTATCCCCTGCATCGACAACCGGCTTTTCGTTATTTACGTACAAAAAACACTCTGAGGCTAAGTGACAAAGATTTTTCAGGAGCCGTATTTGGTTATAAACATGGAATTTGCTTACCCACATTCCCTACCTTAACCTACCAACAAATTAAGTACGTTGTAAAAATAATCAGGAATTTTTATCAAACATTTAATGGTTAAAATTAAATTCGTTTAGTCTCGTGCTTGTTTACTATACCATCTGATTGTACGAACCAGACCTTCTTCAAGTGAAATTTGAGACCGGAATCCAAAATGGCGAAATGCTTGCGTACTACTCACCAATCGTCTCGGTTGGCCGTCAGGTTGGGTTTTATCCCAAACTATTTCACCTTGATAGTCGAGTAGACGAGCAATTTTTTTGACTAAATCATTAATAAAAATTTCCTCCCCGGATCCGATATTAACCGGATCTTGTTTATCATATCTCTCCATAGCCAAAACAATCGCGTGGCCTGCATCTTCAACATATAAAAATTCACGGGAGGCTCGACCACTCCCCCAAACGACAACTTTCTTGTGGTAGTTTTTTTTCGCAGAATAAATTTTTTGGATTAGAGCCGGAATGACGTGCGAATTCTCCGGATCAAAATTGTCACCTGGGCCATATAAGTTGACCGGGATAAGGTATATTCCATTAAAATTGTACTGAGTCCGATATGCTCCAAGACCAACAAGCAGCATCTTTTTAGCAAGTCCGAAAGCCGCATTAGTTTCCTCAGGGTATCCATCCCATAAATGTTCTTCACGAAACGGAATTGGTGTATATTTTGGGTATGAACATACCGTGCCTACACCGACAAATTTTTTGATATTTGACTCTTTTGCAGCTTGAAGTATATTCAGGCTAATAAGCAGATTTTCATAAAAAATATCTGCAGGATACTTTCGATTAAAACCTATACCACCTACTTTGGAAGCTAAATGAATTACGACTTCTGCATTTTTTAAAAGTTTCAGACACGCGTTGCGGTTTCTTAAATCAAAATTGTGAGAATTTGCTACTCTAAGGTTTCGATACTTTTTTTTACGGAGTTCGGAAACAACCTGTGTG
This sequence comes from Candidatus Gottesmanbacteria bacterium, assembly GCA_023245415.1. Taxonomy (GTDB): domain Bacteria; phylum Patescibacteriota; class Microgenomatia; order UBA10105; family UBA10105; genus JAHFKJ01. The sequence continues at coordinate 5,239 of JAHFKJ010000018.1, read as the reverse complement.
CCTAAAAAGCCGGTTCCACCGGTGATTACAATTTGTGCTGATTTAGAAGTCATTCGGCGCATGTTATACAAAAAACCAATTTAAGCTCTTATTCTACATTCTTTACTCCAAAGAAACTATAGCTGCTATATATACTTTAGGAGAGTTCGATTTTTATCAAAAAAAATAAATATGCTATGTAGGGAGTTCTGAACCTTCGTTATTATAATATACTTTTCTCCGTAAACATCATTCATATTTAAATCAATATTATTCACGGAATGATACAAAATTGCATCTGCTGAAAACGGGAGCGCATTAAAGAACTGATCAAGTTTTTGCCGCTCAGTTGTTTGATCAAAACGGTTTAAACCAAAATAATACTCACGAATCGTGGGGTGAAAATCGTATTTTTCCAAATAGAAACGTAACCCCAGATACTGCGAATAAGACCCAAGTATTAAAAGCGTTTTGACCGACTTCTCAGTACTTAAAAAACGAATCGTCTCAGCATACGGATATGAGTATTCACCGGAATCCATTCGCGGTGCACCCCAATTTGGCAAACGCGTTCCATCGCTCTTAAATGGAAAAAGTCTGAGATTAAACGCAAATATAACGAGTAATAATAGGATGCCATATATATTTTTCCTTTTAACTATATAATTTACAGAAACAGCTGCCCAGAAAAGGATCATCGGTAGAAGAAATAAATTCCATCTCGAATATCCAACGGTTAACGTATACCCCCTATACAGATATCCGAGATAAAAAAATAATATGCTAACAAAGATGATTACGATTACCCTTGTGGTGAAAATATCTTTTTTGGAAAGATAAATCAAACCTAACGTTCCTATTATTGGCAATAAACCTGCCTGGGTAATAAGCGATTGTAAAACATATACGTAGTTAGAGAAGGAGAAAATTTTATCCAAGTAAAACTTAGGCGAAGAATCAATATAAGGCGCGAAAGTTCTGCGAAAAAATATATAGACGATAACCGGACATAGAACCGTAAATACTAATCTTAATTCTGAAAACACTAATGAACGCCAAATTTTCCTGATTTTATAAACAACATAAACCTGATAACAACCTCTGAGAAATACAATTGAGAGCAAAAAAATAATCGTAGTTTCTTTTAGAAACGACATCAACAACACTACATACCATATATAATGTTGTCGCAATATATCAAAATCTTCTTTTATCAAAATTTCAATATTCCACACGCAAACAATCATCAAAAAAACAATCGGCATTTCTAAATACAATATACTACTGTAATAAAGTAGTAACGGCACAGTTGAAAAAGCTAGCGAAAATAGGAATGCGAGTAATTTAGAGTGCAACTTTTTATAAAAGTCATTATATAAGAAACTCGCAATTCCAATGAGCGATAAAAATGGAACAATTCGATATTGATCGATATCATAAAAGTTAGGTATTAGGAAAAAAAAACTTACCCATTTATGGATATATGGATAACGCAAAACATCAGAAATTAAAAAAATGTTCCTTTGGTCAGTAAATGCTTGATCAAAAAAAAGAAATATCGGGGGAAATATAATAAGTAATAAAATACCGCAAAAGACTAGCGGTTGATGCAAACTCCTCCCTCTAAAACGGAATAGATTGTAGACGACAAATAGCAATACTAATATGAAAATCCAAAATACCGGATTTAAAAAAAGACTGCCCTCTACATGATACCAACAATAAATTAAGTAGGCTTTTAATTGCAGTAAAACACTTACGTGATAACCGTCATCGCCTCGCCACGGAATGTCTAAGTTCAATTGTCTATAAATCACAAAATAAAGCAAAGTCCCCAATGCAAACAAAGGCACTGCATGTATTTGAAATTTCGGCAATCTGACATTACTCGCGGATAAAAATCCCCAATAGACGCCAAAAGACACTAAGGAAAGAAACCCAACGTATTTTAGATTAGGAAAACCGAACGTGCTAAAAGTATACCAATAGGGCGAATATAGGTACGCAAGAGACCAGACACCAAAAAGCAGCAGAAAAACCTGTGCTTTGCTTATTTTACGGACGCGACTTAACCACAAAAAAACTATTCCGCAAATAATTATAACTTTTCCGATAAACACACCCAAATATTATCACACCTATGTAGCCATTTTAATAAAATTGATTTAATCTTTAACAGTTTCCGGCTGGTTCGGATAGGAAAATTCATTTATTAAAAATGCACTAACTATCTGAGGGGATTAAGGATTCAAAATCGAATCAACTCCACTTATATGAATTCAGTTACTCTACTTAAAGGTCAATGATTACCAAATTTATAAAATTCGTTATTTAAACCTATTTAAATGTCATGAAAATTCGGTGTATAGAACTAGACGATATTTTCCAAGTGGTCATTCTCCATATGTCTTCACTACCCAGCATCGCCACTCGTATCGGTAACAGATATATTATATAATTTTATAAATTAATAATTTCAGACCATGATCTTCTCTACAGTTTTTTTGCAGTAATAAATGAACAAATCGTTGGAGTTATAAGCGCGACAAGAAACTTGCCAGAAACACTAAAAAAACTCTATGGTTTAGTATATAAACCTACAGTATTTTTCGGTATTTGTAAATCAATACTATTGAATAAACTTTCATTAAGAGAATTAATAAATCGGATGCTATTTGAATATCAGCAGCTGATATTTAACTCTGACTTCACAGCCGAAATTTTACCAATATTTGTCGCCAAAGATTATAAGCGAAAACGGGTTGGTACGAGACTTATCCGAGAAGTCAATCATTATTTTAAAGAGACGAAGGTACGAGAATTATCTGTCGTGACTCTAGTCCAAAATATTTCAGCACTTGCCTTTTATCATCAGCTTAAATTTGTTGATATAAGAAAAATTAAAGACTATATCATATTAAAATTGGCATCTTAAGAAATTAAGTGTGCGATAGTATAAACCGCTAACTTTGTCAAGCAAAGTCATATGCCTCCACACTGATAAGATTTGTGCGGGTCGGTCCTTAAAAAATACTTCTGGAAATTGGATACCAGACGGGAAGGAAACACCCCGACTAAATTTAGTTTTAGGGGCACGCATCATCACTAGACGGTCTTTCTGTATTGAAGAAGAGCGCGGTAAAAATGACATATGGAAAAATTTATGCTTAAGATACTTGAGACGATTTAATTCCCAATAAGAAACATTTATATCATGAATGTCTGCAAAGCTTTCTACTCCATATAGACCAATTGCATGAAGTCCTTTGTTTAAGCGCCATGCACGAGGCAGCCAAAACCCGCGTCTGCCAGATCTATCTTCTGCTAATTCCTCTATCTCTTTACTATAGTGAAATATGTCACCCTGGCACATCCATTGCGCTACTACAATCGCCTCTATTTCTTGACGTGCGACTCCTACTGCATTTGTTAATTCTCTTATCGCAGCTTTGGGCCAGATTTCATCTCCATCCAGAATCATAAACCATGCCGTCGCAGTCCGCTCAAGCATTTCCTGGCGTAATTGCGTAAATTTTTTTTTGTCTACGATACCTTTTTGCTCAACTATAATTTTTGACGATTTAATTGATTCAACAATTTTAACGGTATTATCGGTTGACCCGGTATCAAAAACCAAAATCTGGTCAACATAATTTATAACCGAATTGATCGCATACCAAATCCACCGCTCTTCATTTCGGATTAAACAATGTGCTGTTAAACCATTTTTTTTCATTACAGTTTAGGAAGCGTCCCAAAATAATCTTTAGAATTATTTTTCTGTTACGATTCCTTGTACCGCATCTTTCCTTCAAAATTTATATTTTGATGCAGCCTTATCTTTAATTTTATAAATTTGAATAACCGGACCAAAAATCAGTTCATGGCTAAATATATTCACTCTATCAAGAGCTGAATAATCCATCTGCACAAAGTGTGGATCAGATTGAAACTGAGGATTGGGTTGGAATTCTTTTATAAGGTCATAAGTTTCAGTAATTGATTTTTGAAACTCCGGTGTCGGCTCTGGCTGGGTATGCCAGCTGGTAATTATTAAATACGTTACGTTTTGGTTTACCCAGTACTGCGCACTTGTAAGCAGCGCTGGAACTCGAGTAGACCTATCATATGTCACATCTACTCGAGCAGTATCAACTAAGTCATACCCAATTTTACCTTGAACTGCAGTTTTAAGCGCGGTTAAAAAAAACCCGGGATAACCGCTTGCTCGAGCTTCGATAAGATAACGCTGGATACTCTCCTTATCAAGAAAAAGCGGCGTATTGATATTGGCCGGATACTCAGGCCTAACCATGCTCTCGACTAATACCCGCGAGCCGGCGGGAATATTTGTTTCTATCCACTTTTTACTAAGCTGTCGTGTATCGGGTTTTAGGGTGACGGTATTGAATTTAACCGTCCTAACTACTGATGGTGCAACTAAACTTATAACTACAACTGTGACAAAAATTGATTGCCGATATTTACTTGTTATAAATCGCGCGAACCAGTCAACACTAACTGCACCAGCCAATGTTAAATATGGTAATATAAGGAGGGCGTAACGCGCGTTGTGGAACTTTTGCCAGTAATCAATTGTGAGCAAAAAAATTACCGGCAGCACTGGCAAAAATAAGTATTCCCGCTTGAACCTGCCGTTTACCAATGACACGAAAAATCCTAAAATTGCAGTTGCAAATAATAAATTTCCTAATCCTTGCGGGATATGAACAAACAAAAACCACCACCAAACCGGTTTGCCTTGTAAATACAAAGAGTAAACTGTTGTTGTAAGTTTATATTCAGCTAAAAACATCTGCCAATACTGCAATGGGTTAAAGAATAGATAGGGAAAAGTTAAAAAAATAATTGGGATAATTCCCAGCAATAAATACTTTACATTTTTGAAAATAATTTTTTTATGTCGCAATAGATGGGCTATGATTAAAACTACTATCATCAGTATCGGCTCATATTTTGCCCCCAATCCTAACCCTAAAAATACTCCGGCTAAAAAATAATCCAGCTTTGCACCTCTCGTAAAAATTTGCACAGTAAAATAAAAACAAGCCAAAGTAAAAAATGCCGCCGGGTTACTTTCTTTTAGATAATGGGACTCTTTTGTGTGCAGAAATGCAAAAGAAAGAAATATGGCTGCCAACAAACCAATCCGTTTATTGTAAAACTGCCTTCCCATATAATAAACCAGCCACACTGTTGCCACACCAAACATTGCCATGGTAAAACGTCCGATTAATAA
>JAHFKJ010000046.1 GCA_023245415.1 Candidatus Gottesmanbacteria bacterium | reverse complement strand
ATTTATCCGGATTATTAACCCAACCAAATGCTTCAATTGCTTTCTTATCTGTTACCCCGACGCGCTGCAGATCAGGTCCTCCTGAACTTTCTTTCATCACCTTGGTAAGTTCAGACTGCTCCTTACGAATCCGCAGTACCGTTTCAATATCAGAAGTATTGTTACCCAGTTGCGCCATAGCTTCCGGTACTTTTTTTAGACTTTCTAATTCGCTAAAAAGCGTCCCGGTCGACATCACTGCTTCATCTGGAATAGACAAATGTGACATGAACATCTGCAACTGGGGGTTGACCGGATTCATTTGACGATTTGTTTCGATTCGCTCATTGACTCCTCTGATCAGGTTTCCTGCTATCCGCTGTTTTTCTGTCACCAGGCGAAAATATTCTTTCAGGTCATTGCGTACGCCCATAATTTTGGTTTCGGCATCATTGGCTTTGAATGTCAAAATATTGTTCAACTTTTCCCGCTCCCCTATGGGTATACCTAACTGATTGTCAATTTCGCGTTTGCGCAGGTCGTCAATTTTGCGTTTGTCAGAATACAACAACCTGTCCCCTTGAACATCGGCATTGATATTGGCCGCAGCCACTCGGGCTGCCGATGATTTAAACTCCCGGGGATTAATTATCAAATCATGCAGCTCTTGATCTTTAGGGTCGTTTGGACGAGGCCGTTCGATTTGATCATAATAATGTGCCACTCCCTGGTGCACATCTTCAAGCGCCTGATTGACTTGATTTACTTGGGCAGCTATATCCGGTTCGGTCACCGCAAGCACCCCGAGTTGTTTTTGCGAGGCAGCAACCATGTCTTTCAATTGTGCATTAGTGTCAGGTGCCAGTTGTACCACTTGAGTAATAAGCTGTTTATAGCGGACAAATTCCGTAGGGTTATCAGCGTAAATTACTGCGATACGGGAGATGGCATCAACTACTTCCTGCGGATCCTTATGCTTGTAAATCGCTTCTTTGGTCCAGGTTTCGGCAAGTTGATAATGCAGCGCTTCAAGGGGTGCTCCGCCTTCTTTTTGTTCAAGATTTATTACATCTCTTAAATCTTTATCCAGACGGTTGCTGCCAAAAAATTTCTCGAAAACTTTGGTAAGCGGGTTTTTCTTGAGACTATCATCATTTTTTTTCCCATAATCTTTTGCGTCTCGAGATTCTTTGGGTACTACCGAATCGTCAGTTTGAGCTGGAGCCACCGGCTTTGGTTCAGCTGCTTTCCGGGCCTGATTTTCAAACTTTTTGCGCAATGTTTCCGGGGAATCTGCCATATACGTTATATTGTACTGAATATAGACAAGCTTAGCAAAACCCTGTTTCAGATTATCTATACTTCAATAACTCCAGTTTGCAATTTAATAATTCAGTATAAACCCATCTAATCCTTCGATAACCTCAGGATTAGTCCTGAGCTTGACCGAATGGACTAATCAGCTTTTCTCCGCCTTGGGCGGATTCAAACCGGAGTAAGATGGGTATACCAGCAACCGCTGCTATTTTGCATATAATTTATGGGCTTCTATATAGTCTCGAACTTCGCCAGTCACCAAATGATCAATAGACAGATTGGTTTTGATGCGGGCACGCACCAGCGTAGACGAAATGTTGGTTGTAATAAATAAAGGATGTTCCAGAATTTTCATATCCTGATAAAGCGGCTTAAGCGGATACCCGGCCCGCTCTACTACCAGAAACGGCAATTGTCGCAGCAACTCCTGCCACTTGCCCCATTTATGAAATGTCGGTAAATTATCAGAACCGATGATGAACGTAAAATGGTCATTGGGAAATTGTTGACGCAATATCGGGAGCAAATTGATAGTATTTCCATCAAGCCTGTTGTCAATCTCCAGAGTTGACAATTGTGCTCCTAACATCTTAAGCAAACTTAGCATCGCAACCCGATCTACAACATCAACTAACGATTTATCAAACGTGTGCTTATACACCGGCAGCCACCAAATTCTCTCAATATCCGAAAAATCCAGAACTTGTTGAGCTATCAACATGTGCCCAATATGCGGTGGGTTAAAGGCTGCGCCCAAAATTCCGATATGCATATAAAATTATAATCCAATTTTCCGGCAATGCCAGATCCTGCTTTGCCATTGGTCCTTCAATTGACGAATTGGATATTTACTCCTGATGTTCTTTGACTCACTTGCGCAAGAGATGCATCCATTTTACAATAAAACTTGCCCTAATCATATGGAACAACATCCTATTCCGCAAAATGTCACTAACTTTCAGTTCAAACTTATCGGCGACATCACCCTGAAACAATTCGGGTATCTGGCCGGCGGACTTTTAATCGGATATTTGTGCACAAAAGTACCTCTCGTTCCCGAATTTTTACGTTGGCCAATTGGCGGTCTGTTTGTCATATTGGGATTTGGCTTGGCATTTGTGCCGATTGAACAACGACCGATGGATAGACTGCTGCTGGCATTTTTTAAAAGCATATATCTTCCTACTCAATATGTCTGGCAAAAACAAAATTTACCGCCTGAGGCACTTATTTCATTACCCGCTGTCCAAATCGCTGTACAACCGATAATTAAACCCACGGTAATTGTCCCGCCAGTTAAACTAGTTGCACATCAACCATTACCGTCTAATCATTTTGTTCCAAAGCCTCCACCAAGATTTGTACCTGTCCCTGTGCAAGCAAAACCTGTACCACCACATTTTCCACTACCTAAACCTCAGACTAAACCTAAGCCTGGAATCATTCAACCGCCGCCTCAATATAAACCTACGGCAAAAGCGCCAATCGACCGCTGGACACTTGGTGCTCCACCTGTGGTTATTAAAACTGCTGCACCAATTCCTACAAAACCGTATAATGCGCCGGTTACCGGAAATAAGATTATTTTTAACCAAACGCCAATTAAACCTATTGTTCCCATAAACACTTCACAGCAGGCAGATGCAATTAAATCCCAATACGCCCAAGTGACGCAAAAACTTTCTCAACAAATTACGCTGTTGCAGAAAGAGATGCAACAGGGAACACTGGCAAAAGACAGACTTATGGAATTACAACAAACACTTTTGCAGCTATTGCAGGAAAAAGAAAGACTTGATAACGAAGTAGTTGAGCTGCGTAAAAAACTCGCGGCAAAGAATAGCACGCGAACTGAAACTCCATCAATGTACGCCAACAAACCCCAAGAGGCAATGCCGACAGTTAAAATAATTGCGCCGCAAGCAGCAGTTAGGAGCGGAATTCCCCAACTCACCAATCAACCAAATGTAATCACCGGAATTATTAAAGACAGTAGAGGCACCCTTCTACCGAACCTAATCGTTACGGTAAAAGATAAAGAGGGAGTACCTGTTCGAGCATTAAAAACCAACAAGTTGGGACAATTTGCTGCTTCAACTCCCCTTCGAGATAATGCTTATTTTATTGAAGTTGAAGATCCAAAAAAACAATATACTTTTAACCGAGTAGAGGTGGAATTGTCTTCAAAAATATTGCCCCCGCTGGAAATCTCCGCAGTCTCGGAAAAAGACATATTACGGCAAAAGCTCTCACAAGAACTTTTCGGAGGAAATAAGATATAATTTATATAAATCTTAGAGCTTAAATTACCAGACCGAGAGGTTATTAATGAATTTAGGACATTTAAGATTTGTGATTTAAATCATATTACTGCCTATGCCAAACGACATCACGCCAATTCGGGCCTCAACACAGGAGTTTGCAGAAATCGAAGACATTAGAGATAGCCTGGTATTACTAGCTGAAGGTTCATGCGTATTAATTGTCGAAACAACCGCGGTGAATTTTGGCTTGCTTTCAGAAAAAGAACAGGAGGCACTCATTTATGCCTACTCGGGGCTCCTTAATTCTTTGTCTTTTCCGATACAAATTTACTTAAGAAGCAAACACAAAGACATATCCGGATATTTAAAAAAACTGGAAATTGCCGAGCATGCCCAAACCAATCCAACGCAAGCATCTAGAATAAAACGCTATCGCGAATTTGTCGCAACCACAGTTAAAGAACGCAACGTGCTGGACAAAAAATTTTATATTGTCATTCCTTTTTCAGTTCTGGAACTCGGACCAACGAATGTAAAATCGCTTGTTGCTAAAAAGCGTTTGCCATATCCAAAGGAATATATTCTAAGTAGAGCCAAAACTGTACTTACTCCAAAACGTGATCATGTACTTCGTCAACTAAATCGCCTAGGACTCAAAGGACAACATCTCTCAACACAAAAACTTATCGAACTGTTTCATGACATATATAATCAGGAGGCATCATTTAATCCCATTGATGTAGCCGGAAACACTACGGCAATGGTGAGTGCGCAGCCATGGTGAAATTTGCTTTACGATTACCGTTTTTTAAAAAACCCGATTCATCTCAAGCTGATGCTTTAAACACACAAGCTAAAGTTTTTGCCCGTGGAATGCTAAGTGTAAAAGACATTGTTGCACCGAGTGCGGTCGAAGTTGATTTCGATTTTATAAAAATCGGCGAGTTGTATTTCCGGAGCATGTTTGCCGCAGGCTATCCCCGATTTGTCACCGCTAACTGGCTCTCGCCTCTGATTTCATTTGACCATTCATTGGATGTTTCCATGTTTATCTACCCTCAGGAATCTAAAGATATACTTGACAATCTAAAACGTAAAGTGGGTGAAATGGAAGCCACAATTCAATCAGATATCAAACGCGGTCGCGTCATTGAACCTTCAGTCCAGGTGGCCCTTGAAGATGCACTCGAGCTGCAACAGCAATTGGCCAAAGGCGCTGAAAGATTTTTCCAGTTTGGACTTTATATCACCATTCCCGCACAATCATTGGACGAACTTAACCACGTCTCCAAACAAGTCGAGTCGACACTGGCAGCTCTGCTTATTTTAACCAAAAAGGCAACTTTACAAATGGAAGAAGGCTTCAAATCTACGCTGCCTATCGGCCAGGACCGGCTCCTCATCACCCGCAATATGGACACCACGTCATTGGGCACCACATTTCCTTTTACCACAAGTGAATTAACCGCAAATGAAGGAATTCTATATGGTATTAATGAACACAACGAATCTCTGGTTATCTTCGACCGATTCACTTTAGAGAATGCAAATTGTGTTGTTTTTGGTAAGAGCGGCGGCGGTAAAAGTTATTTAGTTAAACTTGAAGTGTTAAGACATCTTATGTTTAGTACCGAGGTCATCATCATAGATCCGGAAAATGAATATGAGGAAATGTGTAAAGCTGTTGGGGGAGAATTTATTAAATTTTCGTTTAATTCCAACACAAAAATAAATCCGTTTGACCTGTCCCAGCTTACTGAATCCGGAGAGAATGAGTTGGGACTCAAAATCATTTCACTGCACGCTTTATTTAAAGTAATTATGGGACAGCTTACTCCTCAAGAAGAAGCCATCTTAGACCGGGCGTTAATATTAACCTATAAACAGAAAGGTGTCACGCAGGATCCGCAAACTCAAACTAAAGAACCTCCGCTAATGGAAGATTTATATAAAGTGCTTATCGGTATGGAGGACAATATATCTCGAGGACTGGCAGATAGAATCGAAAAGTTTATCAAGGGTTCAATGGTTGGAATTGTCAACGAACAGTCAAACATAAATATAAAAAACCAGTTCACGGTATTTTCAATTCGCGACCTGGCTGATGAGCTTAGACCAATCGCGATGCATATTTTGCTTGATTTTATATGGACCAAAATTAGACGGGATATTAAAAGACGCCTATTAATCGTTGACGAGGCCTGGTATTTGATGAAATATCCGGATAGTGCCAATTTTTTAAATTCAATCGCCAAACGCGCGCGCAAGTACTATGTCGGATTAACAACTATCACTCAAGACGTCGAAGATTTTTTAGCGGTAGAAATAGGCAAAGCAATCGTGCAAAATTCATCAATTCAAATATTGTTAAAACAGTCGGCAGCGGCGATAGACAAAGTCGCTGAAGTATTTTATTTGTCTGAAGGAGAAAAACATCTGTTGTTATCTGCAGACATTGGCGAAGGCTTATTTTTCGCAGGCCCTGCCCATGTCGCAGTGCGCATCATCGCCTCCCCCGAAGAACACCAAATTATAACTACGAAACCTCAAGAAATTATGGAGAGAAAGGCGCCACCACAAAGTATTGAACTTAAGACTATACCTGCAGCTTCAACTCATGCGTAATTTTTTTGTGGGGTTAAAAAATGAAGCTCCCACGGGCTTGAAGCCCGGGACATTTTCTCCTTGTCGCTTCGTCGGGAGCGAAATCCCTCCGGAGCGAAAATTCTTCGCTTTCATCCCCGAGCTTACGCTCGCGGTTTTTCGCGAAGGGGGATAATTTTCCCCCAATTATTTTTCCTGTACTAAAAGTATATAATTATCCAATATGGACGGCCAACTGGATTCTTCCTTAAAAGACGCACTGCAAAGTTATGTTAATCTCATTGATCAAGGTCTTGACGGGCTAACTTCCAAACACACCAACCCGATCGCTCTACAAAATGTCATAGATAATTTTGTTGGCACATTAAGCGATAGCTACATTCCCAAACAACAATTTATCTCCAGTATCAAATCGGTATCGCCGAAATTTATTTCGAGTGACGGCTACCGCTCGGCTTTCGACATATTTTTTAAAGCGATTAGAAGTGATATTTTACGCTTAAAGCCAGGCGAAGGATTTCCCACGACAATTAGTCCGGATAAATTGAAACAACTTGTGGAAGAACACGAGTTATATTTACGGCAAACCAACGAAGCCGGAAACTCATGGCAGCAAAAATGGGAAAATAATTTGCGTA
>JAHFKJ010000017.1 GCA_023245415.1 Candidatus Gottesmanbacteria bacterium | reverse complement strand
AAGAGATAAATGGTGTCAAGTATTACAATGATTCCTTTTCTACAACTCCAGAGACGGCGATTGCGGCCATAAAAACTTTTTGTGAACCAATTATTTTGATCGTAGGAGGATCTGATAAAGGCGCCAATTATTCAATCCTTGCAGAAACAATTATAAATGCGCGGGTGAAGTCTCTTATCTATATTGGAGAAATGGGTTCAAAAATAGTCATGGAAGTAGAAAATCTAGTAAATAAAAACAGCAGAACTTTGACAACGCGGTTTACTAAAGGTGGAAATACGATGGAAGAGATTGTAAGTCAAGCACAAAAGCTCGCCGAAACGGGTGATGTGGTCGTGTTATCCCCAGCATGCGCTTCTTTTGATATGTTCGCAAACTATATGGAAAGAGGTAGGTTGTTTAAGTACTATGTTCATAAAATCCCCAAAAAATAAAAGTAACGTCAAGTCAAGTTCTCAAAAAACTGGAAACGGCGACACACCGCTTTTTTTATGCGTTGTAGGATTTTGTTTATTTGGACTTCTGGTCATTTTTAACGCTTCAACCTTCACTTCGTTTAAGGGTTTTGGAAATCAAATTCACTTTGTCCAAGATCAGGCAGTTTTCTTTGGAGTCGGCATGACGTTATTAATTATATTTTCGCTGGTTAATTACCAAATCTGGTATAAATTGTCTATTCCCCTGCTGTTTGGTGTATTACTAATGTTGTTGGCTGTATTTATACCAGGTTTAGGTATTAAAGTATTAGGAGCTAAAAGGTGGTTAAATTTTGGATTTTTCACCTTACAACCCACGGAAGTTGCTAAATTTGTCCTTGTAATTTACTTATCAGCCTGGTTTACGTTCAAAGAGAAAAACCGACTTGTTTCATTTCTAATTCTGTTAGGATTGGTAGTAGGTTTAGTAATTTTACAGCCAGATCTAGGAACTGCAATCATCATAATGGTTATCGCTGGAATTTTATATTTTTTTTCTGGTGCTCCGCTTTTGCATTTTCTATTACTTTTGCCATTAATTATCTTTGGAGGTATCTGTTTTGCAGTATTTGTACCATATCGTTTCGCCAGAATTGCGACGTTTCTTAATTTAAGAAACGACCTCTTAGGAGCATCATATCATTTACATCAAGTACTTCTAGCGCTTGGTTCAGGAGGTTGGTTTGGTGTAGGAATTGGAAAATCTCGGCAAAAGTATGGATATTTACCGGAACCGATGACGGATTCAATTTTTGCAATCATTGCAGAGGAAGTTGGATTCTTGGGTTCCCTGGTCGTTATAGGAGGCTTAATGTTTATCTCATATCGTGCTTTCAGGATCGCGTACCATGTTCCAGATAGATTCGGTCAACTACTGGCAAGTGGTATTGCGACGTGGTTTTCAGTTCAAACGCTGATAAATTTGGGTGCGATGGTAGCATTAATTCCTTTAACGGGGGTGCCTTTGCCATTTATGTCATATGGTGGGTCTAATTTAGTTAGTATGCTTGCTGGATTTGGCATACTTTTAAATGTGAGTCGCTACTCAATTTCAAAATAAAATGAAAAAAATTTTTATCACGGGTGGTCACTTAACTCCTGCGCAAGCCGTAATTGATGTTTTATTAAAGAAAAACTGGTATATTTTCTACCTGGGTAGAAAACATGCATTGGAAGGTGATACTGCTCTTTCACAAGAATGGTTAACTCTAAAGAATAGTCAAGTAAATTTTTTACCTCTTTCGATGGGGAGATTGCAGCGCACGTTCACTTATTTTACTATTTATTCATGGTTTAAAATACCGCTGGGTTTTATAACCGCGCTTTATTATTTAATTCGTTATCGACCGCAGATAATATTAGCGTTTGGCGGATATATGGCCGTGCCGGTAGTCCTGGGGGCTTGGATACTTAATATTCCCGTTATAACCCATGAACAAACGCTACAACCAGGTTTAGCTAATAGATTAATTTCAAGATTCGCTCACAAAATTTGCATTGCTTGGGAAAGTACAAAGAAATACTTTCCTGAAGGTAAAGTTGTAATTACTGGGAATCCAGTACGCCGTGAAATTTTTTCTATTTCCGATACGTTTCCGTTTGCGAGTGATAAACCGGTTATATATATAACCGGAGGAAATTTAGGTGCTCACGCGATAAACTTAATAATTGAAGAAAGTTTGGAGAATTTACTTTCAAACTTTGAAATAATTCATCAAACTGGAAACAGCAGTTCATATAACGATTTTTCCCGAATGGTAAATAGAAAAAATCTATTACCTTCTATTCTCAAAAAAAGATACCATATCTTTGAATATATTCCTGGATCGCTGATTGGGTTTGTGTTTAAGTATGCAGAAATAATAGTAACTCGTGCCGGAGCAAACATCGTAAGCGAAATTATCGCAGCAAAAAAACTGGCTTTATTGATTCCACTACCCTGGTCGGGTAGGGGAGAACAGGAAGCTAACGCACAGTTTCTACGTGATCATCATGCAGCTGAAGTTATTTATCAGTCAGAATTAACAGCTAGGTCGCTTATAGTCAAAATTGATACGTTACTAATTAACAAAAATGAAACTTTGGAAAAATTGAACACACTTGGGAAATATTTTAGTCCCGGGGCTCAAGATAAAATTGTGAGTGTTATAGAATCAGTGGTGTGAGGAAATTATTGGTATTTCTTATAAGATTTGTAGCAACTTATGTTGTTGTTTTTGGCTTGAGTGCCGGAGTTTTTATAATTCTTGCCAATTTTCTATTTCAAATCACGCAGGTTTATTTGGAGGCAAATGTAGAAATTTTTCCTGATTTAAATTTCTTTAATAAGAGGCAGAGTCTAATTTTTCTATCCACAACCCAATATGAAAAGGATATCAAAAAAACATACCCGAGTATTAAAGATGTTTTGGTTATTAAACAATATCCGAATAGTCTATATATAAAAGTTACTCAGCGAGTTCCGATAGTATTTATGTATACATCGACTGGTATCGTATACGTTGATTCAGACGGATATATATTGCCATTACTTAAATATTATTCCAGTCTAATGTTGCCCCAATTTGACTGTCAAATAGTTAGTGGCAATTCCATTTTGCTTGACGCTCAACTAATTTTAGCTTTACAGATACTTGAATCCATCAGCAAGAGCCAACTGATGCGAATTCAAAAATTAAGCTGTAGAGAAGAAAAAAATATGGAAATTAAAACTGACGCTTTTAATATTTTATTTTTAACTTCACAATCCCCTCAAGAAATCGTGTCCTCTTTACATTTTTTAATTAAACAGTTTACAATAAATGCAAGTTGGCCAAAATCGGTTGATTTGCGTTTCGATAAAAAAGTCATTATCCCATAGTCACACATAAACCAGAGGATGATATACTAGAATTACCTACGAAAAAACGTATTGAAACTAATTTTATGCGAGATAAGGTTTTATCAGGTATAGATATCGGCAGTTCCAAGATCACCACTCTGATTACCGCAATGAAGGAAGACCGTTTGCCTCATGTGATAGGCGTCTCGACAGTCGAAAGTAAAGGTATACGAAAAGGTCAGGTGGTAGATATTGAAGAAGCAATTCAAGCCATTTCTCCTTCTCTTGAAGCCGCAGAGAGAATGGCTGGCTCTTCAATATCAAATGCTTTCATTACTATAGGTGGAAGCCATATTGCCTCACAAAATTCGCATGGAATTGTAGCTGTGGCTGACCCGGATAAAGAAATAACTGCTTCAGATGTATCACGTGTTATTGATGCGGCTAAAGCAGTATCTATACCTTCAACCAGGCAGATTATTCATGTATTGCCAAGGGGTTTTATTGTTGACGGCCAAGATGGAATTGCAGATCCAGTTGGTATGACCGGTGTTAGATTAGAGGTTGATTTACATCTGATTACTGGAAGTACGACTGCTATCAAAAATATTGAAAAGTGTGTTCAGGAATTAGGAGTTGCTATCCAGGGTATCGTTTTTGGAGGATTTGCCTCAGCATTTACTGTATTATCGGATACGGAAAAAGAATTAGGTGTTGTACTTATTGATATTGGCGGTGGGACTACAGATATAGCGATTCTTGTAGAGGGGGCATTGGCTTATTCTTCAGTAATTCCGATTGGTGCAAAAAACATCACGCGTGATTTGGCTAGTGGTTTACGCATTTCTTTGGAAAGTGCCGAAAAAATAAAACTTTCACTTTCACAACAGCCGGCTACTCCAGCTCTACCGGTAGATGAATACAAAAGTAAAACGAAAGCTGAAGATGAAATGGATGTCAGCAGCTTAAATTTACCGGAAGACCTAAAAAAAGTATCTCGTAAAACATTGGTAGAGGGAATCATGAAGCCTCGCCTAAATGAGATATTTACAATGGTTGGCATGGAAATTAAAAAAAGCGGATTTGGTGGGATGACCCCATCTGGACTTGTATTAACCGGAGGCGGCGCCGAAACCATAGGAATAGTCGAAGCCGCCAGACGTAACTTGGCTATGCCGGTGCGCATCGGAATTCCTAGTAATGTGACTGGATTAGTTGATGAAATTCTGTCACCAGGATATGCCGCAAGCGTTGGTCTTATTCATTATGGTGCCAAACACATGCCCAGTAATACTCCATCAGTATTAGGAAAAATCGGAGCCAAAATGCCTGGTAAAGGAATTTTGGGAAAAATATTCGAAACATTCAAATCGTTTTTACCTTGATCTGAGAAACTTTACAGACTTCATTTTAAATGTTAAAGTATGCCAACTAAATTCACATTATCACTTCTGCCCTTCTTGTAAAAGTTGATCACTATAATGGTTCGTGTTACCATAAACCCTACTTCATTAAGAATACGTTTGAAAATTTTTCAATTTTTAAAGGCAAAAAAGATTCATAAGATCCTGTTATCATACACCTCAAGCGGATAGTGCAGGTTCTAACAAATCCAAATTAAAATATTTTAAATTAAACCATACATATGTTGATAAGGCCTGATGTTGCCAGGTTTGCGAAAATTAAAGTCATTGGAATCGGAGGTGGAGGATGTAATGCAATCAACTCAATGATTACAGCATCTCAAATTCAAGGGGTAGATTTCATCGGGATTAATACCGATGCTCAGGCATTACTAACAAGTCTTACAACAACAAAAGTTCAGATAGGCGAAAATATAACCCGAGGTTTAGGATCCGGGGGCAATCCAGAAGTTGGTCATCAAGCTGCTGAAGAATCAAAAGAAAAAATAAAAGAATTGTTGATAGATTCAGATATGGTATTTTTAACTTGTGGTGAAGGAGGGGGTACTGGTACTGGTGCAACTCCGGTAATCGCTCAACTAGCTAAAGAACTTGGAGCATTAACTGTTGCTGTCGTGACTAAACCATTTTCGTTCGAAGGTACGAGACGGATGGTTACTGCAGAAGACGGAATAGCTGAACTTAAAGAGAAAGTTGATACGCTTATCGTTATTCCTAACCAACGGTTATTGGATGTTGTTGATAAAAAACTATCTTTACTTGAAGCTTTTAGAGTTGCTGATAGTGTATTGGGACAAGGAGTACAAGGTATTTCAGATTTGATTACCACTCCGGGACTTATTAATGTAGATTTTGCCGATGTACGAACGATAATGTCCAATGCCGGATCGGCTCTGATGGGGATTGGAATAGGCACTGGTGAAAATCGGGCTAATCTTGCTGCGCGAATGGCAATTTCTTCACCACTTCTTGAAATTTCAATCGAAGGAGCTAAGGGTGTGCTTTTTAATATCACCGGTGGTAAAGACTTAACGATGACTGAAGTTGATGAAGCAGCGCAAATGATCGCTCAAGCGGTAGATCCAGATGCCAACATTATATTTGGAGCGACTATCGATGAAAATATGGTAGATCAGGTAAAAATTGCAATAATCGCTACTGGTTTCGATGAAACTCGAAAAACCCTTCAAGGTTTGACCCGGTCATTTTCTACAATACAAAATAATAAAGTCGTTGCGACACAAAAAAAGCCTATAGATGAACCCCCGACATTAACTCCAACTACCGATTTACCGCCTGAAGATGATCAATGGGATATTCCCGCATTCCTACGTCAAGGACGCTAAGCGAAGTTAAGCGAGGCAGACCCGCATTTTTACGTCAACGCGGGTCAGGATTAAAACTTGAAAAATCGCCGCACATTGAGTATACTTATTCATAATAAATGCGACATCCATAATCAATGGATTTGGAGGTAGGTCCTTCCCGCTAAGCGAAGAACTTCTGTAAATGAGAATATTAGACCGCTTCGGGTAAGCCCGTAAAAGCTGAAGTTGAGAGATTTTAGAGTTCAGAGCTTAGAAAAATTTATCTTCTAAGATTTAATAAAAAATTGCTAAGATCTAAAAAAAGGTGGTACCACGTAGATAATTTAAAATTATCGAAACGTCCTTATGACTTAAGTGTTATGCTTAAGATATAGGGATTTTTTTGTGTTAATTTAATAGTATGTCAGTGCTTAAAGTTACCAATTATCAGGAAAAAGTAAATATCCCAAAATTTGAAGTAGAAGTACTCAAATATTGGGAGGAAAACAAAACTTTTGAGAAATCAATACAAAATCGACCAGAAGACAAACGTTACGTTTTTTACGATGGCCCGCCATTTGCCACTGGTTTACCTCACTATGGTCATATCCTCACATCAATTATTAAAGACGTAATTCCGCGCTATTGGACGATGAAAGGATATCGCGTAGATCGAGTATGGGGATGGGATTGTCACGGGATACCTATCGAAAACATGATTGAGAAGGAGTTGGGACTTAAAGGTGGAAAAAAAGGTATTGAAACGATGGGTATTGATAAATTTAATGCAGCCTGCCGGACAGCAATTCTTCGTTTTGACAAAGAATGGGAGAAAGTGATCCATAGAATCGGCCGTTGGGTAGATTTTAAACACTCTTACAAAACCATGGATATTACGTATATGGAATCAGTATGGTGGGCATTTGGTGAACTTGTTAAAAAAAACTTGGTTTATGAAGGGCGGCGTATCATTCTGTATTGTCCGCGGTGTGCTACACCTCTTTCAAATTTTGAAATCGCCATGGACAATAGTTATAAGGACGTAGTAGATAATTCTGTCTACGTAAAATTCCGTGTTAAGGGAACTGCCAATGAATACTTTCTGGCCTGGACAACTACCCCCTGGACCTTAATTGGCAACGTAGCTTTGGCAGTCGATGCTCAAGCGGATTATGTAAAAGTGAAAGTTGGAGATGAATATTTTTGGATTGCAAAAGCATTACAGGCAACAGTGTTGGGGTTGATCCCTGAACAAAGATCAACTCTTATAAAGACTTTGAAAGGCATAGATCTTGTGGGGCTTGAATATGATCCGCTTTTTAGCTACATGCCCGTGGATGGCAAAAAAGCATTTTATGTGGCGAGTGCAGATTTTGTATTACTGACTGATGGGACCGGCATTGTACACACCGCTGCGATTTATGGAGAAGACGACTATAAATTGGCCGTTGCTCTAGATTTACCTCGAGTACCCACTCTGGATGATCAAGGGAAGTTTTTGGATTTTGTAACACAATTGAAAGGAGTTTTTTACAAAAAATCAGAAGCATGGATTATTACTGATTTGACTAAACGAGGGCTGATGTTCCATAGCGGCAAAATCACTCATTCGTACCCATTCTGTTATCGTTGTGACTCGCCACTTTATTACAACGCCGTACCAGCTTGGTTTATCAATATCGCTAGAATGAAAAAAAATCTACTTGCCCAAAATGAGCATATAAGTTGGTACCCTGAGTATCTGAAGTATGGACGATTTGGAAATGGGTTGCAATCTGCTCCGGATTGGAATATATCCCGCTCCCGGTATTGGGGAACGCCGATGCCGGTCTGGATACAATATCAAAAAGAAAAGAAATTATTTAGAATCATCGGGTCGATTGAAGAACTTAAGAAATGGGCTGTACGACCTGATCTGGTTGAGAGATTGACCGATATTCACCGGGAATTTTTAGATGATTTGGAAGTTTGGGTAGATGATCGAAAAACGGTGAAAGGTAAGCGAATACCGGAAGTTTTTGATTGTTGGATAGAATCCGGCAGTATGCCCTTTGCCTCAGTGCATTATCCATTTGAAAATAAAAAACTGTTTGAATCGACACATCCCGGACAGTTCATTGTTGAGTATATTTCACAAACAAGGGCCTGGTTTTATACGCTTCATGTTATGTCAGTAGGGTTATTTAATACACATACATTTGACAATGCATTGACGCACGGGGTAATTCAAGCAGAAGATGGAACGAAAATGAGTAAGTCTAAAAAGAATTATCCCGACCCCACTCTTTTGTTCGAAAAATATGGCGTTGATGCGTTGCGATTTTACCTAACCGGATCTGTCGTTATGAAAGGTGAGAACGTAAATTTTTCCGAAATAGGGGTCAAAGAAATTTATCAAAAAGTTGTTGCACTTCTCTGGAACACATTTAGTTTTTATAAGTTATACGCCAATGAGATAGTAATTGAGGAGAATCTTTTGGAATCTCAGGTAACTCATGATCTTGATAAATGGATAGTCAGTAAAACTCACACTCTTATCGAAAATGTCACAACTTTCATGGATAAGTATGATACTGTTACTGCGTGCCGAATAATATTGGAATTTATAGACGATGTGTCAACTTGGTATTTGCGGGAAAGCCGGGGAAGATTTAAAGAAGACCCCTCATCTATGGTCGTATTTAGTTGGGTGCTTAGGCAACTCGCCTTAATTCTAGCTCCTTTTGCACCGTTTATTGCCGAAATTATCTGGCAGAATTTAATAGGCAAGTCATCTGTTCATCTTATTGATTGGCCCGGATCAAATAAATCGCACATTGATCAAAATCTGGAAATGGAGATGGAATATGCACGAAAAGTAGTCGAACAAGCTCATGCAACGCGTAAAGCAGCACAAATAAAAGTTCGCCAGCCGTTAGCGACTTTAAGTGCTGTGGTGCCGATAGTATTAAGAAGCGGAATAGTTGAAATAATCAAAGAAGAAGTGAATGTCAAAGAATTTTTAGCAATACGTGGAAAAAGCGTGACTGTTGAATTGGACACGGTGATAACCAAAGAACTCGCTACCATGGGTGAAACTCGTGAACTGATTAGAAAAATACAGGATTTGCGAAAGGCTAACAATAGTAAATTTGACGAATTAGTGGCAATAGTATTGCCCAAATCGTATAAGAAACTTTCAAAAAAAAGTTTAGATCAAATCTGCAAAAAAACATTGGTAAGAAAGATTATATGGGGAGAAAAGCTTTCAATTTTCAGTGGTTAGTCTTTATTCCTGCTTTACTTCTTTCAACCGTCGGATTAGTCGTACTTTTGTCTTTCAATGCTGATTATTTTTATCAGCAGTTAATTATTGGCTTAATTGGTATCGGGATTTTTTTTATCTTATCAAAAGTTGATTTTTCCCTATATTTTTATCTCAATAGCATTTTTTATGCGCTTACTATAGTTCTTCTATTAGTAACTTTTTTAGGGCCGAGTGTCCGTGGAGCAACTCGCTGGATCAATTTAGGTGGTATCCGGATTCAGCCTTCAGAACTAGTTAAACCTTTTTTCATGATATGTTTTGCCAGTTTTTTTGTCAGATTTCCATTAACAAAAATACGCAATTTATATTTATTAATTTTCCTGTTTTCTATTCCGTTTATACTTATTTATAAACAACCTGATTTAGGAAATAGTTTAATTTACACCGGTATTTTTTTGGGATTATTATTAGTAAGCGATATATCTCCTTGGTGGTTACTAATTGGGGGCATTCTGTGTATTGTTTTTGCGCCAGCTGGATTCTACTCACTTAAGGATTACCAACGTTTGCGTATACTTACTTTCTTAGATCCGGTGCGTGATCCTCAAGGAAGCGGTTACAACGCACTGCAATCTCTGATTACGGTGGGTAGCGGACAAATATGGGGTCGTGGATTTGGACGCGGAACACAATCAATATTAAAATTTTTGCCAGAACATCACACTGACTTTATATTCGCAGCATTTGTTGAGGAATTTGGTTTCAGTGGAGGAATTATCTTGTTAGTAATTTTCTTTATGTTCTTGTGGCGTATACTTAAATTAGCTTCAAAGCGGCTACCGCAAACGGTATCGTTTTATTATTTGATAGGTTATTTCATACAGATTTTTCTGCAGATGGCGATTCATATAGGTATGAATCTGGGATTAATTCCGGTTACCGGTATAACTTTACCTTTTGTTTCCTACGGTGGTAGTTCTCTACTGTCTTTATGGATCGGTCTTGGTATAAGTATGTCTGCTTTGAGGGTTAATACCCAGAAATCCGATTTGTTGTAAATATCACCTGAGTTTGTTAAAATAGGGTTTTCCAGCTTATGAATGCAATAATTTCTATTGGTGGTAATCAACATCAGGTTTCAACCGGCATGCATTTAATGGTAGAGGGGTTGAATCTAAAAGTAGGAGAGACTGTAAAAGCACCGGTTTTGTTATATTGGGATCAAGATATAGTTAAGATAGGTAGAGAGACAAAGCAGATGGAGGCTCGGCTCAAGATACTAAAAGTTGAAAACGGTACTAAAGTTATCATCCGTCGTTTCCGTCACAAAGTAAGACATCGAAGACAAGTTGGATTTCGTTCACTTCTGACTACGTTTGAAGTTGAGAATATTGTTGATACAGAGCCAAAATCTAAACCGATTTCTAAAACAGGATAGACAACTGGCGGTTTGAGTACATGAGTCATTATTTAATTGTCCTTGGTACAAATACTTCTCTTTGTTTTACAGAATTAAAGTCTGTATTACTTCGCAAAATTAGACATCCGCTTTATACTAAAATTCATCCGCGAATTATACTTTTAACTTTACATCAGGATGATACCGCTTCCGAAATTCTGGCCTTAATGCAGGAGTTGGGAGGAATTATAAAAATCGCCTTAGTTTTAACTCAATTATCTTCGTTAAACCTCGAACAAACAGCTCAAGTGATCGCTCAACGTATCAACTCCGCGAAACCTTTTGGGATAAGTATCTATAGTAAGACTGTTGAAAATATACAAGGGATAAGTCAAAGTGTAAAAAAAGTCCTTAAAAATACATTTAATCTTTCGACAAGATTTATATTGCCGACAACTAACTCAGAAATATCAACAGTACTTTTGGCCAAGCAAGAATTGCAGGAATTCCTCCTAGTTAAAGGTGATGTAGATAATCGCTGGTACGTAGCTCAGACAGTTGTTTACCAAAACGTAGATGACTGGACTAAACGTGATTTCGGTAAACCGTTTAGAGATGTGAAAACAGGAATATTGCCGCCCAAAATTGCTCGAATTATGGTAAATTTGGGTTTACCAAAAAGGGCAGAGCCTTTAATTTATGATCCATTTTGTGGCTCAGGTACAATTCTGGCAGAGGCTTTGCTGTTGGGATGTAGAGTGATTGGAAGTGACTTGTCGAAACAATCAGCAATCTACACCAGCGAGAATCTAAAATGGTTAATGCAACAATACACTAATATTCAAAAAGAATATGTTCAAGAGGTATTTGTAAGTGATGCGACACATATTTCTGAGCAAATTAAAGGGTGTGTAGATGCGATTATTACGGAGCCGTTCATGGGTGCTCTTTTCTCCCAAAAAGGGAAGCAGATGTCACTTAATAATCGACCAATATCGCGAGAATACTTGAAAAATATCATTAAGGGATTAAATAAACTCTACTTGGGTGTATTAAAAGACTGGTCAAAAATACTTAATAAGGGCGGAAAAATTGTAATTTCTTTACCCGAAATTCATTTTAATGGGTATATCTATTTCGTGAAAAAAACAGTTGACAGCTGTGAAAAACTGGGTTATACTCTGGAAATTGGTCCACTCTCTTATTATAGGCCGCAGGCTTATGTTAGAAGACAGATTTATATTTTAGTAAAAAATAATTCATAAGGATTAAATATGGCTCATATAAAACAAGCAGGTACGACAAAAGGTAATCGTGATTCCCGCTCTAAACGTCTCGGAGTCAAATTATACGGAGGTCAAAAAGCGAATTGTGGGAATATTATAGTTAGGCAAAAAGGATCAAAGGTTCGTCCAGGACCAGGTACGAAAGCGGGAAAAGATTATACAGTCTATGCTATCCAAAATGGCCTTGTGAAATTTTATAAACACCAAGGTAAATCAATGGTTGCGGTCGCAACCTAATTTTATGTCAATTAGCGGGCAAATTATAGAGCTAGATATTGAAATGCTCCAGCCTAATCCTCTTCAGCCCAGAAGTATTATTTCTGCTGAGTCGCTTAAAGATCTCAGTTCATCAATTAAAGAAACAGGCGTACTCGAGCCTCTCGTAGTGGCAAAAACTCCCGCAGGGTATCAAATAATTGCCGGCGAGCGGCGCTGGCGGGCATCTAAATTACTTGGTCTTAAAACAGTACCGGTAATTCTTAAGGATACGACTTCTCGAGAAATGTTGGAAATGGCTATTGTTGAGAATGTTCAGCGTGAAGATTTAAATCCGATAGAACGGGCACAGGCTTTTGAAAGATTGATTGAAGAATTCGGATTGCCAGTTTCCGAAATTTCTAAAAGGATTGGTAAGAGCGATTCATACGTTTCTAATACTTTACGGCTACTGACGCTCCCAGATGCTATTAAAGATGGACTCATGTCAGCAGCGATTACTGAGGGTCATGCCCGGGCTCTGGCAGGTTTAGGGGACACGAAGCTCATGGTTGATGCTTATAAAACTATATTGACTGAAAATGCCTCAGTAAGGCGCACGGAGGACTTAGCAAGAAGAATGAAAAGTCAATATGAAAAAAAACCGTATTCCAAGATTGAGCGGATACACAATGATGAACTTGACAAGATAGCGTCAGATTTTGCGCAAGTTGTTGAAGGATTAGTTAAAATTACCCAATCAAAAGTCGAAGCTCGAATAGTTTTTGTGATACGCGGTAACTTGGAAAAAACTTCAGAAACGATCCACAGTATCCATAAAAAATTAGTTTAACTACTAATACTTGGGTATTTTGGATACGGAATTAACCCAAATCGTTCAAACGGCCAATATCGAAGCTGTGATCTGCCGATAATTGAAGTTTTTTCAATTGTTCCCCATTCACGACTATCAGAACTTGCCGAACGATTATCTCCAATTACTAGATAGTGATTTTTTGGAATAACTATTTCTATTCCTTCTTTTAGAAAAGCACCATTGTATGTAAAAACCGAGTCTGCGATATATGATTCGATTAATTTCACTCCGTTTATATAAAAATGATTGTTAACCAATTTTATATGTTCTTCAGGTAGGCCAATTACACGCTTAATGTAATCAATATCGGGATTCTGCGGAGATTTAAAAACAATCACTTCACCCCGTTTTGGAAGGTTAAAACGGTATTCGTACTTATTGGTAAGTATGTATTCACCATCATGAAAGTTAGGTTCCATGGATCTACCTTTAACTTGATGTGGCTGATATAAAAATAGATACACGACGACAAAGATTGCTAGCGCTACTACAATAGATTCAAGAATATCGAAAAAAAATGTGAATATTTTACGGAAGAGCCACATGAGTATGTTGTAGGAAAATAAAAAAAAGTGCAATGCGCCCTTTTCTTTGATGAGTATAGTCTGATGATATAATATATGCAAGAGGACGCTTGGTATTTGTTAGAAGTGTATTGATTTCATGTACACCGATTTCAATAGGACTCGTAGCTCAGCTGGTAGAGCGTTGCATTCACATTGCAAATGTCAGAGGTTCGAATCCTCTCGGGTCCACACTTATTGCTGAAGAAGCTGCAATATCATTGATTATCATAAAGGGAAGCCCTAAACTTGGGTTTGAAAAGCCATCTTTCGTAAATCCAACGTTTATTGGGTAAATCAACCTTTGGAAATTAGACTTCGCTTCAGGCGAAGCGTCATACCAAACTATTTTTGGGGTTCGAAGAAATGCCATTCTCAGAGTCAAGCAAGGCATCAATCTCCTATTCTTAGGTGTAAACTTAATTTACAGCCATTTTGGCAAGTGTAATTTTCTGTACTCCTTAGTTTAATAGCATTAAACGGCTGCTAATTTCATGATAATTTAGTTTTCCAGTAACACCAAAGTTTTCTCAGATCCTTATCAGTTTTGACTCTGGTAAATGACATTTATCAGGAGAGGAATGACGCTAGTCTTGCGGTGGACATTCCCCGATGATCTCCCAGGTTATGTTTGAGATTGCTGTTGACACCTTCTAAAGTATTATTGGTGATTGGGACCAAGTGGAAAGAGAAATTGATATTGCTTTGGGTCAGATCCACCAATGATATAAACAACTTCATGAATAAGGTGAAAAAGAAGATATTATCACTAATGAGTTTTTACAGGGAAAAATCGATTCAAAAGAATCCGACAATAAACTGAAACAATTTGATAATCGCTTACATCTTAATTAATTTATGGTTACGAGTTTGAAAGCGTCGACTTGAATATGATCAATTATTAAGAAGACTGAAGGAATTTACAAATTTATCGTAATCAGGCGAGTCTTTGTTTTCTGAAGCAATTTGTACTCCATACATAGTTTTTCCCACGAGAATATATTCACCTTTTAGATATCCAGCAGTTTGACCATCTTTATCAACCTTGATGAGATAGTTTGCTGCTGGATGTTGACCGACAGTAGTTTGAGTACTTGACACAAGCGTAACTCCTGTAGTTGACTTAACTGAACCTTGAATTACTTGATCTAAAAATTCTTTGAAATTTGCTCCTTCAACTTGTAATGGATACGTTGCTACATCAACAATATAAGTTGTGCCGGTTTTACTAGTACTGGTATATGTGTTGTATTGAATCGTAACGTTTTGACCTCCTTGTGTTTCCTTAGTTTCCATTTTTGGCTCGGAAGGAACAGAGATTTTGAAATTATCTTGAGTGTAAAAATATTCCTTCCAAGATTCTGGTTGAGAAAATTTATATGTTTGAATGCTTCCCCATATAAATATTCCCGCGATGCCAACCAATATAAGAAATACAATACTTGAGATGATAATATGTATTGTTGGTATTCTATTCGATTTTCCTGACATATATGTTGCTTTAAAGACCAGAGTTCTCGTCTACTGGATTCTTTTTCATTTGTTCTAAAATTAGCATTTTAAGTTTTTCAGAGTTGTCTTTTGTTAAACCAGGAATATTTACCTTATTCCCACTAATACCAACAGTCTCGACTGAATAATTTTGGAATTTTTTATTCATAGCTTTTTGAGCAGTTGATACTTTGGTAGCATTTTCAACTGTTAAAGATGCCAAACCAAATAATCTATCAAATAAATCTTGTTTTACGAAAACATTTTGAATTACACCATAAGGTAAATTACGTTCTTGCTTTGAAAATACTCCTTGTTTTATGACTAAGAACTTTTCTTCAAGAGCAAAGTGAAAATTATTTCGACGTAGAATAGTTAATATGAAATGAATAGGCGCATATAGTACAAGAATAATTAGATAGTAAAAAACATATCCTAAAAAGAATGCAACGACAGAAATAATCGCTACAATAAGGAATCCAAAAACCGATTTATAAATCCACTTATACTCTATAGGATAATCCTGTTCCGTAACGATCTTATTCAGACTATGCCTTTCTTACTTATTCTTGCGCTAACAACTTTTAATAAAGTAGCTCTCAACCCATCAGATGCAGGTTTTTCTACACCGTCTATGTGAGCTTCCATACCTGAAGTTATTGTAGCGCTAGACAGATGAACATCATAAAGGCCGAATATTCGGTCAAGTAAGTCTTGATCAACATAAACATCCTGAATTCTCTCATATGGAATTGTAATCTCTTTGGGAGTGATTGGTCCCTTTTTAATGACCACGTAGTCAGCGCTAAAATCATAAAAGTAGGTATTAAAGTACCAACGTTGATATAGATAGGAAATAATTACTATCACAATTAACAATATAATTGTTCCTATAAAAGTTAGAGTTATAATCGAACTAATCTCGGAACTAGTATTCGAAAGATTAATAGCTATAAGGATTACTGTAATAATAAGTAATAAAATTGTCCATACAATTGATGCAACTAATGTTTTTTTAATAATTTTCTTCTTACTTAATGGGAATTCATTCTGTGCACTACTCATAGTAGTAGTATTTTTAAATATCTTGAATACTTTGTCAACAATAGTGAAAGAAAGTAAGATTTGCCTTCCATAATGAAGCTAATTCAGACTTGGACAAGTCATGCTTATTGAAAGTGGGTATTCCTAAAATATAATCCGTATATTCTTTAAAGTTTGGATCAGTTCATCTATAATCTGGTTTTAAAGGATTAAACGGTCGTCCACAAGAATTCATTTACAGTTTTCTAAAAAAATCTGCACCAAATTACACTCAAACTTTATTGACAAAATCTACTTTTAAGCGTGCTATTCCATATTTATTATTGATCTCTTTCACGGTTGTTACTGGAGTTACAATATGGATTCACCGGTATGATCTCAATCCCGACGGGATTTCATATATTGAAATTGCCAGAAATTACCGTAGGGGATTAATATCTGAGTCACTGAGTGCTTATTGGAGTCCAGTTTATTCTTGGTTATTAATTCCCTTGAGCTTTTTATTTGACTGGGTTACCTCGGCTAAAATATTGCAACTTCTTATCAGTGTTATGTGGTTTGCTGCGAGTTTGTATTTGGCAGAAATCTGTTTATTTTCCAAAACACAAATTGTTTTAGTAGCACTACTTAACCTAGTCAGTGTTCCTTGGTTTACCAGTATAAATATATTGACACCTGATGCATTGTTAGCTGTTTTTGTTGTTTTTATATTGGCATACGTTTTAAGAACGATAAAATATAATCAAAAAACAAATTGGTTTTATTACGGTTTATTAGTTGCAATCGGTTATCTAATTAAGAGTTATTTTTTGATTTTCGGATGCATATTTTTCTTATACATTCTGATCGTATACGCACCTTTTCCGTCTAAAAGAATTTTTTTCCGCTATTTCCTAGTCGGATTAATACCATTTATATATATTTGGTCCGAACTACTTTATATGAAATATCATCAGTTGACTTTGGGAACAAATGCAGTCGTAACTTATAAAAAATATGTTTTGGACGAAGAATTTAAGTTTCTCAAAGAGCCCGTGATGTATCCTAGATCGGGAACTGCATATTGGTATGATCCTTCTGACTTCTCTAATATCCAAATTAATTGGGGAAAACAACTTAATTCAACTGCCCATAATTTTAAAGTTTTATTCATTATATTATTCCAGAATTTTCATATAGGCATCATCTTTTTGTTATTTCAGAATAAATTAAAATATTTGCAGAAATTGTTAGTTATGTTCTGTTTAATCTGGTCAGTCTTGTATGTTGTTAACATCGTAGAAATACGCTATTTATTACCAATTCTTACGCCAATCGTAATTTGTATTGTTTCGCTCTATAGCAAACAGCGTAGAATATTGTTTTGTTTAACCGTAATAATTTGTTGCATTTTATTCTTAAAATCATCCCCGCGAATTTTTATACCAGACACAAAAAGTTTTACCCACTATACTATACATAAACAGTTATCATCTCCTTGTACACTTTTGAGTGATGACTGGGCGAGGGGCTTATATGTGTCTTTTTTAGCCGGATGCAAATATTATGGAGTTTCACGAATTCTGTTTAATAGTCAAAATAAAGAGCGAGTCATTAATCAAGAAATTGAACAAGGAAAAGTGACGCACTATTTATCCTTTAAACAAGGAAATCAATTTTCGCAAATATTAAAAGTTATAAATTCATGGTATGAAGGCGAGATTATTATAAATCTATATCATGTTAACAAAAAATTATGGTAAATCTTTCAGTTATCGTAGCTTGTGGTAATAGCGAATCGGTTTTAGAAAAAGCGCTGCAAAGCGTAGCTTGGGTTGATGAACTTATAATAGTTGTTTCCGATAATAGCTGTGACTCTACATTAAAAATTTCTCAAAAATATACCTCAAATATATATGTTGTTCCAAATCACTTAGGGAAACAAAGAAACTACGGAATAAATAAAGCACGAGGAAAGTGGATACTGATTCTTGACGCTGATGAAAGAATTATACCTCAGTTACAACTGGAAATAATTCAAGTTATTCAGAAAAGTGAATATTCAGGTTTTTTAATTCCATATCGAAATTATTTTTTGGGGCATGAATTGCACTTTGGAAACCAATCTTATGCCAAGCTTAGGTTATTCAAAAAAAAGATCGGGGTAGTTGAAGACCTAAAAACACATCCCGAAATTAAAGTTTATGGAAAAATTGGAACACTCACGCAAAAAATTGATCATTATTCATTTCAATCATTAACGCAGATTTTAAAAAAATTCACATTCTACGCTTGTGAAGATTTAGATAGACTTAAACAAGTGGAAAGTCCGAGTTTTATAAAGATCATTACATATCCGCTGCATTTGTATTGGACACTTTTTATTACAGAGCAAGGTTATAAAGATGGAATTTGGGGATTTCTCTTAGCCGTCTGTTTTATGTATTATGAATTGGTCAGATATTTTTTACTGTGGAAGTCCACGTTATCACCGTCTGTATGAATATAAAGATCTGCTTATTAACTCTATTTTTCTATATATTATTTCTGATTCTGCCTACACAGACGCTGGCGAAATCATATTCAATTGTTAGTGATACATTTGATATTTTTATCCATTCTGACAAGTCGATTAGTATCAAGGAACAATTGCATTATCACTTTGATGGTAGTTTCACTTGGGCTGAGATGTGGATTCCTAGCTCTGTAAGTCGTAGAGGGAGAATATATGATACACCTATTTCCCATTTTCAAGTACGTGCACAGGATGAAACCAATATAACAATTACATCTTCAGGATCTCAAAGTAATGACTATTATGCGAAGTGGTCATATAACGCTTCGAACGAAGACAAAATTTTTGAAATTTCTTATGATGTGACTCATGCGGTTCGTAAATATCCGGAAGTTGCCGAGCTTTACTGGAGAGTGATTGGCGAAAAATGGAAAATTCCTCACCATAAAATTATAGTAACCGTGAATTTACCACAAACGGTGAACGATAAATCTCAAGTTCTTGTGTATGGTCATGGACCGCTTGATGGTAATTCAGAAATAGTTGATTTAAAAACTGCCAAATTCGAAGCTCAATCGTTAGGGTCGGGTCAGTTTATGGAAATTCGGTACGCGTTTCCCGCAAATCTCGTAACCGGATCGTTAGATGGTCAAATAACTCAGGATCAAATAAAAAGTGAAGAATTAAAATATGTACAAGATACGATAGATGCTGCAAAACAAGTGCAAGCTAAGTCGCGTTTGGCGTCTTTACCGCTCGGAATTTTTGGAATTGGGATTTTTGGATGGATAGCGTGGTGGTATTTGATGTGGCGAAAATATGGACAAGAATACAAGATTGTCGATATGCCCAAGTACATACGCGAGTTACCAGACGATTTGACTCCACCGGAAGTAGATGTGTTACTTAGTCAAGGAGGAGACCCTTCAACGAACTCTTTTACTGCGAGTATATTTGATCTTGCACGTAAAGGTTTTATAAAAATACAAGATCAAGTGATCCAAAAAAGCGGTTTTTTTGGAACTAAACAGGTATATGTGACAACACTAATTTTAAATCCGCAATTGTCCACCGTGACGCTTAAAATCTATGAACAACAACTCATTGAATTGTTATTTGTGCAGATAGGAGATATAGATTCAAATATATTGCAACAAAAACTAAGTCGGTACACGAGTGATACATCGCAGAATAATAAAGTGACGCTTGACAAAATTAAGGAATATTTCAGAAATCATCCAACTGAGTTTCAAATATGGTTTAGACTATGGAAAAAAGAGGTGCAAGATGAAGTTGAGAATTTAGGGGTTTTGGAAGCAACAGGAGATCAATTGTCTCATAAAAGCATCGTTATTATCGTAGTTATTGCACTTGTTGGATTTTTAATTATTTCTTATTTTACCCTATTGTTTGTATTTATTGGCGTTTATTTCAGTACCAGACTAAAACGTTGGACATTTCAATGGGCTCGTGAAGTAATTGAATGGAAGGCTTTCAAAAAATTCCTGGATGATTTCGCCACTTACAAATTTAAAGATTTGCCGCCTGAAGCCTATAAGCTTTGGGAACATTATTTGGTATATGGTGTTCTTTTTGGTAATGCTGATAAAATAATTAAAATACTTCCTGCTATCCTAGCAAATCCCGATGCTATTCGACCTAATTGGTATAGTGCAGGGTCAAACATTGGGTTGTTGCAGACTGCCCAATCGTTCACAAGTTTTGCCAAAACTTTGAATACATTTAGTTCAGAACTTAAAACGGCATCTACTTCCGCGGCACACTATTCTTCAGGTGGAGGCGGAGGATTCTCCGGTGGTGGTGGCGGAGGTGGTGGCGGAGGTGGTGGTGCCGGATAATCCCCAGTTCCCATTACTTGAGAACGAATTTATTGATAAATCTGATTAATTATCATTAAAAATCGACTCCAAGGGTATGACGGACGATTTTTATCACTACCAGGAATAAAACACTCAAGATCACCCAAGCGACTAAATGAGGCACATTCTTATTAAGTGTAGGTAGTTGGTCGTGATTGGTTTTATTTTTAGTTCTTCTTGCCATAAATAAATACACCTCCTGTATAATATTAACTAAAGTTTATAGAATTACTGCAAAAAATGTCAATGGGTAAATTAATTATGAATATTTCGAATTTTAACTACTATCTTTAGCTTTATTATGGACAATGTCGCGATTCTCGTGCCCACATACAATAGTTACGCGGTTATTCAAAAGTGTTTAACTTCAATACCCGCAGGTTTACTCCAGCAAGTTTATATTATTGATAACGCGTCACAGGATTATACATTAAAGTTGATAAAAAAAGAATTTCGAGAAGTGAATGTTTACCAGCTTAACCAAAACTTAGGATATGGGCAGTCAGTAAATTTCGGAATAAATCAGCTTGGGGTTAGTGATTTTAAATATATATTAGTGGTTAACCCTGACGTGGAATTTCATTCCAATTCTATCCAAAACTTAGTTCGAGCTGCGGAAATTGCAAAACATAAAGGAATTTTTGGTCCCAAAATATTGAATAATAACAGGATCTGGTCAACTGGCGGAATAATTGATCGGAATCGTTTTACTGCTGGACTTATCAACTTTGGTAAATCGATAAGAAATCCGATACTCGCGAAAAATGAATGTGATTTTATTTCTGGTACCTGTGTGCTAATTCCCAGTTCACTTCTTCTTCAAGGATTACGATTTTTCACCGATTATTTTATGTATTACGAAGATGTTGAGTTTTCCTTGGCTGCGAGAAAATTAGGATACTCTTCATTTTACATTGAAACCTCCGTTATCGGCCACTTGGAAATATCAGAAAAGTTTGAGTTTAAAAACATCAAAAACTACTATTTAGCACGAAATCACCTGCTATTTGTTGAAAGGAATGCACCAAATTTAGTAAAATTGCGTGAAGTATTACGTCTACCGAAAACTATTTTGGATCACTTTCATGATCACGATTCTGCTAGTTTATCGGGTATAGCCGATTATTTAACGAGAAAGTTTGGTAAACATGAATAACGAAAATAAAGTTGGGCGAAAACCTAAAAAAAGAATAAAGATAGCAATCGACGCCGGTTCTTTATCAGATCCTAACACTAATTCACAAGCTGGTGTGTTCACTTTGACGTTAAACTTAATTGAAGAACTTTTAAGATTAGATAAACGAAATCAATATCTGATCTTTGGCTTTAGCAACATAGTTAAGGCCGCTTTACCTAAAAGAGATCGAAGAATCTCACACGTTGTTTTGCCAAAATATGCATTTAAGTCTGTTTGGTTGCCATTAGCTTTTAAAATATATAAACCGGATGTTTTTTTAGCCATGTCTCAAGCTATGCCTTCGACTGCACCAAAAACACTGGGTTTTATTTATGATCTCGCATTTTTAAAGTTTCCAAAGATGTACAAGAATGCAGCTGAACTAAAAAACAATACTGAACAGCTGATGAAAAATGCCCATCACATCATAACCATCTCCAAATCCAGTGCGTTGGACATAAAACGTGTATATGCGTTTGATGAAAAACGACTATCCATTCTCTACCCTGGAGTAAACCGGATCTTTAAATCTGATGGTTCTAAATATATTGACACATCGCCATATTTTCTCTATGTTGGAGCGCTCAAAAAAACTAAAAATATTATTACCTTAATTTCTGCATTTGCAGAATTTTTACATATGGTAAATAAACCTTTTAAATTGATTTTGGTTGGAAGTACTCAAAAGTTAGATCCTGAAATAAAAAGTCACATACAAAAATTATCGTTACATGATATGGTTATTTTGAAGGATTTTGCTAAGACTGAAGACTTGCCGAAATATTATCGAGGGGCATTTAGTTTCGTATCGGTCGCACTTGCAGAAGGTTTCGGGTTACCAATATTAGAAGCAATGAGATGCGGCGTTCCAGTTATAGCGGCCCAAAATAGTTCAATGCCGGAAATTGTCGGGAATGCAGGAATTTTGGTAGATGGACAAAGCACACAATCAATCGCTACAGGAATGTTGTTACTAAGTAATAATGAATCGATTCGCAAGAAATATGCTGAACATGGATTAAAACAATCAAAACAGTTTTCGTGGACTAAATTCGCACACGGAGTATTAGAACTTGTTTACGAAATTATAAACTAAAATAACAATTTAACTATGGGATCTATTTCAGTTGTAATCCTTACTGCCAATGAGGAAGATAATATTAAAAGAAGTCTTAGGAGCGTTTTATGGTCGGACGATATAATCTTGATTGATAATTCTAGTGATAGGTCAGTTGAAATTGCTCAAAGACTAATTCCGAGTAAAAATCTGCGAGTGCTTCATGAAAGCAATGAAAGCAATTTCGCCAATTTAAGAAACATAGGACTGCATTTGGCTCGTCACGAATGGGTTTTATATTTAGACGCAGATGAGGTGATCTCACCCCAGTTGCTGCAAGAAATTAATAGAAAACTGTATTCTACTATAGCACGCGGCTTTTATATGAGAAGAAGAGATTATTTTCTAGGTACTTGGTTGCGACATGGTGAAGTGGC
This sequence comes from Candidatus Gottesmanbacteria bacterium, assembly GCA_023245415.1. GTDB lineage: Bacteria > Patescibacteriota > Microgenomatia > UBA10105 > UBA10105 > JAHFKJ01. The sequence continues at coordinate 6,582 of JAHFKJ010000017.1, read as the reverse complement.
CGACTTAAAACTCTTAAAACTGGCTAAAAAAGATGGGGGAAAATGGCGGCGAGCAGTTCATGAAGTGTGGGATGTTTCTGGTTTTGTTGATACATTAACCAATCCTCTTTTACATTACCCGCATCCTATAGTTTCCGAATTCGTAAACCGCATTGATCGTTGGACTACACTTGATGCAGAAACGTTTAAAGGACAGGGCCAGTCGTCTTCCTGGCTTAAGATTATTGGATATCCGTCAGCAAAATTTATCCAAAATTATATTTTGAAAGCAGGATTTTTGGACGGAATGCCTGGCTTAATATTTGCAATTCTAATGAGTTTTCATTCTTTTTTAACTCGTGCCAAGTTGTTTTTGCTCGTTCGTTAATCTCTGAAACTGATATATTTATTAAAATTAAAAAATTTGACTCAATTTAACCTCAATTTAGGTCCAATATCAGCAATAAATATTCAAAAATTCGTTTTTATTGCCAGCGTATTATTTTTTGTCTGTGGACAAGCAGGGTCCATCTCTTTTAATAACACACGCATTTCGTTATTGGATATAGGAGTAGTAGGTTTATTAGCAATATACACTACGATACACAAAAAACTGAAAATGTTACTCTACTTGAAAATATTTTTGCCTTTCTTACTCGTGGCTGTAATATCATTGGTTGTTCAAATTAATCGCTTGTCATATATGAATTGGTTAATTTCTTCTTTATTTTTGGTTAGGTTTGCATTGTATACATCACTGATTGTAACTATTCCGTCACTGCCGCTTTCACAAAAACAATTATTAAAGTTTATATGGCTGGGTGGTGTAAGTCTGGCTCTCGTAGGCCTAGGACAATATATTTTGTATCCTAATTTGCGCAACCTTTTGTATCTAGGTTGGGATCCGCATCAATTTAGGGTATTTTCAACAATGTTAGATCCTAATTTTACCGGAATACTTATGGTGTTGGCACTAATCTTAGGACTATTGTTGAAAAATCATTTGTTTTCAATGGCTAAAGTACTCGAGATCTTTATATTATTTTTGGCCTTCTTATTAACTTTTTCCCGTGGTGCCTATATAAGTTTAATTACTATGTTTCTATTATGGAGTATTTTAAATCGAAAACTGGTAATTTTTTTCCTATTTAATTTTGCTTTTATTTTAACCTTATTATGGCTTCCTAAACCTTCAGGAGAAGGAGTTAATTTATTAAGAGAATTATCGATTCGGTCGCGAATATCTAATGATGCTCATGCGATTTCATTGATTCAACAATCACCATTCATAGGACAGGGTTTCAATACCTTGCGTTATACGCGTAAGGAAAATAAAAGTGAATCGATTGGTGAAAATAATTCACATTCTGGAGCAGGCTTTCAAAATAGTTGGTTATTTATATTGGCAACCACGGGAATAATTGGTCTTTTTGCATATATTTGGATGTGGAAAGTAATATTCGTAACTACACGGATAAATCAACTCATCCTGTATTCTGCTGGCGCAGTTTTCGTACATAGTCTATTCGATAATAGTCTTTTTTTTCCACCAATTATGTACTGGTTATTTACGTTAATAGGAGTTGGGATAAAGTTAGATAAGTTAAAGTGAGTAAAAAACTTTTTTTTCAAGTTTAGTTTCATTTCCTGCCGTGTCTCGTGCCACAAATACAAGCGTATTTTCGCCGTCTTGTAGACGTAATGTTGATGTAAATGCTCCATCGTCTTTAACATTTACAAACCTATCGTTGATTGTTAAATTCACGCCTTCTTCTGTAATTCCTTTTATGATTAAGTCCTGCTGATTTTTACTAAATGTTTGATTGTCTTGCGGGTCAGTTATTTCTAGTTTCGGAACGTTTTTTTTATATAAAATCTTAAGTTTTTCTGATTCTGTGCTTAAATTTCCGGCCTGATCTTGAGCCGTGACATAAATCACATTTTGACCAACCATGAGCAATTTATCGGTAAAGGAAAATGAACCATCTGTGGGTAAGAGGATTTTTTTTACTTCAGTGTCATTTACGAAGATATGCACGTTTGAATTAGGTTCGCCATAACCGGAAATTTTTAGAATAGCGCTATTAGTGGCTATTGGTACCGGAAAAAGAACGGGTGCAACAGGAGGAGTTTTATCTGTATTATCGATGATAGATTGATGATTTGTTGCATTACTGACGAGTAAGGACACGCCAATAATTAATGGGATTCCTATAGTGAAGATCATTACAAGCAAAGTCACTATTCCAATAAAGGTCAGTACCAAAATTTTTTTAGTTTTCTTTTCCTCCACTCGAGATATGCGTGAATAAGTCATATTTACTTTTAAATTTAACCAATTCAATCCTAATTATAGAGCCGCCTGTGAGAGTCGTCTGCCAGAGGCAGATCAGCTTTCGACTGAAACTTACATTGACGGTTTACGATTCTACTGCTCTACCATTGAGCCTCTTGTCAGAATCGAACTGACATCGACGGTTTACGATACCGCTGCTCTACCATTGAGCTAAAGAGGCAATGATACTGCTTGTCCGACTTTGACGGAAGTTAAGCGACATATTCATAGTCAGAAAGTATGAACTTATTTTACCTTGAGTCTTTTGTGATATTCTGTTCCCGAAAAACTTACAAGTAAGGTAATTTTACAGAATAAAATTATAAAATGCACTTTCTAATCTAAATACATTATTTCAGCATTTTCTATTTTTTAAAATTATAAGAATTATCGATAGCAGAATTAGTTAATAGATTTATTGGAGAAATTTAATGTTGGCTAATATTTATTCATATTGAAGAAAGGGTTTGAATTTGTTTTTAAAAATATTTATTACCAAATGGCAGGCTACGAATTTGATGTCCTAATCACACTTTAGTTGTAGTAGTGAGTTGTGGAAGGGAATTCCTGCCTGTTAGCGGGTAGGAATTCCCTAACTTTCTTCTTGCCTACCCGCCGTGTAGTTCTTTCTGAGCGGAATACGGGAGTCGAACCCGTCTCTCTACCTTGGGAAGGTAGCATTGAACCGATCAACTAATCCCGCATTTCGGCAGGTAGGGGAAAGATAAATTCTACCGCCGAACTACCACCACAAATAGTCTCAAAAGAATGTGTACTTATTTATACAATTCCTGCTATTTGAAATACAAAGAGTTGTATATTTTTAGAACTTAACGGGGTAGAACCAATATATTTCCGATGTGGATAATATCAGGATCTACCAGCTTATTTGCTTGCGCTATTTTTGGCCAAGCATAGCAATCTCCATACGCACGACAAGCGATATCCCAAAGCGTGTCTCCGCTGACAACCGTATAGGATGATTCACTAATTGATTTCGGGTTATTTGCTTGTTGAGAATCTGTACTAGCTGTAGGTATTGCAGAACTTAATGGTACTACTGATGCTGATGCAATAGGTTCAGGACTTGGTACAATAATTTTTTGTCCGACTTTTAACTCTTGATTCTCTGTTAGGTTATTTGCTTTAGCCAAATCAATCCAGTTATACCCATTTTTATATACATTCTCAGCAATACTCCAGAGTGTATCCCCCTCTTTGACTGTATAGCTATTGACTGTTTGGGCTGATACAGATGCTTCATCTGAAGTTTTATCAGCGGTTGTGATCTCATCTTTGCTAGATTGTTTTTGGGTAAAAAAGTTGTAAAGCAGAATTCCGACAACTACCACAACTAATATACCTAAACCTACCGAAATGTAGGATTCTGATGGTTGTTCATCTTGATCAGAATCGTTATTTTTCAAACTTTGATTTTTAGGCATTTATTTCACCTCATTCTGGGCAGATGATCCCGATAAGTTCGGGAGGGCAGAAGTTATCAATTGTAACAATAGGATGTTCAGTAATACGCAATAAATTTCAAACATGGCCGGCTCGAGCGGATTCCCTTCGATTTCACTCAGGGTAAACTTCTCATCCGTCGTGCCCTACGTCAACTTCTGTGTCCTTGCACTGAGCTTGTCGAAGTGCGGGCTCGAGCGGATTCGAACCGCCGGTCTCGTCCTTGACAGGGACGCGTGTTAGGCCTCTACACCACGAGCCCATTTATAATAATAAATTGTGTAAATGTACTAGAATCAATTTACCGCAACAATCATATCATCTTGGATAGTACCTGGCAAGAGATTTATTGATAATACTTGGGTATAATATCCTTAGTTATGACTAATGTGGAAATCGTAGAACTCTTACGAAATGTAGTAGCAGCATTGACGATAAAAGATGTAAACCGTTTCCGGATAATAGCGTATACGAAAACGGCTGATGCTATTGAGCAATTGACTAGCGAAGTCAAAGACTTATGGAATGAAGATAAACTTGAATTGATTCCCGGTGTAGGTAAAGGGATAGCCAGTGCCTTAGATGAATTGTTTAAAACCGGAGGAGTAAAGCATTTTGAGGAAATATTCTCTGGGATTTCACCTGCCTTATTCGTTTTGCTAAAAATTCCAGGATTGGGACCAAAACGCGCATATCAGCTGACTCAAACTTTTCAAATATATGATCCAAAATCGGCCGTCGACATATTGGAGAAAGTCGCCAAACTAAATAAAATTGGGAAATTAGAAGGATGGGGTGAAAAATCTCAAACTCAACTTTTATCGGCAATTGCAACTTTTCGCAAAGGTCAAATTAAGGAAAACCGGATGCCACTACCCCTTGCAGATATGTTGGCTCAAGAACTTATTGCATATCTTTCACCGCTTCCGCAAGTTGAGCGTGTTGACGTCTTGGGTAGTTTACGAAGGAAAGTGGCCACTATTGGTGATATTGATATGGCTGTAGCCACCAATGATCCGGAAGTAGTGTTAGATGCTTTTGTTAAGTTTCCAAAGGTGAGAAAAATTACCGATAAAGGTCCAAAAGGGGCAACTGTACAACTCTTAGTAGGTCGACAAGTTGATTTACGTGTACAGACGCCACAAGCATATGGAGCGATGTTGCAATATTTCACCGGTTCAAAATATCACAATATTAAACTTCGCGAACTAGCGCTCAAAAAAGGTCTTTCTCTCAATGAACATGGTATCAAGCGAATAAAAGCTGGCAAAACGATCCCGTATGCAACTGAGGAAGATTTTTATAAAGTACTCGGAATGGATTGGATTCCTCCTGAAATAAGAGAGGACTTGGGAGAAATAGAAGCAAGTTTACGGCATACATTGCCCAAGTTGGTGGGTTTGACAGAAATTAAAGGTGATTTACACATCCACTCAAATTATGATTTGAAACCATCTCATGATTTAGGTAGTTCGAGTTTTGAAGAGTTATTAAATCAGGCAGTTTCACAACACTATGAGTATATTGGAATTAGTGATCATAATCCAAAAGTAAGTGATCTGAAGGTTGAACAAATTATAGACATTATGAAAAGACGAAAGCATGCATTCGAACAATTTTATAGTTCATGGGAAAACCATAAGAATAATCGAGTACATTTTTTTACCATGTTGGAAGTTGACATTGATCCAAAAGGAAAATTAGCACTACCTATGGAAGCTTTTGACTATATAGACGCATGTGTTGTATCTATTCACTCCAGCTTCACCCAATCTAAAGAGCTGATGACTGAGCGTATCCTAAATGGTTTGTCTCATCCAAAAGCAAAAATTCTCGGACACCCTACAGCGAGACTTTTGGGAAGTCGTGAGAGTATAGAAGCCGATTGGGATAAAATTTTCCAATTTTGTAAAGCTTACAATAAAGCATTAGAAATAAATTCCTGGCCAGAGCGTTTGGATTTACCCGATAGGTTGGTAAAAGAAGCAATTAGTCAAGGAGTTAAACTGGTAATTAGCACCGATAGTCATGCGGCGGGCCAAATGTCTGGTATGCAATACGGTGTTGATGTAGCTAGACGCGGCTGGGCGACAAAAAAAGAAATACTTAACACATTGGAGTATAATGAATTTAATACTTGGATAAAAGGTTGAAAAGAAAGGTGGTGATTTCTATATGAGTCCGATGTTAATTTTGTTAGTAGTAATTGTATTGATTGTGCTTTTTATTTGGGGGTTGTATAACTCGCTCGTAACGCTCAAGGTTCGAGTTAAGGAAGCCATGAGTCAAATTGATGTGCAGTTGAAGCGCAGAGCTGATTTAATTCCTAATTTGGTTGAAACTGTTAAAGGTTATGCAAAACATGAAAAAACCATTTTTGAAGATGTGGCCAATGCCAGAGCGGCTTTGATGGGTGCTCAAGGGCCAAAAGAGAAAGCAGCTGCAGATAATCTACTTAGCGGTACATTAAAATCATTGTTTGCCATAGCCGAGAACTATCCAGATCTTAAAGCAGCAGACAATTTTCAACAGCTGCAAAAAGAACTGTCAGATACCGAAGATAAAGTAGCCTATGCGCGACAATTTTATAACAATGTAGTGATGGAATTTAATACAAAAATTGTCATGTTCCCTAATGTGGTAGTTGCCAATATGCTTGGTTTTAAAGCTGAAGAGTTTTATGAAGCAACTGAAGAGGAACGTAAAAAAGTAGACATTAAATTTGACTAATATAGTCTCCCTCTCATAGAGAGAGGGTTAGAAAGAATTATTCGGAGTAATTCTTTGTAACCGTTTCTTAACAT
>JAHFKJ010000045.1:4159-7672 GCA_023245415.1 Candidatus Gottesmanbacteria bacterium | reverse complement strand
ATTCAATAGAAATAAAATATCCGGAATATAAAGGACAGCCGCTCAAACTTATGGATTTAGCTGATTTTATCGCTGAAGAGAAAAAGCGCTTTGCTGATTCAGAAAAAGTTGCGGAAAATCCGTGTGTATGTAGTAACCTGCGTGGAGCGAGTAAGGAAGCGGCTTAAATTGTTTATTAGCGAAAATGTCATTGCGAGGAGGGATGTACCAGACGTTATTTCCCGACGTGGCAATCTCTCGCGTATGCGATTTCAGAGCCCACCTACGTTCTGCGTTGCAGAACTACGGCGGGCGAAGGGGGTGAAGATTGATGTTTAAAATAAATCCAACTGAAGTCCCAAAATTAGTCGCCAGCTTGTTTTTAGGCGTAATTGCCGGATATATACTAGGCTGGTATTTTAGTCCAGGCCAAACTTCATCACCAATGGTCAAACCGGCCACTTGTCCGGTTTGTCAACAGAACGTGACTTTGCCAAATGTAAAAAATAAACTCGCGGATATTGCCATATCTGATTCGGGCAATATTTTGGTTTCCACACCCAGGCCGGGTGATACGATCACGACACCTTTACTTATTAATGGACTGGTACGGGCATTTGAAAACCGGGTGCAAGTAAGGCTTAAAAATAAAACCGGCGTGGAGGTGAGAAAAACCGGTTTTACTGCTAAAAAAGGTGAAATGGGGACATATATTGCCTTATCTGTGGATTTGGTGTTTGCCCAACCAACTGTACCAGGTGATGGGACGTTGGAGGTATTTACCAATTCTGCCAAAGATGGTAGCGAAATCGATAAAGTCACGATTCCAGTCAAATTTTCCACAAAAGCAGGCAAATAAACCTTACTGAGGATTAAACATAATTTTTAGCCAGCCGCTGTTACATTTCAAAAGGATTAATCTGGATAACTTTGTCGGCGGTTTGATTTTTGGCGCCATTTTTAGTTTAGTCGTCAATATTTTGACGATTCAAATTGTAGAGCAGGTGCAAAACCAGCGGTTAACGTTGAATGTTTAGATTAACATCAGGTTATTTTAAACGGCGAAGTCGCAGTGGGTAAACAAGTTGGTGACCAAAGTTTTTCCATTCTCAAAATTTTTCACCCGACGCAGAACCGGATAAACAACCCCTTACTCAATTTCCTCCTCGGCGACAAGTCTGTCCGGATCTTATCGGGGAGATGATTGAAATGGATTGTCTATTTTACGTTGATTTTTAAGTGTTCCTGTAGAAATGATAGAATTTCCCTCTATGGATATTGAGAGAGAGCTTTGGCATAGAACAGGTCATTGGATAGAGCCTTTATCACAAGGAGAGTTTGAAAAATTTCATATTATTGAAAAGGGATTAAACGAGATTTGGTATCAAAATAATTCAACCGTATATCAAAATGCAGTAGTTGAAGCCATTAGAAGTGGAGTTTCACCATATCAGATAAGAGAATGTACTAATAATCACTTAACTGGAGTACTTTGGGCAAATACAACAATTGAAAGAGAAGGTGCTTCACCACTGGACAATTTCAATCGATGTGTAAATCTACTTAAGTTATCGCCTGCACAAATTGATGAAGTTTTTCGTAGAACAATTTCTTACACAGTTGTTACTGAATATCCACCGTATAGATATCCATCGTGTTGTCATATTTTAGAATTTACTACAAAACAAGGATTTGCAAAAGAAAAACAAAACACAGCAATACTTGATGGTATAGGTTTCTTATTACTTGCATCACAAAGAAGTGAAAGTGAAAGAGTTGAGAACAGAATAACTTCAGTATTAGCTGAAGCCGGATTAACTGAAAAAGAAATTTTTTCACATCCATTATTACAACATGCTGCTCGATCATATTTTGCTAAGAATTTCAATTCGTCTGTCAGCGATATATTAATTGCGGAATTTTATCGTGAGCGCTTTGGTTTTCAACTTCTTTCACCTGATTCAAGGAAATTTTTAGCAATTCGAGAGATACTTTTAGCGTATCCGTTTGACGAAAAAACAGTAAATGAAATTATTCGGGTATTTGATACTCTTGATGTAGAAGAAATTTTACGTCAAACTCTTGAAGATCAGATTGACTGGATCAATCCTAATTTAGCTGAAATGCTATATGGTTGGGAAACAGTAACATTGAGTGATTATTTACAATTTGCTCGTCAATACAAAGCATATGTTTTACGGGTAGGCAGTGACGGGAGATTACAACCTCCACATTCAGAATCTCAACTTTCAGGTCCTCACCCATTTGCTGCTTTAGAAATACCACCTCAAACTCCAAAAGAGAAAATTTGGAGAGAACGTTTAGAAAGACTTTTTGCAAAAGCACGAATGCTGGAACAGGTGTTTACCCCATTTATAGATAATAATATTCCGTACAAAGATCCGTTGAGAAATATAAAGTTACAAGAACGAGGTGAATTAGAATCAGAAGAAAAAGCGTTAAGTAATTTTCTTATTGAACGACAGGCTCGTGTTCGAAAAGCATATGAAATATTGAAAAATCAGGCGCATGGTGATTATAAACAAATGGGGATCATAATGTATGAATGGATGTGCAAACAAGCTGGAAAACTAATAAGATCGGCAAAATACGCTCCTGATGTTGCTTTTCATCCATTGGGAATTATTGTTTGGCTTGATGAGGGAGGACCGGAACACAATGATTTTGAATATATTCATGGTCATATATCCGGAGGATTTTTCCTTAATAACCAGAAAGCGTATCATGCAAATTTTGAAATCATAAGTACGCCTATAATCGTAGTGAAAACTCAGTATGAAACAGGCGCAGTAAGTACATCACTTTCTCATGAGGTGGGACATGGAGTAGCACATGCATACAAAGACTTTTTGAGACAACATAATAGACTGATGAGTTGGGGAGAAGCAGTAGGAATATCTGAGGAAACGAAAAAAGAACTGGGTAAAGAACTTACTGCAAAATGGGAATCAGTAAAGTGGCAGGCAGAAGATGTAAATTATGCTGCGTTTCAAAAACGACGACTTAAGACTCTTCGACAAAGCCCGGAATGGAATATTATCCAAAAAAATATAGCTGCTAGGGCAAAAGATGAAATTATTGCTACACTTTTTGATGGTTATTTAAGTGAAAGATATGGTGATATGAGAGGTAGCGAAGGTTTATATGGATATATAACAGATTTTCATATTGGTACTCGAAATGATCTTGGTATTGCAGTGTGGGATGCTTACCAAGCGATACTTGAAAAAGAAATGGAGACGGCGCGGTTGTTAGAAGAAGCATACCGTGTTCCTGGATTTGAAGAGAAAAGAAGACTATTAAAATGGATTCTTATGCAAATACCCATGAATGAATGGTTTGATGAACTATATCGCTTGGGTATTGGAGAAGAAGCCGAGCTTTTGGTAAACATATATAGATTGTGTGATGCTGATCCTTTTGTACACAAAGAAAATACACTGATTCGGTCTTATATTCGGAATGCAGACAGAACATTATCACAAAAAGAGCAGAAAATTCTCTATGATGACT
>JAHFKJ010000045.1:0-4149 GCA_023245415.1 Candidatus Gottesmanbacteria bacterium | reverse complement strand
AAATCCGTCACTTCTCTATACAAATCAATTAAAAACATTTATAAAATATCTAGAATCAAAGCAGTTATCAGCTTTTAAATGAAAATTAATTTTATAAAGCATTTGATAAATCAACTCTCCGGGTTAAACAGGTTCGAAGATACTCTTTCAAATTCCTCCTCGGCAACTAGGCAATGCGGATCTTATCTGGGAAATAAAAAGACATGATTTCAACTCATGGTATAGTTAATTCATATGCAGATTCCGAAAGTACCGCGCAATGTCTGGCTCTTGGGGTTAGTCAGTTTTTTTAATGACTTGGCGTCGGAGATGATTTACCCTATCATGCCGATATTTTTAACTACGGTCCTCAACGTTTCAATTCCGCTGATTGGGTTTATCGAAGGTTTTGTCGAAGCGGTTGCCAGCATCTCCAAATTTGCTTTTGGCGCTATTTCCGATTATTTCCAGAAACGCAAAATTTTTGTCACCGCTGGTTATTCACTGGCAGCGATATCCAAAATCCTGATTGGACTTGCTCAAAGTTGGCCCTTGGTTTTATTTGCCCGCTTTTGCGACCGGTTAGGAAAGGGGTTACGGACAGCTGCCCGGGATAGTATATTACTCGAAAATGCTACTTCCAAAAATGTAGGTTTTATTTTTGGATTCCACCGGGCATTTGATAGTCTGGGTGCAGTAATTGGTCCGCTGCTAGCGTTAGTTGTACTTTATTTCCTTAAGGATAACTTGCGCTCCACATTTTTTATCGCTGCCATACCCGCATTTATCGCCGTCACTCTATTAATCCTTTTTGTCAAAGAAAAGCCTCTTGTACAGGCGCAACCCGCGTATAAATTTGTGCGGATAAACTGGATATTATTTCCGGCTAAACTTAAAATTTTTCTGCTGGTGAGTTTTTTATTTGCACTTGGCAATAGTTCAGATGCGTTTTTGCTGTTGCATGCGAAAAATTTAGGGTTATCCACGACGTTGGTTATACTCGTGTATGTTTTATACAACGTTACTCAAACTCTTTTTGCGACCCCAGCCGGAAGCCTGGCAGATAAATTTGGCGCCAAAAAAGTTTTTGCAGGGGGATTGTTAGTTTTTAGCCTTGTTTATTTTAGTTTTGGATTCATAAAATCTTCAATCTGGTTATGGCTGATCTTTCCTATTTATGGGATATATATCGCCGCGACTGATGGGGTAGGTAAAGCCTATCTTTCCGAGTTTATCAAACACGAAGAATCCGGGACTTTTTTCGGCGCTTATTATACATTGACCGCTGTCGGCACGTTTTTAGCTTCAATAATTGGAGGCTTATTGTGGTATTATTTTACGCCAGCAGCGACTTTTTATTACGGGTGCATTATGGCATTGGCCTCGTTTATCATTTTCCTCTCTTTTTAGGTAGAATTGTATTTAATTATTTTATAAGCATTTTTTGGTACACATAGAGCCAATCATGGGCGATTTGTAACTGTGCGTCGGATAAACTGATTGCGTCATTGCATACCTGGTCATGCAGATAATTTTCAAGTTTATCTTTTTCATGGAATCCGGGTCGAGGTTGGGCAGCTTCCGGAAAGAGATTGGCGATCCCATTTGAGCCGCCGAGTTCCAAACTTATCAAATGGTCAACCTCAAATTCACCAGGTTGACGGTTGGTAATTCCATATTCAGAGAATACTTTTTCTTTTTCAGACTGCGGTACGTTTCTGACTGACTTCGTATATCCGGGAACACAGATTTGCTCTTTAGTCGCGGATTCAATGATTTGGCCAGGCGTGCAATCAGGGTCTGGCAAAGGACCTCTAATTTGGCAATCTGTAGTTTTTGTCTGGATGCCGATTGTGAGTTGGCCAGATGGAGATGCTTGGTTAGTTTGTTGAGCAGAAATAGGAGCTGAAGCGGTATTCTGGATATTCTTAAGATAATAAATGAGGAGTAATGCTAGTATTAAACTTAATAAGGTATAGAAAAAATATTTTTTAGGCATATTCAAACAAATGATTTAATTAATAATGATAGTAACATAAGTTATAAAATTAGTATGAGAATGTTTAGTCATCACAAAAAATTTATTGCGGTTAGTTTATTAATGTTTACTTTGGGGTTTGTATCTGTATTGGGATACCGGATTTATCAAACTAAAAAATTTAAACAAATTTCGTTTTTTCCACAAATTTCAGATTTCAAACTCCAGCCGCCAACACTAGCCTTAACCGGAAACGTAGAACAAATTAACGGCGAGGTCAAAAAGCGCGGCCGGGAAGATAAAGATTTTCGCGAAATTAAAACCGGTGAAAAAATTATTCAAGGGGAAGTATTAAATACAGGTGAGAAAGCGCGAGTAGATATTAATTTCCCGGGATTTGTAAAGTTAAAGATCCAGCCAAATTCTGAAATTGGCTTTAATGATTTAATTGCAGAAAAGTTTTTAATTTCTCTGAAAAATGGCAACTTAAATTATGAAATAACCACTGATAAATCTATCTCTGTCCGCAGCCTGCACTTGTTATCTACTTACATGACCGGCTATGGGAAAATCAATACCAATCAGGATGCGGGCTTAATCAATATTGAAGTTGCCTCAGGTTCAGCTAAACTAGCTCTAGTTGATCAGGAAAACAATACGCAGGTGGTGGAATTAAATGCCGGCCAGAAAGTGGAAGTTGATGATACTCAACGAACAGTTCAAATACTTTAATTATTAATTTAGAACTGTGGAGTTAAATTATATATTGGCATGATGAATGAGGTGATTAGAGCATGTCCGACGCATTTTCCATATTCATGGTTAAAAGTAGTTTAATACGAACTTAATCTCTAAGTCTAGTTTAAGCACAGTACATATGTATTAGCAAGTTTACTTGGAATACACAAAATTAGTACTAATTTTGGGAATATCGCACCTCGAATAGCAGAAGTTATAGTATGAAAAACTGCATTTTCATTATGTCAAGTTGAAATTGCAGGGGTGGATGCTGTACTTGCACTATCTGTCTGTTACTGAAATAATACCCGTATGGTCATTCCAAAATCAACCCATGATGAGGCTACGAAAGATCAAGTTGAACCAGAAATTAAGCCTGAGACAAAACCTGATCGTAAAACTAGGGAAGTGTATTGGTTAGTGGGTGGGTTATTGGTGGTACTGTTGATTCTCATTACCTATAAATTAACAAAACAACCAGTACTGCCGGTTCAAATTAAACCTCTACCTTCACCAGTTACGCAAATTTTGCCAACACCAAATTCCGATCCGATGGCAAACTGGAAGACGTATACAAACAACTTGTATAATTTTTCAGTACAATATCCTGTTGATTGGGAAACTGATTCTAGTGATATTAATAATCCTTTAATTAAGTCTAGAAATGGTATCTCAATTAATTTCTATCGCCACGAATTAAAATCATTACCAACTGGTTATACATCTGTAAATGAATGGTTTAAGGATTTAAAAATGAAAAATCAAAAAGCCATAAACCCAAATGATGGTTTTTATTATGGTCCAGGTGGTGATAATCCTTTTAAGTGGTATATGTATTACGAATTAAATACAGCAAAAGAAACAATTGTTGATGGGTCACAAGCGTTGGTTTTCTTAAATGTAGGTTCAGGATTAACGCATATTGTGGTACCTCATGGACAATATGTATACGAACTAATTATTAACCCTCTTCAACGATATACAGACACTACAGTCCAACAAATCCTCTCCACGTTTAAGGTTGTAGAGAAAAACAGTACTGAAACAGTTATAAAAACGTACACTTCCCAAAAACTTGGTATCGCCTTTGATTATGATGAATTACAATATGGTGGGGGAACTTATATTATTAAAGAAATAAATGATACAATTTTCATCTACGATCAAAGTACATTGCCCGAAACAGGTCAATCGGTTCAAGTAATCAATAATAAAGCTGCCAATGAGTCGTTAACCCAATCGATTCAAAGATTATTTGGGAATAACAATTATCCCGAAATCTGCACGGTTGAAACAACACCTAATCCAAACCCGAAAAATCTCAGTCAAAAAAATAATGTGTTTGCGAGAATTCGTTATAGTGGTCAACCACCGGAGAGTGTAGAGTGGGTTGAAGACGCACGTAAAAAATGCGGACAATATGTTACCACTAATGGTGTTTCATTTTTTATGTT
>JAHFKJ010000016.1 GCA_023245415.1 Candidatus Gottesmanbacteria bacterium | reverse complement strand
GTGGTATCAACCCTGTTTGCCAGGACCGAACCGCCTGGCTCATGAAGTTGCGGTTACACTGCAAGCTGGTGAATACGCCTACCTGGGCCCTGAATGCTTTGCATGGCTTAACTGGGACGGGAATCATCCATTCGACAAAGGCGAGCTCCTCGTCTCAAGGCAGAATATCGAACACTTGAATGTTTCTGCCACTAGCGGTCACGAGCCTGAGAGTTGGGTTTTTGTTAAATGTAATGAGTCTGCAGCGAGTGGCTTCAGTTTCGCCTTGCGTGAGCCTAGCACAGTTGCAACGTTGAGTCCGACCGCCACGTACGTCGCGACCCTCGCCTCACCCATCCCGCCGGCCAACACCCTGATACCTACCCCGATCGTATGCAAGGTACCCGAGCCGCCGGCCGGAAAGGTCGAATGGGATCCGAGCACCTGCAAGTGGAACGTGCTCGAGGCACCAACTGCAATTCCGCCGGCCGAAACGACCGAGCCCATGCGGAGCTCAACGCCCGAGTACAGCCCGACCTCGCGGCCCGAGCGCGGAACCACCGGCGCTCCGATCGACTGGACGCCATGGATTTGGGCCTTCCTTTTGCTCTGTTGCTGCGGTGGCCCTTATACGCTGGCGTTGGCCGCGATAGCCGCCTGGTCCCTCCGCCCGCGCCCGGCCCCGGCTGCCCAGCCCGCGGCGCCCTCGAACATCGCGACGACCGTCGCAAACGGTGCTGCACACGCCCTCGGGTTCGGTGGTGTCGCGAATATCTTAACCAGTGTTGGTAACTGGTTTAAGAAAACCGCGCCCGCAGCTAAAGAGTCTACCGGAAATTTCTTTAGCTGGATCTGGGAAGGCCTCGTGTGGACCATCAAAATTATAGGACGGATTATAAAATTCGTTCTCTGGGATTGGTGGATCTGGCTGGCCAAAAAAAGTTGGAGCGGGGTGAATTGGTTCACCGGCTGCGCGTTTTGGCTTTGTTGGTGGATCCTCATGGTAATGACAACTATCGGCGCGATTGTTGCGTCTATTTTTGCATTTCCACTTGGATTACTAACTTGGTTGGTGCCGATAGTGCTCAGTCTGATTGGTTTGATCGTCAGGTTGATCACACACCACCCGCGCTCGGCTGCCCAACCCGCGCCCGCCCCGGCCCCCACCCCGACGCCTGCCCCGGCGCCGTAGGTTGAGGTTTAACTCATCAGCTTTTCAACTCCCTCGGGGTTGATGAGTATAATTATGTTTTTTCCACCGTGTGTGGGAGAGACAAATCTGCGCCAGAGGGTGCAAAAAATCGCGAAGCGCGAAGTGCATGCGCAGGCTTGCGCGCTTTGTTTTTAGACTGAACGAAATTTTTGACCCCTAAAAAGGTCAAAAGCAATTATTGCAAACGGGCTGGAGGAGGCAATGTGTTGTGACTTTTCACAACTCTAACCTCCTCCTGCTTTCCTTGATTTTTACGCCCAAGGCGTAGAAATCAAAGATCAGCAGAATCGTTTGTAGAAGTAGCTCTTTAACAATTGAATAAAGTTAGGAAGAAGTAGCTGGTGGAAAAAACGGCAACAGATCATTTTTGGTAAGCAAACGTGATTCGCGTGCGGTTTTGAGCAAAGCAAAACTTGGCTTATGCTCAAAACCAACATATACGACGTGCTTACCTACCGATTGGACTTCTCGTATTGCAGGAACCAGATCAGAATCTGAACTCACAAGATATACACTGTTATATTCATTGCGGTAAGCTCCACGCATGAGATCTACCGCAATTTGGATATCAACACCTTTTTCTTTGTAGTGAGAATCTGTTTTGAGAAGAAAACCGTACTGGATGACAAAACCTTCCTTTTGCAGTCTTGTCGCTAACGATTGTTGTTTTGCCATCATAGTACGCGCTTTTATATCTTCTTGAGCAGCCTTGATTTTGCCAATGCAATAATATGCAGCAACAAGTTGTTGTGACTGGTTTAAATGTAAAGCAAATCTGTGGTAATCAAACTGAGACGTGTGAGACAAATTCAATGATTTGAGTTTGTAATAGAAGTTGCTGCCGTCAAATATGACGATTGATTTATTATTCATAACTACCAGTATAACAAAAAAACCCTGGGCACCGGAAAATCCGAGCACCAGGGGATTTTATAACTATAAGTATAGCAAATTGGTATCAAAAGTCAATTTCGACCAGTAGCCCATCAGCAACAAGACTGTCAACATAGGCTTTGATAGCATCAGTCACATTGATGATCGCTTCCTCGATGGAATCACCATCGTCGGCAACACCTAGGGTAGGACAAAGAGCCGTGTAACCTAATTTTTTGGTTCCCGTCTGGATATCAGGCTCTACGATAATGTGATAGTTTAAAACACTTGTTTTCATAATGGTTTTACTATACGCTTGAGTCTTTTTTTTGTCAACGCAAATCTGCCTATCTGATTGATGGTGGCAGGCCGTTGATCATGATAGGTAGATTCGTTTTGACAAGAACAAACATGTCATTGCGAGGATCCGGCGCAGCCGGAGACGCGGCAATCTCATTAAGAAGATTGCTTCTCCTTCGATTGTACTCAGGATCGCAATGACAAAAGAGGAAATATATGAACCAACAAACTCTACGATTGAAATCATGTTTGAATCCGGTACTTATGGCCGGAAGGTCGGTGGTGGGGAAAAATGAAAAAATCAACCACCATCCGCCTTCACTCAAATTCGTCTCGTGGTCTACTTCCACGCAGCCGAATGTTCATTCCGGCCGGATGTGGGAGAGTAATCACGATGAAATCGTGAAACTCTCCCATCAAAAAACCGCCTCTTACGAAGCGGCTTCTTTGGGCAATGGGAATGCAAAATCCCCCAAGCCTGATAATCCTTTATATAATAACACATCAACATCTAACTTGTCAAGAGAGCGGAGGGCAGGAGACTTGCACTCCATCCCAGCTCGCGCCGGGACCCTAAGATTATCAGGCTTGGCTCCCGCTTCGGGAGTTTACCCTCCACCGGTCATAGCATATCAGGACATTAAAGCCTTTTCAACGGTGTCCACCAAAAAACCGCTGGTTTCTGTCATCATGCCGGTCTATAACGGCGATCAGTTCCTCGTGGAAGCAATTGAGTCTATTCTTAATCAAACCTACAAGAATTTAGAATTGATTGTCGTCAATGACGCTTCAACTGATAACTCACTGCTCATAGCAGAAAAATACCAACGAAAGCATCCTCAAAGACTGCGCGTTTTTACGACTTCCAAACAAACCAACTCTGCTGGAAACGGAGCTATGAATTATGGCTTTACCAAATCACGGGGAGAACTCATCGCTCGTATGGACGCTGATGACATCGCACACCCCTCAAGAATAGAAAAACAAGTAATATATATGCAAAACTATCCTGAAACGATTGTATTGGGTACGCAGGCCATTGTTATCGATAAATATGGAAAAGTGGTAGGCAAAAAAAATATGCCCACAACTCATGCTGAAATTTATCGTCAATATGGGATCTTCCATCCAATGATCCATCCTTCAGTCATGATTCGCAAATCATTGTTACCTCGTCAAGATCGCATCTATGAAATGCGATTTAACGTGAATGATGATTACTATACGTTTTTTAAGTTTTTAAATTACGGCCAGTTTGCCAATCTACCAGAGTATTTATTGAAATATCGCATGCATGGCAAAAATATGTCATTATCTCAACCGAAAGCTAAGTTTATTGATTCGATTAAGATTCGCATAGTAGCCATAAGACATTTACAATATGTATTGTCCATGAAGGCACTCTTATGTATGATTGGACAGGTCATGGTTGTCCTACCAATCCCAGAAAGACTCATCGTGCCCTTATATATGCTAGTGCGCGGAATTAGACCAACGAAAGTGGGATTTAAACTTCCCTCCTTATCAAATTTTAGAAAATACGCTACGCTTAGTAGGTGAGACTTACCTATGAAAGCACTTGTAAAACTGATTAAGAATTACTGGCCGATTCTTACGATTATTCTTATTGAGTTGGTTTTATTTTTTTTTAACTATACTCCTCATACTTACTTAATCGGTTGGGACAATCTTTTTCCTGAACTAAACTTTGGTTTGAACTTCAAGCGAGTTATATTTGCAGTTTGGCAAGAATACCGAGGGTTAGGCTTGGAAGACGGTTTGTCTCATGCTGCAAATCTACCTCATTATTTATTTATATATGTCCTCTCATGGATTTTTCCACAGAATGTATTGAGATATGTATTTGTTTTTTCTATGCACTGTATAGGCGGTATCGGTATGTACGTATTACTAAGATATGTACTTAAGAAAATTGCCCCTCCTCATGAACTTTTATATATACATGTCAAAACTTTCGCCTTTATTGGAGCTATATTTTATCAATACAACTTTGCCGTCGTGCAAATGTTTTACCTTCCATTTGAACCATTCCTGGTACACTTTGCCTTTTTACCCATTTTGATAGTTACGTTGCTCCACTATTTTGAACACCCGACACGCAAATCAATCCTGTTTTTCGGCCTATTTTCATTTTTAGCGACTCCCCAAGCTCATGTGCCCACCGTTTTTCTTGTTTACATACTCATCCTAAGCATAATGCTCATCACACAACTCATCCAAAACCGCAAAAAAGCTTTTAAGCCGATCTTAGCAATAGTTCTGATTACATTCTGTACAAATGCTTATTGGGGGCTGCCTTTTACTATATCTGCAATAAAAAATTCCTCAATCATTGCGAATTCGAAAAATAATCAAATGGCAACGGACGATATTTTTCTTAAAAATCATAAATATGGCGACTTCAAAAATACCGCTTTGATGCGGGGGTTTGATCTGGATTATATCCAATATGACTGGCAAACGAGTCAACAAGTTATGATGTTTGCCCCATGGAAAGATCATCTCAACAATATCAGCATTGAATTTATAGGATGGACATTTTTTGCACTGACTATCTCCGGCTCATTTTTGATCCTCAAAGAAAAACGGAAAATTATGTATCCATTTTTACTTATTTTTATATTCACCTTTTTAATTATCGGCAATGATATCCCTATCTTAAACGTGTTTTCCTATCTCTTGCGTACCTATGTACCTCTATTTCACAACGTTTTTCGCTTTGTGTTTACCAAATTTTTTATAGCTTATGCTTTTGCGTACACAATTTTGCTTGTTTATGGACTACAGAAAATAAGCCTTTTCTTGAGTCGTCTTAGCAACAAATTAACACTGTACGCTTCAATCGGCTTAATACTTTTATTTCTGGCTCTCTATAACCTTCCTTCTTTTACAGGCGATTTTGTTTACAACCGTTTGCGTACAAATATTCCTCAAGAATATTTTGCCTTGTTTAACTATCTCGATAAAGAAAGCCCTAACTCACGTATCGCCGTGCTACCAGCTCCCTGGTATTGGGCTTGGACTCAATATAAATGGGGCGTGATCAACTCAGGTTTTCAATGGTTTGGCTTAGCACAACCAACTATAGACCGCGCATTTGATCCGTGGAGCGACAAGAATGAAAATTTTTATTGGGAATTATCTCAAAGTCTTTATCAATCAAATGGAGCCAATTTTGAAAACTTATTAGACAAATACCATATTGAGACGCTGCTTGTTGATAAAAATATCATCAACGCAGCTTATTACCGAGCACTTTACCTTGACGAATTGGAAAAAATACTTACTAAGTCAGACAAAGTACTAAAGGTTAGAACTTTTTCATCTCTTGAACTATACACCGTCAAACATGATAAAAATGATGTACAAAATTTTGTGTCACTTTATCAGAAACCTCCCAATATATATCCCCTGTATCAATGGAATGACTTTGACAATGCCTACCATGAATATGGCTCGTATATAAGCGATGGTAACCAAAAGATTGATATCTATTATCCATTTCGTTCATTGTTTACGGGCAGGTCACAGAAAGAATTGGGATTTATCGTCAAAGAAAGTTCTAGCAGTTATAAAATCACGACAATCTTACCAAAGTCAATTAATAACTATACACTTCACATCCCTCAATACGATGGGATATCTATAACTAATCAAAAAACTGATTTTCCTAAAATATCATCAAACGATACACTGATAATCCAATTGAATGAGAAAACCGCAAGTTCACCAACAGATATAAAAATTCAAGTTTCAAATGAAACTAATTTAACGATAGATGTCCCCAAAACACATAATGCTTATCATTATGATAGTTCAACTACTGCTGACCTGAACCAACCACCGAAAAGCTGTGATGAATTAAATACGGGCATTTACGAACATCAGCAGCTTGAAGAAAAGGGAGAAAAAATTTTGCGACTTAAAAGTATCGACTCCAGTAACTGTGTCAATATTTTTCTACCACAATTACCCCAATTCCAAAGTTACTTAGTTGAAATCGAAGCTCGTCATATCGAAGGTAAAAATTTGCTTTTTACAATGGTAAACAAAGAGAATCGCAGAACTATTTTAGATACTTATATTGAACCTACCCTACTTGATGTAAATGGTTTTTTTCAAGACTATATAGTGATTCCACCACTTGAAGCTTCAGGTATCGGTTATAACTTAAGTCTTGATAACAACTCCATCGGTCGCGTTCCTACTATAAATGATATTAAGAGAATCAAAATATATCCTATACCCTATCATTTTTTGAGCCAAATGAAGCTTACTGATTCTTCTATCAACTTTCAAAAAACGTTACTTTCAACAAACACAATTTCGTCAACTCACCCAAATCCGGCGGAATATTGGGTCACTTTAAATATGGACAAGTTACAGGATCTAACTGATCCTTCGACTCTGTTTATGGTGAACGCGGTCGAACCACTCAGGACAAGCAATTTACAACCAACACTTGTGTTATCTCAAAGCTTTAATACTGGCTGGGTGGCGTATCTATTGCCAAGTTGTGAGTTATCAGTTGTGAGATGTAAGTTAGCTAATTTTCTACCTTTTATATTCGGAGAGCAGTTGACAAATCACGTTCTCGTCAATAACTGGGCGAATGGGTGGGTGTTAAATAGTTGTAAGTTGTGGGTTGTAGGTTGTGAGACTGGAAAGGCAGATTTATATGGTGTAAAAAAACTTACAACTCATAACTTACCACCTACAACCATATATATATTCTTCTGGCCGCAGATATTGGAATTCGTGGGGTTTGGATTGCTTCCGGTACCGTTTTTGTTTTTACTTTGTAAGACAAGTTCTATAATTCAATGCAATCCCTTAACGTTATTCATAAGACGGTCTTTCTCAAAAATACTGCTTAAATGAACAAAATAGCTTCTGATGACGGCTTCTTAAGGGTTGACCGGTAACTGAATCTAACCGGGGGGTAGCTTTTAGACAATGGGAGTCCCTGATTTAATGCCTCATTATCTGTTTGTTTTTTCATATACTTTCTTTGTCACTTAACCGATCAGCTATTTACGTATTTATAGATAATCGAGCCAATGAGCGTCTGGTAGGGAATCCCCTCCTGTACCGCTTTGACTTTAAGTTTGTTTAAGACATCTTCATTAATGCGCACGCTAATTTGTTTATTCTTTTTCATGAGCCGCAGAGTATAACGAGCTGCCTCTTGATACTTTTTTAATTCTAGTTTTGTAAGAGGCATTGATTTAAACTCACCTTTTTCATAAGCCTTAAGAGTTTCTTTCTCCTTTTGATCAAGTTGTAAATTTTTAAATGGATTTTTAGGAAATTTGGTCATATTTCTCCTTTCTTCATTTTTTCAAATAATCTCGCTTTGCTTTTCTACTCGGAATAATAGTTTTCAAAAAGTATTTTTCCCCATCTTCGACAAATGGCACAAAATATACATAATCCCGTAGTTTAACAACAAACATAAATTGTCGTGGAAATTTCTGACTGTTTGGATGCTTTAACCTATCAAGCACATCGCCTTTTGTGATAAGTTCGGCAACCTCCTCAAAATATACTCCTCGATTCTCTTTTAACCACTCATTTTTCTCTTTATTCCACTCAAACCGCTTCATCTTTTTGAATTGTATGACGATGCATATACAAGTGTCAATATGTTTTGGGGGATATCTCTGTCAAAGATGGGCATATGAAATGTGCTAGAGGAAAAACTTTAGCGGTTTTTCTGATCAAATTCCTCTTTAACTTTTTCGGCCAAATACACTTTCATCAGTGACTGGTATGGCACGTCTTTTTTATTGGCCACAGTTTTCAAATCTGATAAAAGCCATTCTGGTAAGCGCAGCGTCACTGACTTTCTAGATGGCTTTAAGTTGGGAAATTTTGGATTGATAATTGCATTGTTCCAATCTACATAATCTGTTGAATCATGAGTAGCCCAAAAATCCCGCTCTTCATTTTCGGTCATAAAGTCAGGAATTGGTTTTAATAATTTTTTCATATATTTTCCTTTCTTTTCGGCTCATGTCTCGAGCTGAAATGATTCTAATATGATCTCGTCTTAGAGTAAAACTGACTAACATCGTTCGTCCTTTATAAGTCTGGCCTAAGCAAAAATATCGCGGTTCTTTTTCTGAATGCTTTTTGTCTTCACTCAGTAGTTTCGGTTCATTTGAAAACACCTCTTCAGCTTCCTCATTACGCACTCGGTGTGAATCCCAATTTTTATCCGTATTCCCCTCATCCCATTCAAACTCATCTGCTTTTGCAATAAGATCCTGCAGGTTCATTGTACATGATGGTACAATACAAAATATACGCTGTCAAGGGTGTCACGCAGGGCGGCAGATCAGAAAAAGCTATGCTATAACGGATAAAATGTAGATTGTCCAATAAAGCTAAGCTTTGACGGATAAAAAGCTTAGCTTTAAATATGAGGCTAAATTAGCCTCACCAGCACACTTGAATTATAAGCTGGAATGTGGTATGGTACTGGGTATCTTAAGGATAAAATATGGTAGAAAGTGATACTACACAAAGAGCCCAATTCAAAGCTAACCGCGCTCAAGCAGAGGCTGAATCAGCTCGTTGGAAATACGAATATGAGAAAATGATACTTGATGCGAAAGAAAAAGCAGAAGCACGATTGCGACGGGCAAAAGCTAAAGCTGAACGTGACCAGAAAAATCGCGCCACAAATGCCGCGGAAGAAGAAGCAAAACAACAGCGATTTGTCCCCTGGAGCCAAAGAGCTGAGCCTTATATTAAATATGCAGAATATTTACGAGCAGAAGTTGACGCGCACCGTGCTCAACAAGCCAAAGAGATGAATGGAGCAGCTGGTGGCGGAGAATCAACTGGAAAAAAGCGAACCAGAAAGGAAAAAGTACCGCCAATGCCTGCGGGACTGGGAAAAATGCTCCATGCTTCGCACCAAGTTATAAATGAACATTTTCCTTACGAACCAAATGGTTTGTATGCTACTAAACGAAAACAATGGGCTGCTATCGCAAAGCACATGCCAAATCATAAAGTATTGCAGCTACCTGTAAAAGCTATGGGACATGCCACAGGAATCGTGGCTGGAAGTGCCGGTTCTTTGGCAGATATGGCATGGCAAATGACTATCGCAAATGCTATTCCTTCTGCTTTTCTTCCATTTATACCTCGCGCAGCGGAACATGTACCTTCAATTCTTTTGCATAGGGCTGAAGATAAATTGGGCATGATCATTCCAGAAAAAATTGTAGGCCCAATTGTGGGAAAAGTGTTTGAAGTTGCTATACCTATTTATGATCGAGCTAAAGAAGATGCCGCAAACGCAGCTGCGTGGATAATGCATCCTTTGTCTCCGCGACCGGCTATACGCGTTTAATCACTCATAGTATAATAAGCTTGTGACGGTCGAAAAACGTTTAGAACAAATAACCCTGCGAATTGAAAAATCTGCGATATCTCGTGAATTCAAACAAGAGATTTATCTAACTTTACAGCAAGCATTACAAGCTGCAGTTGATCCGGTACTAATTAAATACCTTCCCAGTGCACAACTTAAGTTCTTAAGCCAGCGACCAGATAAAATCTCTCCTGAATCTTTTGTAAGTCTAATTCAAAATACACTCCAAAACAGCGCAGCACTCAAAGAACTGAATGATCTCATGTTAGAAGTATTAGACGAGTGTGAGAGAAATTTACCAAAAGAAGTCAGTGCAAAGGATTGGTATTTTCAGTAGCTGCCTGAGGTTCTTCTTTTGTTTCAACTTTCAGGGTTTTCACGGGCTTAGCCACGACTTTTCTGCCCCATTTTTCTTTTGATAGCTTCACAATTTTGGCCCGGTTGTCATTTTTAACCGCTGGTAAGGGCAGAGTCTTGGCTGGGAATGGCGCCGAAGATAGCCCATCAATACACAACTTCAGCACAATTTCATATTTACCCAGAGCCACCAGATCATTTTCTGAATAAATTTCGCCGTATTCTTTGGACAGAATGTAAGCATCGCGGGCGCCCACGACAAAAGTCATCAGAGTAGCAATATTGCCAAATATAGCGCGCTGAATATCCAGTTCTAACTGTTCAATGTACTGATTTGCCATAGTTAGAGATAGTCGATATTTACGCGCTTCTGACAGGATTTTGACGAATGAGCCCGTGGCAAAGTTTTGGAATTCATCAACATACAGGAAAAAATCTTTGCGATCTTCTTCCTTCGCATACGCTCGCGACATGGCTGCCAGTTGAATGCGTGTGATGATCATCGCGCCCAAAAGTGAGGCATTGTCCTCGCCCAATTTGCCTTGGGATAAATTTAAGATCAAAATTTTGCCCTCATTCATGATCTCATCCAGATCAATAGTAGATTTGGGACTGCCGATGACGTTTCTGATCATTTGCGAAGAGACAAACTGGCCGACTTTATTTTGAATTGGCGAGATGGCTTCGGCGCGTAATTTATCGGGCATTTTATCAAATTCTCTCAGCCAGAAATCTTTGATGACCTGATCTTGAAGTCCAGGGATATGTTTCGCGCGATAATTCCTGTCGCCTAAAAGTGAGAGGGCATCGACAAGCGTCGCATTGGGAATCTCCAAAAGGGTCATAATCACGTTGCGCAAAATGTACTCAAGTCGGGGTCCCCAGCTCTGTGCATACAGTTTGTAAAATATCGACACAATTCCTGAAGCTATAAGATCTTTGTGCAGGCGATTTTTATTTTCCAAAACATTCAAATGAAATGGCCTTTCGGTGTCAAATGGTTCGAGATAAACCACATCATTGACACGCCGGTTGGGAATATAATCTAAAATGATTTCCGACAAGTCTCCATGCGGATCGACAATCCCCACTCCTCTGCCTTTGCGAATATCGTCAATCGCCATATTTGCAATGAGCGTCGATTTACCCGCACCCGTTTTGCCCATAATATAGACATGTTTGCGCCGGTCTGAGGTGCGGATGCCAAAAATTTGTTCTTCACTTTTATATTCGGTCGTCGCAAAATAATTGGTGTCTTTCTTTTCTTCTTCTGAAGCTGATTTAGCAATGGGAATATTTTCCGGCGGCTCCCCTGACAGTGTTTTTCCCCAGGCAATATTTTTAATGCCTCCGAGCAAAAACCCCGGCGGATGCCAAATGGTAGCCAGTTCCTGGGCATTGAGGACTTGAAATCTATTTTCAAAATAATATGTACTGCGTTTTTTAACCCGGTTAATCAAACGATTTGGCGCAAACATCCGCCGTTTAAATCCATATTGACTGCCTTCACCCAGTGAAAAAGACCCAAACGTACCAGCCAGTTGCACGAGCAATGGATACGATAGATCGGCTTGACTGGCGCCCGTCAAGAGTCGTATCAGGGCTTTACCACCTTGAAAGGAAGCTTTTTTCATCATCAGTAATTTTTGCGGATTCTGGACATATTTTACCGCAGTCTCATCATGAATCAGCTGCTTGGCAAAGGCGACTGTTTTATCAGCCCAGGGAAAACACGCCGGAGTGACTAAAATTTGAATAGCGGCGACTTCATTGGGTAAGCGTTTCGATAAAAAACCCAAAACACTCGACATCGGATCGATGTCGCGAAAATCCTGATACGTTTTGGTGGGTAGATAATACAGAGACGACACAACTTGCCCAACTGAAGTGTAGGATGTTTTTAAAATTTGCTCGAGTGGATCGGCAGTTTTGACGACCACGCTATTGGGAAAAGAAGACGTCACCAAAGAAGTCATGAATGTCTCGGCTGGTGTTGGGACTGTGACGTAAAAATAAACGGTTTGGGCAAATAAATACAGTTCAAATGAATAAATCTTTGGCCGGATATAAAAGCGCTTCCACCAGGGTAAAAAACTCGGCAGAATTGAGGAAAATATCTGCGTCGCCGCTTCAATGGGCGTTTCGTCATCTTTGGGATTACGGATTTGCAGGTGAACTAGTTCGGGCATAATTCCATTGTAACCCAGTTGAAGAATAAATTCATTTGTCTAAATATTTCAGTCTGCTTGAGCCGGGAAAGGGATCCCCAAATCAATCTTACTTGCTCGCGTGGTTTACATCCACGCCTGCGCTTGCGATTTGAGCCCGAGGGGGGAATCGAACCCCCGACCTAGTACTTACCAAGTACTCGCTCTACCACTGAGCCACTCGGGCAATAATGTAAATATTTGACTTGCTCGGACTTTATCCGCCGAAGGCGGAACTGAATCACCCCGGCAATAAAAGTAAATTTTACCATATTTCCCTCTGGTATAATAAGATTAGAAAAAAGAGATTAAGAAATGAAGTAGTCAAGGAATAAAGAAAAAGTTATAACAAAATCTTTATTTCTTATTATCATTAATTCAAAACTTCATAATACTTTTTCTCTAAATTTCTTATGCTTATTTTAACCATCATCGCTGAACTTCTCATCCTATATTTCCTGTCATCTCACCTAACTTCAATTCTCTATAATTTGCTACTTCGAATCGTACGTGTAAGAAGTATCGCGATATCGATCTTAACGATCATCTATCTACCCGGCACCATCATTCATGAACTGGCACATCTGATGATCGCGGAAATTCTGCGAGTTCCCACCGGAGAAATAAGCTTCATTCCCCTTGTTGAATCAGCAGACAAAAACACCCAGGAAGTCAAAATGGGTTCACTTAAAATTGGTAACACTGATCAGATCCGACGCTTTTTGGTAGGGATTGCACCATTTTTAGTAGGACTTATCATGACAATAAGTTTGCTGTATGTGTGGCAGACATTCATTTCTCAGACAACTATCCTCATCCAAAGAGCTGGTTTAACCCTATTGATTGGCTATTTTCTTTTTGCCATATCCAATAGTATGTTCTCCTCAAAAAAAGATCTGGAAGGTTCGCTCGGTATTTTCCTCATCTTGGCAATTCTCGGCTTCTTAAGCTACTATTTTGGCCTGCGCATCGCTCTCACCGGCCAGCTCTTACAAATTGCAAACATCCTGCTACTCAATCTCAGTTATACTTTGGGAATCGTGATTGGGATTAATCTCGTGATTCTCACAGTCAACGCATTAGTTCTACACTTTCTCCTTTTTCTCTTCAAAGCTAAGCTTTGATTTTATTTAAGCTGTCAGGACAAGTGTAAAAAATGATCGGTTACCTGTTTGCAAATTAGCCTCAAAATGGTATAATTAATTAACTATTATTAAAAGAGCTTTTCGCCAAAAAGACTCTTTTTTTGTGGTTGGGAGACTGTAAAATATATGACTGTCATTGAAGCAAAAAGCACACCACTACCACCTTCAAATTTCAGACGAGCTTTTGTTGCTTATGGTGAACCTGTGACCACCACCTGGTCTCTTGGAGCAGAGTTAGTTCGGGTAACTACACATAATCAGGGAAAATTAACAACCGCAATTTTTCCCAATGCGGCAAAGTTATTTGGCCAAAACCATCCCAAAGAAACAGCAGGAGCACTTACTACAGAGTACGGAGGAGATCTACAGCTTTTAAGAGAAATAACTGAGTTAGCCAATCATCCGTTAACGGTTGATCCTTATGCAGGCTACTATAATCGTCGAAATTATGCAGAGAAATTAGGATTTGCATTTTCTGATTTATGGAGAAAACACTTAAAATATAAACCAAACGCAAAAGACGCCGTGTTAGCTCCAGTTGGAGAAGCCGGACGTTTCCTGGTATCACAATTAGATTTGAAAAATACCCATCACGAACCTATAAAAGTCTTTCGTGCTAAACAGGGACGTGATTTACATGTTGAGGTTGAAATGCCTGAAGGTTATGAGACATTTGCCGGAAAACATATTCTGTTGGTATTTGCTGTTGAAGCCAGCGGAGCCAGTCCCACAAGTATCATCGCCGGTCTAAATAATGCCGGGATTCACCCTGATTCAGTTGATACTATAAATCTGGTAGCCGGTCCGGCAGGATTAAGACATAAAGTCAATCAAATCAGACATCGGCTT
This sequence comes from Candidatus Gottesmanbacteria bacterium, assembly GCA_023245415.1. Taxonomy (GTDB): domain Bacteria; phylum Patescibacteriota; class Microgenomatia; order UBA10105; family UBA10105; genus JAHFKJ01. The sequence goes on along the minus strand of JAHFKJ010000016.1, from coordinate 17,940 downwards.
CATATCCCAGGAAATGATTATTGCGGTCAAATAGCCGGAGTTATCGATCCCAATTATCGTTTAGTCTGGGCAGAACAAGATGAACAAATTTACAATCGCCCAGATTTAACTGGACAACAGATATTTGGTCCGGCAAATCTTCTGTGTATTAGCGATACAATTAGGTATGAAAGTTCTAAAGCTGCGCTCGACCAAAAACGATTAGCGATGAGTATAAAAAAACAAATATCGCCTTTTACTGAATATCCAAAAGATAAAAGAATAATATTTAACGACATTACTACTCCAGTTTAAGTACGATTAAAAATGCGTCGAGAGGTGTTTAAATTCGTCCCGAAATGATTTGGGCCAAAGGCCCATCAGCCTTTGGCTGACATTCAACTTTGCTTAAATACTTTGAGGAACGCTTCCTGAGGAATTTCAACTCTTCCTACCATCTTCATTTTCTTTTTACCCCAGTACTAGCCTTACTTCGTGTTGGAGGCTTACAGCCTCGCACCCACGAAGAGCGGCAGTACGGGACTGCGGCGCGAGTCAAGATTGATTTTTAAATACTTCCATAAATGTACTTAATGGTATTTCCACACGGCCTATTTTTTTCATACGCGCCTTGCCTTTTTTCTGTGCTTCCAGAAGCTTATCTTTGCGCGTCCTATCTCCTCCATACAATTTTTGCGTTACATCTTTCCTAAACGGCTTCACATCTGCCCGAGCGATGATTTCCCCGCCAATTGCCGCCTGGACGGGTATCGCAAACTGTTGTCGAGGCAACACATCTTTCAGTTTATCAACCATCATTTTTCCTAAATAATGAGCCCGCTCTTTTACCACCAGTTGGCTAAACGCATCCACTTTTTCATGATTGAGTAATATATCCAGCTTAACGAGCTCAACTGGTTGATAATCAAACAACTGGTAGTCTAGTGAAGCATAACCTTCGCTGGCGCTTTTAAGATTGTCAAAAAAGTCAATAATCATTTCAGATAAAGGCATAATATAGGTAAATTGAACCAGTGTCGAATCAAGGTCGTCATCCCGAACTTGTCCTTCGGTAAACTCAGGATCCTGAGCCTGCCGAATGGATTTCGGGATCTCATTGAGATGCTGAAACGAGTTCAGCACGACAGAAACATCACTAATATATTTCATATCTATAAACTCCGCACGCTTATTTTGACATAATTGCATTACATTTCCCGTATACTTTTTTGGGGAAAAAATAGCCACCTCCATCACCGGCTCAAAAGATTGATCAATCATTGCGGGATCAGGAAATTCAGAAGCTGATTGGACAACTGTTAAATTGTCATTCTGAATCGGTTTAATCGATGAATAATCTGGACTCGAAGAGTCGTTTCGCTTCGCTAGATCCTTCGTTTCACTCAGGATGACCTTTTTTCTAATTCTTAATTCCTGATTCTTAATTCTAATCCTATATTCCACCGTTGGCGCGGTAGCAAGGATTGCCAAACTAAACTCCCGGTTGAGCCGTTCCTGAACAATTTCCGCATGTAAAAGACCCAAAAAACCACAGTGGAATCCATTCCCAAGAGCCAAAGAAGAGATTGGTTTATATGTAAAAGCGCTGTCTGAAAGGCGTAATTTCCCCATCGCTTCACGCACATCTTCGTACTCATCACTATTGATCGGAAACAGTCCCAAAAAAACCATCGGTTTAGGCTCTTGATAACCGGGTAATGGCAGTAGGTTATGAGTTGTGAGTTGTGAGTTGTGCTTTATTCCACTTACAACTGACAACTTATCACTGACAACTGTCACCGTATCTCCCACATTCGCCAGACCTACTTCTTTGAGACCTGTAGCAATGTAGCCGACTTCACCGGTTTTTAGACCATCTGAAGTTTTCATGCCGGGATTGAAGTACCCGACTTCAATCGGCACAATTTCAGTATTCGTTGCCATAAATTTCAACTTTTCCTGTACGCTAGACGCTAAACGCTCAACGCTAATTATTCCATCCACCACCCGCACATATACCACCACTCCTTTGTGTGCATCATATTGGGAAGAGAAAATAAGTGCCCGAAGCGGAGCATCGGGAATCCCATGTGGATCGGGAACGCGTTCTATCACTGCATTTAGCACTTGGTCAACGTTTTTGCCAGTCTTAGCGGAAATTTCCAAAATTTCATCCGCACGGAAATTTAAATGCTCCAACTCTCTCCTAACTAGATCAATTTGGGCATTTGGCAAATCAATTTTGTTGATTACGGGAATTATCGTTAATTTATGTTTTCGTGCAAGCGCCAGATTAGCTAGAGTTTGGGCCTGTACTCCCTGAGTCGCATCAACGACCAAAATAACTCCTTCACAAGCTGCCAGCGATCGGGAAACTTCATAATTAAAATCTACATGCCCCGGAGTGTCTATTAAATTTAGAATAAAGAGTTGAGAATCATAAATTATGGAATCTGAAGTATTAGTACCCTCTTTGCTTCCTGCTTCCTGCTTCTTGATTCTATAAACCATACGTACGGGGGCTAATTTAATCGTGATTCCCCGTTCGCGCTCAATCGGATTGGAATCGAGGATTTGTTCCTGCATGTCCCGTTTTTGGATCGTTCCAGTCATTTCCAACAACCGATCCGCAAGCGTGGACTTGCCGTGATCTATGTGGGCAATTATACAAAAGTTTCTGATATTAACTTGATTCATACTTCAGTATAAGCGCAGCCCCGTACACGCGCCACCATGAGGCGAGGATGTAAACCTCGCGAATGGCAAGTGTTGTACTGGGGCAAGCGTGGACTTGCCATGATCTATATGGGCAATTATACAAAAGTTTCGAATATGATTTTGATTCATTTGCTCATTATAACAGTAAACCTGGAAGTTTTATTTGTAAATATCAAAATATTTTATTGTATATAAAAAAGATATATAATAGCACTCGATAGTTGTTTAAGCCTAAAGCTTAGCTTTGCAACAAAGCTAAGCTTTTTCACAGGCTGGGTTTTAAGTTGCCATAACGCGAAACTCGTGCTCAACTGAAAAATAAGTATGATTGAATATAAAATCAATAATCATAAATTAAATTTACTTTCTAGTCTTGTAGTTTCGAATTATCAAATTATAATCAGTATTTATGAAAGAACATATTATTGACATAGGTATTGGGGATAGTACTTTCCCCCGCGGTCCTGAACTTTTTCCAAACGGATTTCCTCATAATTTACACACCTGTAAAGGAATGATAGATAACACGGAACTTAAATTTAAAAACGGTGGGTCTACCTCACCCGTAATAACCATAGATAAAAATAACGGCAAAGCAACAGTTGAATTTTACATTCATTTTCATAAGACTCCTCCTGCCGTAAATTCTGAATTTCGAATACTTAGCGGCGAGAGATTTAAAGTGGTTGAATTAGTTCCAATTACTTCTTCAGACGTAGATGGACCAAGCTTCATCGCACGCTTACACTTTGAAAGAAATGCAACTTATGATGAATTAAGTAGTGTAGTATGACTTTTACCTTCCCAGAGGGATATTGATAAATGGTGTAGAGCCGCTACCGGCAACTTGAGGTAGTTTCCCGTCCCACTTTTTGATGGCCTCCAGCTGTAGGAATTCCTGTGTAAGTGAAGCTTTTTGCAAAGCTTGGGCTTCGGCTAATCCCTTGGCTTCGGCAATTTTGGCCTGTGCCCTTTGAGTCGCTTCTTTGACTTCAAATTCAGCTTGTTTAATACGTTGTTCGGCGATCACTTTGTCTTCAATAGCTTTGGAATATTCCGGGGAAAAATTGACTGCCCGAAGAAGTACTTTGTCAACAAGCAAATCTTTGGGCGCCAGAAGGTCTTGAATTTCCTTGGTCATCACCGCTTCTGCTTCCTGGCGATTTTCAGAATACAGAGCCGGCGCACTGTAGCGGCTGGCTACCAGACGGATTTGACTTCTGGAAAACGGCCGGATAAGCTTATCTACATAATCAACGCCGATAGTCTTCAAAATGTCCGGAGCTTTGTTTTTGTCAATTTTATATATCACCGTCGCGTCGATCTTCACCTGCTGTCCATCTGAAGTCGGAGCATCAAGGGCATCATCCCGTCGATACGCGCCCTCATCAACTTGGGCCGACATGGTATATTCTTGAATCCGCGCGTCCATAAGGGTCACACTTTGCCAGAAAGGAATTGTAAAATTGAGACCTTCATTTAACGGTTTGGGCAAAACTCCCCGACCTTTGTCATACAAAACTCCTACATGTCCAGCCGGAACGATCACAACCGTAGATTTAAACAAAACCAATGCCAAAAATAAGACGACGACGATCTTGATAATACCTATTCCGGGAATTTTTTGGGAAAGAGTACGAAAATCAACATCCTGTGCCATAATCACGTTTTAATACTTTTACTCTCGTCTGTCAAGGACGGGCATTTATAATTAAACGAGTATCTCTACATTATGTAGGTTTATCTTGGCATGCATATCAAAATTTCCGGCTACTCCATATTTGACTAGCAATCCAAAATCCTTTTCGGTAAGCCCGTCTGGAAAATGTTCGCGCTCCAACTCTTCAATGTAATCATTCAATGAGCGTCGAACATCAGTAGATATTCCTAGAGTGTAGAGAAACTGAATGGCGTAATTTGAAGCGGAAAAAGGATAAGGCGGTAGAACCCAATCGTATTTGTCGTTCATGCTTAAGTTTAAATCAGACACACTTACTTGCAATACAGGCAAGCCCCCAACTGTCGCTGATGTCTCGAAAAAAGACGCCGGTTCGATTATAAAATTTAGCTGAAAGCTTGATATACCTACCGCTTGAAACCAATCTTCATAGCATGCTTTCCTGACTCTGGCTACTCCAGCATAGGCTAAAGATCGATTTTGACTAGCGTCAAGTATTTCTTTTTTTTGCTGTACATTGAAGCTTTTAAATGGCATCGAAATATCCGGCCATTGAACTGCGTCAATTATCGTTTCACCTAAACGTAAACTTTGATCGGAAACAGTATCCCCTGCTGAATTCTGCAAATAGTTTGCCAAAGTTTTAGAGAGATCAACATCCCCTTCAGGTCCGTAGAGAAACCTGTTCATATGCGCAGCTGCCAAATTCATGCCTTCCAGACGTGCTCCCTGCTCCAGACCATTTGCTGCCACCCACATATATTGAGCTTTTTCGATTTCTGAAACTGCGGTCAAATCACCGGATTGACGCGCTTCATTTAATTGACTCTGCAACTTATTCCAGGCTTTGATCCGATCATAGGTAGTACCCCGCAAAGTATTCCAATTGGTTACCGGTAAATATTCCCCTGCAATCAGTCCGATCACTCCACCAGCCATCAATTTTAAATACTGTCGCCGGGATAACTCATTCATACGCCTATTATATTATAGGTTTATAATGTAAGGAAGATACCCTGATTTTTGAAGTCTAATCTGATTTATCATGACTTAATTTGATCCAACTGGTTTGGATTGGATCCACTATTATGCCTTCATGACAGCCTAAAATAGGGTTGAACCCTCTGGGGTATATTTATTACGGCAAAATATCCCTGATGTATTCTCTCCATTTAAAACCATTCGGGTCACTTCCGCTTAAAATAAAGTTTGCCGCCCGTTCATCTTTCCCAGTTATTGCTTCGTCGAATAAATGTCCCAGAAGACCAGCCTCGACTATATAGCTTTGGGCTTCTGCTGCATACGCGTCTGCTTCCTGGTTCAATCCTTGAGTTGAAAAATTGGCCTGTAAAAGATCAAACTTCTGGCTCTCTGACATTGTAAATGGCAATGTTTCAAGATGCTCTTCGATCTGACGCAGATGTCTCGTTTCATGAGATATACTGCCGGCAAGAGTCAAACTACTTGAATTATTCAATACAAAGTCTTCGGAAATTAAAAAAAAGTATTTAATTTCATTATTTTCAAAAGCTGCGTCTATAGCCAAAGATCCAGACTGACTTGGATCTGCACCAATTTTTGGTCTATTTTTAAATTCCAGCTTACCCCTGTTTTTAAGAAGCGTCAGATATTCAATCGCTGATTTAAAATGAGGATTCTCTGACTGAGACATCAAAAGAAGTGTATCGGCAAACCGGTCATGCACGACGGTAGCGTTTTCCTTTGTAAGCGGAAGGTTCACATCCGTATGTTTATAAGCCCCTGCCCAAAGTTCCTGTTCTTTTTTGCTGGGAAGATAACCCTGTCTCTTAGCTTCAGACAGAATAATATCTGTTTCATTTATTTCACTTTTTATTAATAACCTGGCTAAAACTGATAATCCTCCTCCAACTGTTAAAAATATAGCGCTTAATTTCAAGAATTCCCGTCGGTTAATTTTTTCTTGTTTTCCTTGATACTTGCGCTTTGCTTTTTCTTTAGCGAGATCCTTTACTCTTCGTTCCAGACGAGTTGGTTTACGTTCTATAGGCATAGTTAAGTGTATTATACACAGTTTTCCCTGTAAATCAACTATAGGCTTAAAATAACAGCTTATTTGCGGTAAAGCCGGCGGTATTCTCCTACGATTACTTGAACTTCCCGATCGTGGGCCCGTCGTGAAGACATATCATACACGGTGACGGTAATTTCAGTGCCTTTAATATGCGTCAACCCCAACATAAAAGCCCCTTCATGGCTTAGGTAATTGATCTTTTTTGGTCTTTTCGGCTTTATTTTATCATCCGGCTTTGATTCTTGATCTTTATAATAATAAATCGCCAAACCGTATTTAAGCAGATCCCGATTCAATTTTTTTATCAGTATATCGTTTAGTTTAAATTGTTGATTTTCAGTACTTATCTGGAAAACTGAAACGCATTTATACCAGTTCATGGCTAAATATACGAGCAGTTGCCGCTCTTTACGATTTAAAAGGGAACCGAGCAATCCTGGTCTGTCTGAGTCAGTTGTATATCGCAATGCATTCATAACCTTCTTACGCGGTGAATCTAAGTCTTTTGGCTCATCGGGCAGTCTGCGCAGCTTCTCAGTCTCAGCTTGAGACAGACTCCATACCGGGGCATTTTCGGTGGCATCAAAAATATAGCCGTTTTGATGATCGACCTGATATATAAGATAAGGTATTTCTCTGGCAGCCAAAAGGGCATTAATGTGATTTACATCTCTTTTGATAGTTTCGGAAAATTGAATTTGATCGCCTTTCAGCTGATCTAATGCAGTGATGTCGGTGTCGTAAAACAACAGTCCTGGCTGTTGTGCCAGATGCACGAGCAGCTGCTTTTGCCAACGGGTCAGTCGCCAATGGAGTTTTAGTTCATTATTTTCCTCTGTTATATCGACCGCAAATAAAGGCTCAAGTTTCGTCTGTAATCCTTGGGAAAGACTTTTAGACGGTTCAAGTGCATTTAGAGGTTGAAGTTCTGTCTGAGCAACTTTTCGCTTCCACCAAATCACGTCGCGATTGATAAGTTCATGTCCGCCTGAGTAAATAAAGTCGATCCGATCGACAGATTTTTTTTTCGTCAGTTCTATCTGCACCTCACGGATTACTAATGCAATTCTCTCCGGGCCAATTTTATTTTCAGCAAAAACAGCCGTATCAAGTTCAAGTAGTGGAATAGCTACGGATTGGTTTTCAGACAAATACCTGTGAATACTTTTCTTTTGCTGGCGCTTTCGTTCAACCGATATTTGACCTGAAACATCAGGTCCTGATCTAGTCCCATCCGGTGCAAAACTCGGGGTAATACGTTCAATTATGCTCATAGGCCGATAGTATATACTTCAATAACTCAGGTTTGCAACCTAATTATTCAGTATAAACCCATCTAATCCTCTTTGCTGCGCTAAAATCTTGCAAATCGGAGTAAGATGGGTATACTATAAACCGCTGACATAAGGCCTTTAATTTTCCCACTCCGTGGTGTCTTAAATTAGCTTAAGACTTCTCCAAATTCAGTAATTTTATGGCGTAATTGATTCTTGTGTCGTGACTATTCGCTAGTTCCCGAAAATCGGTCTTCGCGAGTCAGGATCAGCCTGACGTGGCGATCCATACCTGTGTAGGTAGGCTATGAGATTGCCGCGTCGCTACGCTCCTCGCAATGACGAAGTACGTAACTCCTGGTCTTGACTAGTCCACAACATTATAATACTATAAGTCATTATCAAAAACTTTAAAAGTAGAGCATATGGCAGTAGAAAATCCGGTTAATAGTACCCAAATTAAAGTTGAACCCCGACTCAGTCGTGTAAGAAATACGCATATTCCACCTCTTGCAACTCTCTTATTAACAGCTTTACTTGCTGCATCTTGTACTATAGGTTCTAGTACCCCACCAAATACATCTGGTGATGTCCATTTTATTGTAGCTAATGTTAACACTCATGGAATTAGTATTGATGTTGGCAATCGCTGCTGCATTACTGTGAAAGGTAGAAAGATAACCAGGGAAAATAGTTTAGGATTAAGACTGAATTCTCGACAAATTGGTTTATTTAGTTACGCTTCTCATACTGCAGGAAGTCGTGGTGGCGGTGGATACAACTATCCACTATTCGGAGGTCAAAAAAAGGATGATGGCACTTGGAAATTACGTCTAGGATCTCATGAAATAAATCCATAATTTAATTTTTCAATTGATAATATTGAGTGAATTCAGTTTTTCCCAAGCATCACCCTGTCTAAAGCTAAGCTTTGACGAATTAAAAGCTTAGCTTTCTATTTCTCTCGCATGATTTACCTCGTCTATTCGACCTAAATATATACATGGATAGTCAGGCAACTTCGTACACAGCTCTTCTTCTCTCTTTGATTATCGGCGCATTTTATACATTGGTTATCGGATTTGGCACTCCGCCGGTGAATCTGCAAATGACCTTATATTGGATTGTCTTGATGGGCTCAGTGGTCATATTACTCAGAGAAAAAGGGCGAAATCTCAATAAGTTTCAAACCAGTTTACTCATCATAAGTTCCCTCATCGCCATCTTCTCAAGCATCACGAGCAACCATTTACTCGTCACAGTTAATTCATTTAGTCTGTTTTTAACAGCAACGTTATTTCTGGTAGGTTTATTTCGCCAATCCGGATTTCCCGCAAACGCAAACCATTATCTGTTTAGCTTAGTCAAATATACTGTCTTTGTTTTTTATGAATTTTTATTCGGCCTCATACTCTTAAAACCACTCAGTCTCTTAAAACTTAAGGGTTTGCCTAAAGGGAAAATAAGTAAAGAGACTGGCCTGGGACTGATTCTGGCCGTACCAATCCTCATCGTGTTTCATATATTATTTACCCTCATAAACAGTGAATATTATCACTTTACCAGTCAAATTCTTGAACATCTATGGCGGATCATAAAGTACATTTTAGACATTGATCTGATTGTATTTTTGTTGAAAACCCTCATCACCAGTTACACCTATTATATTCTGCTGACGGTTTCGGAATATTCACAATCAGCTCCACGTTCTCCTCTTGCGTCGCAACTTAAAAAATACAGCGTGATTCTTTCGACAACCATTGGTTTATTTGCGCTGTTTTCTTTTTTCCAGTCAAAACTGCTGCTTACGAATATGGTTCAATTAGCCTTCAAAACGCTTTCTCTCTACACCCAACAAGGTTTTTGGGAATTAATTCTGGTTTCTCTACTGGGTTACGGATTGTGCTTGTGGGTCATACACTCGATACATAAGTTTGACCATCAAACCACACGCATCCGCTTACTCTTGGGCATATTTGTAGCAGAACTGCTGCTGATCACAATTTTTTCCTACCACAAACTGTACTGGCTACAGCTGATTTTTGGTTTGAAAGATCAACGCATACTGGCAACTTCGGCAGTTATTTTAATTACCTTCACCTTCATTTTATTTTTGTTGCGCTTATACCAACGCATCAGTCCGGAAAGGATTTTTTCACTGCAAATTATCGCTTTTATTTCTTTAGTATGTTTACTAAACATCTTTAATCTGGACTGGATTATCACTAAAACCTATCCCATCAGCTACTACGTTAATAATGCGAAGTACAAAGACTATTCATATTTACTGGGAAATTCATTTGATAATTATGATCAATGGCTAAATTTGATTCGTGAATACGAACAAGTTAAGCCTGCTCAACCAAACGATTATTACTGGGGCTGGTATGAACCAATTTGCAGGATGGGTTATACATATAAAACAAATAGGATAGATGTGCGCGAGCCAATTTCTTACCTTGAAGACCACTACCAGTATGTATATAATAAATATAGTCAAAATGGATCGGACTTAACTATATTAACTCAGTTTAACCTGCACGAATACCAGGTATACTTATTGCTTCAAAAATATCGCCGCGATGTCTTCGCCCCGTTTTTGGAAAAAGTCAAAGCTAGTTGCCAAAAGCAAGTTGAAAGATGAATTGAAAAATATCACTATAGCGATAAAATGTTTGAGATTTGAGAGTAGATTTATACCTGAAACCTTTCCTGAAACGTACAAGTGAGCAATTTACGAAGATTAAATTGACACCAAAGAAATTACTCATCAACAATAATTCCTTAATAATTAAATGTTCACTTCATCTTCCCATTTACAAAGTCCACATCACTCCGAATTTCCTCCCACATAATATTTTTTTCATCTTTACGGGTACATCGTATAAGCTTACTTGTAATTGTTGGCATAACCAATCTTCCACCAATACTTAAGTACGGTACTAATTTAGAATACACATCTTCGGGAAACGCTGCGGAAACGATGATCGTATCAAACGGGCCAAGTTTGATCACATTTTTTTTCATCCATTTAAATCCATTGTCATGGATTATATCAGCGTTTCCAATATTCGCTGCCTTTAAATTTGCATTTGCCTGCCTGGCTAAATTTTTATCTATTTCAACTCCGTATACATGATCATAAAATTTCGATAATAAAGCCGTACCGTAACCGCAGCCGGCACCAATTTCAAGCGCTTTAGTACATGCTCCAACCGGTAAACCGTTTTGATACATTTCAGCCATTAACAGAGGTTGGCTCGTATTGAGTTGTGCTTCAATTGGCAGAGCAATCCCACAGCAATAGATTAGACTATCAATTTGTTCTCTTGTGGCATATGGTACATATTGAGAAACAGTTTGAATAAAAGGACCAACAAACAATTTTCGATCAATTTGGGAAAATGCTGCATAAATTCTTGAATCAATGCCAGTATGCATCATTCTAATTTGATCAGGTAATGTTTTTCCTCTAAAAGCTTCTGCAATTTTTAATAATTTAGCAAAAGATTCTGCAAAACTACCCATATTTTACCGATAATGGACAGTGATGGTTAAAATTTCAAATCCGGATTTGTCCGGGCGGAAGAAAAATAAGGCTCTACAATTAGACTCGGATGGGCAGGATTTTCAGTCAATAGTAAAATTTGTTTGGCGAATTTCTTTTCCAGTGAATGTTTTTTAAGCAGAGCGGTAATTTTGGGCTTTAAAGGTAGAATTGACTGCATTATTTTTTAAAAAAATCACTCTGACTAAGTCCTGTCTCTAAATCTTTTAAAAATCCAGCGGAATATTTATTTGTTTTACTAAATCCGTGGATGATCTTTTTCACCGACCTTTCTGGTGGCGTCTTAAACGGATATGTTACCGCATCAGCGATTAAAGTTGGCTTAAATTGAATTAGGCGAAGCAGTGACCGCATAAATTCACTCCGGCTGCCAAATTTATACGTTTTCGTCAGGCGGTCAATCAAACTTACCTGCTCCTGGGGTAACGAAATATTTATCGTGCTCATATTTTTTTATAATAACATACTTTGCCAAAGTTTGTCAAAGATTTGGTTTCCAGACAAAATCAACTTCAAATCTGGCCAATAAAACGTTCTTTCAACAAGTCTAGCTGATATTATTTAACAATTGTTTTTCTATCTAGAGCAGTCCATTGATGACTGCATGAAGATATTCCGCCACGCCATGGTTTTGTGATTTTATATTCTATACTAACGAAACTTATTAAATGCTTTACCTGACCTTTGGGATTCGGTGTATAAGTTATACGACTTTTCGCCACTACTGCCTGTGCCGTACAATGATCGCATGTGATTTGATTTGTACCTAAACCTTCACTTTTGACAATATAAAGATCTCTTTTCGATCCAGCTTCAACCATAATTTACCGATTATAGACAGCGCTGGTTAAAATATCTACTCCAATTTATTTAAACGGTCATCATCTTCCCATGACCGGGGATCACCAGTCTGATATTTTTCACGAGCATCTTGCGGGAATAATATATAATTGTGATTATGTCTCGAGCCGGATACGAATATTTACTCGCCTATAAAATTACTGTTCCCATTTATGATTATACTATTGAATTTTGCCGGCGGTGGATTTCACCTAAATCCCGAACTAAAGACCAGATGGAACAGGCTGCCCGATCGGGTACAGCAAACATTGCCGAAGGCAGTATACAACAAAGTTTAGCCAGTTATATCAAATTAGCCGGCGTCTCGCGGGGTTCACTCGAGGAACTACTCAACGATTACCTTGCATACGCCCGTCAGCACCAAATACCAATCTGGGCTAAAGAGAGAGCGATCAGGGAAATAAGAGAGCTCGGGCAGATATGGGAAATTCTCAAAGCCACACCAACTCTGCCAGCTTCTCCCAATTTCCCTCATCTCCCCAATATCCCCGAAGTCGCAGTCAATCTCATGATTACTCTTACCCATCAGGCAAATTATCTGATAGATAAACTTATCGAATCACTAAAAGTCAAACATACGAAAGAAGGCGGATTTTCTGAAAAACTACTTAATAACAGACTCGAGTACCGCAAAAAAAGATTTTAAGTCTTCAGATTTCCCCAATCTCCCTTATCTCCCCAATCTCCTCTTACATCCGCTCGAGAGTCTCTATTCCTAACAAGTACAACCCTTGCTTCAAGATTTCAGCAGTCGCAGAGGTTAAAGCGAGACGAAAATGCGACACGTCGTTTTCACGTTTCACGTTTTTCTTTTCACCTAATACAGTATGTTTGTTGTAAAACGTGTTATATAAACTAGCTAAATCATATACATACTCACACAAAGTATTTGGAGAATAATTGTTCGCTGCCTGAAGTACTATTTCCGGAAACTGGTATAGTTTTCGAAGCACCTGCTTTTCTTCCGCGTTTAATTCGTAATTCGTAATTTCCACCAAAAGCGGAACAGCCTTTGGCTGGCGTAATTCGTAATTTTGTGTATTTGCATTTCTCAGCACCGACTTGCACCGGGCATATGTGTATTGAATATACGGTCCGGAATCTCCGTTGAAATTAACTGACTCTTCTAGATCAAAAGCTATCTCCTGTTTGGTGGACACTTTCAGAAATGAATATTTGACTGCCGCAACTGCAGTTTTCTCGGCAACATCATTTTGTTCTGCTTTACTATACTTTGACTTAGATTTATCCAATATCTCATATATCGCTTTTTTTGCTTCTTCAATGAGCCATTCGCCCAAAACCACATTTCCGCTTCTACTCGACATCTTGCCGTGTTTGAGTTTCACCCAGCCATACACCAAATGTAGTTGCTGATTTTTTTGAATACCGAGAAGTTCTTCGACTTTAAACGTAACCTGGAAGAAACTTGCTTGTTCAGGTCCAACGACATGAATGATTCTATCAAGTTTTCCGAATTCGGAAAACTCAATTTGGGAAAGTGCCAGCTCCTTCGCTTCATAAGTGGGCAAGCCTAAACTATTTACAAATACCCGCGTATCCAGGGCAAAAGGCTTGCCATTAAAAATAATTGCACCTTCACTTTTGCTCAAAATTCCTTTTTTAACTGATTCTTGAGCAATATCCACACCATTCAAACATTCACTTTCAAAATAATAACGCTGGTAAGTTGTACCCAAACGCTTATAAATAGTGGCAAAATAATCCAGGCTCCACTGCCGGGTATTTTTCCAAAGCTTAAATATTTGGTCAACTACGTCTTTTCTGGATTTAATAAATTTGAGGTAATCCGTTGAGCTAGGAGTTAAACCTCTCTCTTTATTAAAACGTTGCGCGCTGGCATAAATCAAAAAATTGTAATCTTTTATGGTCGCTTTTGCTCTCTCATCTTCTTCAAACGCTTTACTTCCGGCTGCATAAGCTTTACCCAGTAGTTCAACTTTTTCTTCCGGGGTTTTACTTTCATTTTCATCTAAGAAATTTAACGCTTTACCCTGTGCGCTAAACGCTTGCAAAATGCCGTATAAGCATTTTGCGATATGCATCCCCACATCACCCTGGTAGTTCACTCGTATCACTTTGTGCCCTACCGCTTCCAGCAGACGCACAATTGATTCGCCTGTTGAAATATTGCGCAAGTGCCCGATATGAAATGCCTTATGCGTGTTTGGATGTGCAAACTCAACCATGATTTTCTGAGCAGGTAGCTTGTTGCTTGTGGCCGGTAGGATGTTTTTTACTTCAGTACTTTCTATCTCATCACTGTCAGCTGTACGCTTTACGCTGTACGCTGTTGTTAGCACTCCACTGAGGTAGCGGTTAAGACTCGGCAGTGCTAACCAAAAGTTGATAAACCCGGGTGAAGCAACTTCAATCTTTTCTATATCCTGTAATACAGCAAAATAATTCCCGTGCGGTGATTGCTTTTGACCACTTTGTACAGTATTAAGATTAGGTATTTTAGCTTGTTGCCCGTAGCCAGTAGCTTGTAGCTTTTCTTTAATCTCCTGTGCAATTACTAGAGGACTTTTTTTGAGGCGTTTTGCAAGAATCATTGCAACATTTGAAGAATAATCACCGTGGCTTAAATCATCCGGAATTTCCACCTGAGGAGTTACATCAGTGATCCCCATACTAACGATCAGATGTTCCAAAACTTTTATCAGTGCCTGTTTCATAAGTATTATTTTTTTCAGATGCGGCCTTAATCATAGCAAAGAAATGATAAATTGGGAAATTTGTAAAAATTATCAATGACAACTATTTTCCTGCAACAGCTGTCTCGGTTTGTGCTACTGATAAAAGTTCGGATAATTTGGCTGAATCTGTTGCTAAATCAGGATTTTCAAGAATATGCTTAGCTTGTGCCGTTAATTGATCTGGGTTTGAAGTTGGCGATCCAGTAGGAATCGGAGTCGGAGGTAATCCAGTCGGCAGAGCTGCTAATGTATTCTCAATATTAGCTTTTTGCGATGCTATTGCCTCGGCGTTTGAACAAACTCTTATATTGGAAGTGTCTATTGTTGCTTGAGCTTCCATAGTAGCCCTGTTATTAGGATCTACAGCTGCTGCTGCTAAATTATTCATAACCTGTGCATTTCTCGTAGCATCAGCCCGAGATAGACAAGGTCGACTAGGTTGAATTACCAGACAAGAAGATAATGCCGCTGATAAAAATAAAGCAAGAAGTGTCCTGGTCAGTCGCTTATTTCTATTATGCTGCAAATAATTGGGACGTCTGGCTGGACTTTTTTTAGCTAGATATTCTTGTATTAGAGCTTCTTTTGAGTTCATAGTATAGCTGTTATTATACACATAAATATACTATAGGTCAAGTTAAACCGGCTTAGAACTTATGTCTGCATGTGGTAAGGACGCATTATTTTCCAGCCTTGATCTTAGGATAATGTGTATGTTACTCTCTAAATATATGGTAAATCTTGTTATTTCAGGCGCATTAGGAGGACTTATCCGGGGCATCGTTGGCTTCATCAAGTACCAGTTTGCCTACAAAAATACCAGGTTTGAGCCAAAATATTTTGCGTTAATCGTATTTCTTTCGAGTTTTATTGGCGCTTCAGTTTCCTGGGCAGTCGCAAATTCGGGCATTAAACTTACCTTTGTGGATGAGATCAATCCCGCAATTTCCTTTTTTATCGGCTATGCCGGAGGTGATTTCATCGAAAACGTCTATAAAATCATCTTAGGCAAAGATTCCCTATATCTAACCCCTTCCACGAAGAAAAAATGAAGCTCTTCCTATCTTCCTTTCTTTATTACTTACTTTCTTCAAGAACAAACCTGAAAACAAACCACCAGTAAAAAAACAGCCAGGAGATCGTCAATATATTGGAAAAATAATCATGAAACACCTGGCCAAGAGGTCTGCCGATGAGCATAAACACTCCAATCACAAGTACCAGCCGGAATATGTTGATAAGATATGTCCCCAAAATGCCGATACTTATCGCTTCAATTTTACTCAACACAGTATGTTTTCCGGAAAGACCTGTGATCAATGTCAGAGTAAAAAGAATGAAAGTCTGCCAGCCCACACAGTTCCATATCAGATAAATTACTTCATTGCTCCCGTCCGGTTTCGTCCATTCAATGTAAGCTTGGCCGACACGGATCGAGACATGCAGGAACATAAACACTGATCCAACCACTCGTAACTCATATGGAACTATTGCCTCTTGTATGTTTCTATACCAGCCGATGCTCATGACACCCCGCGTCAATATATCTTGAAAAATGGTCCAGAATGGTAAAAGGAGGAGTATAAAAACAGTGACGATAATCAGACGCACTGCCATTTTTTTCGGAAGATTTTTTTGCGGTATACCTATTCTAGGCTTTTTTATTAGAATCATAATTTGTATACCCTTCTTACTGCAGTTTGCAACTTTTTCGTTAGAAAAATGTTGCTAACTCAGTCTAGAAGGAGTTATACTCGGAACATTTACAAATGTGAAGGGTATATGTGCGACTTTCCTACACTTATTAATTCCTACCTGTATACAAAAACAACCACAATTTATAATCGTTTAGGAATATTTGACCCATAAAGTTTCAAAAGAAACGCCAACTCTTCTTGAAGTTTTTCTCGTATCCAATTTTTTTGTTCTCATCTACCAATTCCCCCAACCCAGCCAGCAATTCTGATTTTTGTGTAAATTAATGCTTACCATATTCTTCTTGGTATATTTTATAATACGCAGTACTTCTTTTCTCCAAAGCCTTACTCCTGTATATTTTTTTAAGATCGGCAACTTTGTCCCAGTCTAAAACTCCTAAATTATCAAAGTGATAGTTTTTATAGACATATATTGCATCCAAAAATGCCCGTTCCACCGATGCTGTAAAATACCCCTCTTTCTGTTCTATTCCGGCAGTGTTTATCAAAATTTCACTTTTGAGTTGTCGGTACTGAATCCGTCTACCGTCTACTTCCATGTGTCTAGACAAATACGACATTAAAAATATCGTTTCATAATATTGAAATACTACTCCCGCACCGACCAATACTGTCTCCAGGCTTATATACGACGGGGTATAAATCCTATTAGCTAGTTCAAATGGGTTATAGCCCTCTTTAGCGTAAATACCATGACGCAACCTTTTTAATTTCCCGGTCTTAGAAAAATAATACAATTTATCTCGCAAACTTTCGTCTGACACGCCGGGTAATAGTTGCGCGATCTCGCTTATCGTAAACACTGTCCCAGGCTGACTATATAATTTAAGTATTAAATTATCCATTTTTACTCCTAAAAGACGTAATTATTACGACTTTCAGTCGATTTTATTCTCAATTCTCTTTTTTATCAAGTTTACCACTTGCCCGACGTAGTCGGTTTAGTCTGACGAGGTCGGGTCCAGCACAAACCGGTAGCTAAACCACCAAAACCCAATCAGCCAACTCGAACTAAATAAATTGGAAAAATAATCATGAAATACCTGCCCGATTGTCCTGCCCACCCAAAAATAAACTACGATCACCGCGATCAGTCTCAGGATATTAATCAGATACGTCCCCATAATCCCGATTAAAAGCGCTTCCAGCTTAGACATCCAAGTGTGTTTACCCGACAGTCCGGTAATCAAGGTAATCACAAACAAGATCAGTGTCTGCCAACCCACACAATTCCAAATTAAATAGATCACTTCATTGCCTCCGCTCGGTTTAGTCCACTCCACATATGCCGCCCCCATCCGCACCGGAAATCCTAGCACCAGTAGCAAACTTCCCACCACCCGCAACTCATACGGCACAATTGTATCCTGA
>JAHFKJ010000044.1 GCA_023245415.1 Candidatus Gottesmanbacteria bacterium | reverse complement strand
CAATGTTAGTCTCGGGAAGTATGAATATATTGTTATTTTTAATACCTAATCGTTCAGATCGCAGTTTCACCTGTTCAGTTGATTCTTCACCAGTAACATACCATCCCCCGACTTTTCCGACCAAAGACAACAGTAAAGTGGACTTACCTACCCCCGGATCTCCGGCGACCAGAATTACCGCACCCCCAACTATACCGCCACCCAAGACTCGGTCGAACTCGACCATCGTCGTTGACAATCGTTGGTAACTGATACTCTTGACAGAGGTAAGTGGCGTTGGAGAAATTACTTTCGGTCTACTGGCACTCACCCCTACCATACTGCCAGATCCTTTCCCAACGATCCGAACTGTCTCAACCAGTGAGTTCCATGCACTGCAACTAGGACACTTGCCATACCAGCTGGCAGATTCCACCCCACACTGCTGACAGACAAATGAAGAACGGGATTTCATATGTGAATAAATCACCACAAATAAATACCAATTTCAAATACTACCAATACGTACTAATCACTGCAAATAAACAATACTACTTCACCGTATGAGCTGTATTTGAGATTATTTTACTGACAATCCGAATAAGCTCTTCGTTTTCCTGAATTGATGAAGTGAGGCGAGACCTAAGTTCGACATTAAGTTCTTGAATAATCCTTAACCAATAGTGAACTTCTTTCAATTCTTTTCGAACGAGTGAATACAAATGAATAAAATCTCTTTTTGAAGCTGCACCATCGGCTTCGTTATCATTAGCACCAACTGAAGTTAAAGCTCTTAAATATTGATTAATGACTATTTGCGACTCAACTGTTTTTGGAAGCAGCTTGGGAAGCTGTAAGCCATTTACAATAAATTTAAAGATACGCTCGTGAATTTCGTATTTCACATCCATGACGGAATTATACACAAAACATGACCATTAGATTTGAAATTGGTATTTATTTGTGGTGATTGGTATTTATTGGTAATTATTAGAGGTGATTAATTGATTTTTTTAACGGTAACCAATCGGCTTAGCGTGAGTGATGAGGGAAAGGCTGATTTTGCGTTTGTCAGGATTGATTTCTTCAATCGTACACTCGATTTCTGCACCCGTTTTTGGCTCTTCTCCGGGAGTTAATTTCGATATATGTATCAGTCCTTCGATTCCGGGTAAAAATTGCACAAATACCCCGTAATCTGTTGTGCGGGTAACTTTACCTTTAACTGTCTGTTCAATCGTGAGCATTTTTGGTACATCCTGCCACGGGTCAGGTGTCAGTTGTTTGAGCGACAAGGTCAGTTTACCCATTTTGGTATCAATACCAACTACTTTGAGGTCGATAATTTGGCCCTGTTTGAGATAATCGGTTACGTTTTCTACTTTTTCCCAGGCAATTTCTGAAATATGTGCCAGACCCGGCAGTGGAGCCTCACTCGTGACATGAACATTTACAAATGCTCCAAAAGGTGCAATTCCCGTCACCTGACATTTATATACTTCACCCACTTTTGCTTTGGCGAGCGCATCTTTTTGCTTATCGCTCATATTTCCTGCCAGTTGCGACAACACGAGTCGATTGGTAGCTTTGTCTGCTTCGATAATTTTAGCCTGAATTTTGCGGCCCCAGGCTTTTTCTCCCAACCGCATCAGTTCCGGATCCACCTGCGACATGGGAATAAAACCTCTAAGACCCATATAATCGATTAGAAAACCGCCTTTGGATAAATCGCGGATCGTGACCGAGACGTTATCCCCGCTTTTGACTTTTTCCGTTAAGTTTTCCCAACGTCTCACTACCGCCGTTTTACGAAGTGAAACGACAGTCTGTCCCCGATCATTTTCCGGATTAACTACATAGACTTCGATCTTGTCTCCGGCTTTTAATTCGGATAGAATATCGCTAACGTAGGGCAACTCTTTTTCATGAACCACTGCTTCACTTTTGCCGCCGATATCAATCACCACGTGCTTTGGAGAAACTGAATTAATTACACCGGTGATGAATTCTCCCCGCTTCCAACTTTTGAAGCTGTAGTTAGTTTGGGCGATGAGTTCATCCATAGTTTGGGGCTCATTTGAATTTGACTGTCGAAACTCTTTAACCGGATTTGTGAGCTCTTCTTCAAGCTTTACAGACGATTTGACCTCACCTGTTTTATCATTATTTTTTTGCTTGTCCGCAGACGTATCAGCCGAAGTTTTAACAGAGGTAGAAGCTTTAACCAAGGAGAGACGTTTAACTTGAGTTTTTTGTTTAGGTGAACTTGATTTGACTTTGCCAGACGTTTTCAATCTCGGATCCTGCATTTTTTTTCATAACCACCTTTCCTTAGAAGTTGAAGTAGTATAACCCATCAGAACATAATTTTCAATTGACCTATAATTTATAGGCGCCGCTCGCGTTTAAAACAGCTTTTAAGAATCGTCCAACCAACCAAAAATTCCAAAACAATAAATAGTATCCAGAGCAACGAAGGGACTATCATTTCCGCTTTTTGATCACTTACGGAGAATAAATATATTAACAAAAGGGTCACAAATAATGAGGGTACTATAAAAAAAGTTAAACCAAAGAAAATTTTAAAGACACGATATTTTTCGGACTTAATAAGTATTCGCACAAAATCTCCCGATTTTTTAAGTCTGTACAAAGGATCAGTAAATTGCTTTAAATCTGTCTCCAATCCTCCTTCTCTGGCAATTTTTTCCGTGAGCGCTTGATAATTCATATTTACTTCCACCTCGGGGGTGGAATACATTGACACCTAAGGAGATACTGGCTATTATAATACTATGCCGATAAGATTTACACCTTTGGTAAATGACCAATTTTATCATATATTTAATCGCGGAGTAGCAAAACAACCTATATTTACGGATAAAAAAGATTACGAACGATTAGTTTTAACGCTGAATTATTACCATTATGCTCAATTGCCGTTTAAACTTTCGCGTTTACTCCAACTTCCACAAATTGATAGAAACCTTCAATGGAAAGAAATCGAAAATAATAGTAATAAAATCGTCGAAATTGTATGTTATGTATTAATGCCAAACCATTTTCATCTGCTTTTAAGGCAAATATCCGTAGACGGCATTTCGGATTACGTCAGTAAAACGGTGAATAGCTATACGAAGTATTTTAATACTAGTAAAGATCGGGTCGGACCTCTGCTTCAAGGCCCATTCAAGGCGGTGCTAATCGAAGACGATGAACAGTTGCTACATCTATCCCGCTACATTCACCTTAATCCATTGACATCATATGTTATAAAAGAAAAAGATTTTTATAAGTATCCATGGTCGTCTTTTAAAGATTATTTAAATAATAAAAAATCATTTATTAATAAAGAAATAGTTTTGGGACAGTTTTCTTCACCTATTGATTATAAGAAGTTTGTTATGGAACAGGTTGATTATGCGAAAGAAATTGAGACTATAAAACATTTGATCTTGGAATAAGAAATCCTTAATTCCGAGGTGCAAATCTATTCCATCCCCGAGGTAGAATTATTACGGTTTCCAAAATATTTTATAGCCGTTTTGGTCACGAAAAGGTATACCCACAAAAACAGGGTTTCCGTTTTCGTACCTGTAAATACGTATAGTAGATTCGTTATTGGGATCAATATCTTTCAATCCCCAAAAAACTGCAGGCAATTCACCGGAGTGTATGGGAACAGTTTCCTGAAGCACAAGGTCTAAATCCTCGCTTGATCCCAGATTTAACAAGTCTCTCCTTAAACCAAAAATACGCACAATGTATGCTAGAGAGTGTTTATCTGCTTGAACTTGATCGAGGACAATCAAATTCATTGATGAATAGTTACTAATATGATCTGTGGTACATGTAGATGCTAAGGAATGCTCCAATGGTGGGATTATTTCCTGGTTTAAACAGTAATCAATAAGACTATGGGACTTAAGTAAATTTTGATATGAGGAAAAATGTGAAGGTTTGATTTGAGTAGCGGCTAACCGTAGCAACACTATAAGTATATAGAAAATCACAATCCCCACGCCATAAGTAAGAAATCTTTTTCTGAATATACTATACAGAAGTACAAAAAACGGCATAATGATAAAAATTTGCAATATATAATCATGTGCCGGCCCCAGGTAGTTTACAATTGATTTCTGACCTTCGAGACTGAATGTTACGACTCCATAGCCGAAAGTTATAAGTACGCAGGCTGCGAAGTTGAAAAAATTGGTGAGTACATTATTCATGGATTTAGTCATTACATCCGGATCAAGCTCATATTCTAGTACAATTGCGCTCGTACTTCAAAGAGACTACTATTATAAAAGATCTTGAATCTGAATTATTAAATCTTAAATCAAATTAAGATTATGCTCTGCCCGGAATGTAACCATACACTAAATCCTATCTCCATAAACACGGTAATACGACCCGTGACGCTAGATTACTGTTTGACGTGCGGTGGAATCTGGTCAGATCAAGGTGAAGTTAATTTCATCAAAGATGAAAATTTAGATTCTTTAAAAAATGTGCTGCCGAAAAACCCTCAGCACCCAATCATGCAGTATCAGCTCTGCCCCCGGGATAGATCGTCTCTGCAAATATTTAGCGGTGAAAGCGTCCCCCGGGATCTGGTCATTTATCGCTGCGGCAAATGCGGTGGCGTGTGGTTTCCACAGGGAAGTTTGATGGACTTTAAAAAAGCCCAAAAAACAAAAATCGATTACTTTAAAGCTTGGAAAATTCCGTTAAGTTCCGTATATGCAGTGCTCTTACCGCTTCTCTTTATTGCAGTGCTGGGAGGCGGGCTTGTCGTGACTCTTATCGGATTACAAAAACCTTCTGACAACAGAAGTAGAGCCAAAGATGTCATTTCGAAACCTGTGGCTATTGCAAAATCTAATTTAATATTAATAAGTTTTACTACCGCTAGAAAAACAACCGCGAAAATAAAATATTGGCGTCAGGAGAAGGTCGTCAATGAAGTTTGGGTTTCCACTATAGAAAATACACTCCATACCGTAACCATCAAAAACCTGGATCCGGGGACAACATATTCTTATCAAATAATATTAGAGGAACCCGAGCAAATTAGTTCTGAAATCTACAATATTACAACTCTTAAAGAATAAATCCCGAGTCCTCCCGGCTATGACCTATTTTCGCAAACCCTTGCGAGCGTACTATCGTCAGCGCTGAAGCGTTTCACGATTCTGTTCGGAATGGAAAGAGGTGGTGCCGCTTCGCTCAAATAACCGAGAAGACCCGGGACTCAAGTCTCATATCACAAATCACACTTCTCAACAGGGTAGTTTTTTATATACTTCAATTACTCTAGTTTGCAATTTAATAATTCAGTATAAACCCATCTAATCCGCTTTTCACTGCTTCGCAGTTTCAAACCGGAGTAAGATGGGTATACTAACTTTCTTTGTTGAGATTTGGTCATTGAAATTTAAATTTTATGCTTTGTTCTCTGGCAAAGCCAGATCCTTCTCTTCAGGACATTCTCAAACGTGATCTCGAAAGGTCGAGATTGCCACCTTTTCCGCCAAGCTGGCGGATTTAACTCTTAACCGATTAGTACTGGTCAGCTTAAATCCTTACGGATCTTCCACCTCCAGCCTATATACCTGGTAATCTTCCAGGGGTTTTCGTCCCGATAAATCGGAACAGGATATCTTATCTTGGGATGGGCTTGGCGCTTGAGATGCTTTCAGCGCTTATCCCAACCGCATGTGGCTACCCAGCAGTGCTCCCGAATAGGAACAACTGGCACACCAGGGATGCGTTCAACCAGGTCCTCTCGTACTATGGTCAACTTCCCTCAAATATCCAACGCACACACAGGATAGAGACCGACAATTATGTTACTTGTTATTATAAATAATAACAGACGAACTATTTCTAATTCGTTCTACATGTCGCCATATAGTTCGGACTATATCTTTGACGCACCATTTGGAGCATCATCTGACGTATAGTCTCTGGGGTTGTAAGAAGATAATATTTCCTCTCTCGTATAGCGTTTATTCGTTCTCCGATTCGACGAAAAAACAGCTTCTACTATTTCTCGAAACCCTTCTTCTTGTAAATGATTTCTCTTTTCAATAATAGAAATAGTCTTTTTAAACACAAGAAAATCCTTATATTTACTAGTATAAAGTGGATGTCTTTAAAAAAAAGGGATAACTTTTTCTCGTAAATCTTTCCTGTTTTTTACTATCAAAATCCATGTTTTGTCTTTAGTACTTTTAGCGTGATTTGGCTTCAGATATCCACATCTTAACCTATCTTTAAACGCTTCAAGTACATTTCTACTTCCTGGATTTTGACTTACATGAAATTCTGTAATAATCTGCCATAGATTTGGCAAGTCACTACGTTTACTAAATCCCACATAGAAACACCCTTCTCCATCTACAAAACCAGAAAAATAATTATCATTTATCCTCTTACTTACCTGCTGATTGTCCGCAAATAATGGATTTTTACTATTCATATAGAGATAATTTATCTCTATAATTAGAGTACCATATTATACTCGGAGTTTCCAGCATTTAGTCAGATTTAATCCGACTTAGTCGAGATTTCTTCAAATTCCTCTAAAAGTTCAAAACGTTGAAGAATGGACAGCTTTTAATAGTATTAGTCATAATACTATATGTCTACTGTCTCACGACGTTCTGAACCCAGCTCGCGTACCCTTTTAACCGGCGAACAGCCGGACCCTTGGAAGCTTCTCCACCTCCAGGATAGGATGAGCCGACATCGCAATCCTGTAAAAACAGAATTACCCTCACCGTTTCCAGTGAGATTTGACTATATCTTCATCCGCCGATATGGCGGAGCCAGCGTATTATAGCTCTTGAATTTTTATTAACTGATTTGAGCTATCTCTCCCGACTAAGTCGGGATCAGTCGATACGGGGCTATAACAGAAGTTTATATTTCATTGTTGGAATAATATATGGGGAAATTATATTCATAAAACTATAAATACTCTCTTTCCGAATACGTATTCTCCAATATTGCTTATCTTTGTTCAGAGTTGTTTTGATAGAAAAATACTTATACAACAAGTCTATCAGATTCTCTTGTTCTTCTTTGAGAAATTGTTGTGTATTGATATAAATATCACTATCACAACGAGATCCATCATCCATATACCATATTGCAAGAGTTAAAGGTTTTAAATTAAAGGAAGTTGGAATACTTTTACGTCTTTCTTTAAAGAAGATCTCATAGTATTGAGTAAACTGCGGTAAACTTTTTGTTGTAAACCGATACGCAATCCTATTTCCATTTGTTTTCCTTAATTTAGGTTGAGTACTAATAAAGTTTTTAAACTTTTGGTATAACCAATCCACATACTCTTTTTGTCTATATGAATGATTTATTTCAAGAAGTGCATGTGTTTTTTTACGCATTGCACCATCTCCAAGAATAACTCCAATAAGAATATCTTTTTGTTCTTCTGTTAAGCTTCCCTCGGTATTATCCATTGATCCAATCATACTTCTTAGTATAAGTAATATAATTGCCGCGATCAATTAAGAACTCCACCGATATTAGCTAGATTTATTTGGTTCCGAATTACTCCGGAAGCACCCCAATGTCTTTTATAAGGTGCCAAACCGCATCGTCGCTGTGGACGCTCGGATGCGATCAGCCTGTTATCCCCGGGGTAGCTTTTATCCGTTAAGCCCGCCGCGCAACCACTGCGCATGCGGGGATCACTAAGACCTACTTTCGTACCTGCTCGACCTGTCCGTCTCGCAGTCAAGCACTTTTATGCCTTTGCACAATCCACGCGATTACCATCCGCGCTTAAAGTACCTTTGTACGCCTCCGTTACCCTTTTGGAGGCAACCTCCCCAGTTAAACTGCCCACCAGACAGTGTTTCACAGCCGGATTTTTATGCGGCATTGTGATTAGAGTCAACGTTTTCAAAGAGAGGTGTTACATCGTCGGGATGCGCCGTATGGCGCGTCCCTCCCTCCTACCCTAGACAATTGGAAACGTCTTCCCAGTGTCAAGATACAGTAAAGCTCCACGGGGTCTTTTTGTCCATGTGTGTGTAGGCCGCATCTTCACAGCCATTTCAATTTCGCCGG